>DAINNZ010000100.1:0-14262 GCA_036735605.1 Lewinella sp. | reverse complement strand
TCGGGGGTATCGTCCACCACTAATTCAGCTCCGGTAGCAGCTTCGATGGCGCGAATATTACGCCCTTCCCTGCCAATGATTTGGCCTTTGATATTATCGTTATCGAGAGCAAAGACGGAGACGGTGTTCTCGATCGTCATCTCGGCACACATCCGTTGTATGGTGTTGATGACGACCTTGCGAGCGTCTTTGGCTGCATCTTCGCGGGCTTCTTCTAATAAGCGCTGCTTAAGAGACAGGGCTTCCACCTCCGATTTAGCGGCCACATCAGCCATTAGGCGGCTTTTAGCCTCGCTTTCACTTAATTTGCTGATTGTTTCCAGCTCTTTGGTAAAGCGATGATGTTGGGTTTCTAGGTCGCGCTGCATTTCAGCCACGGTGGCTAGTTCTCGATCCAGTTCATCGTGTTTTTTGTGGTAGTCTTCGTCGAGCTGTTTTTCTTTCGTTTTAATTCGATCGGTATCCTTTTCTACTTCGTCGCGCAGCAGTTTAAGTTCTTGTCGCTCTTCACGGATGGAGGCTTGCTCGGCTTTCAGCTCTTCGCGTTTTTCTTTCAGCTCTACTAGTTCCTCGGCTTTTTCTTTTTTGAATTCTTCGCGGTAGCGGTTGAACTTTTCACGGCTTTCCTTGATTTTCTCCTGCTTAATAACTTCTTGCTTTGCTTCCGCTTCAAGCATGAATTTTTGCGCGTCTAATTGTGCTTTGGAAAGCACTTTTTCGGCTTCTGCCCGCAGTTTATCGGCTTCTGCGGTAGAGACCTTGAGCTGCGTATCTAATATTTTTTTTCGACTTACAAAATGATAGGCGAGGCCGATCGCTAAGCCGATGAGAAGTCCTATAACAAGTGTAGCAATATCCATTGATTATTTTGTGTTTAAAGCATCGCATCCACGAGCCGTTCTAGCTCGTTGATCCGATGGGTGAGTTCACCGCCTAATTCAACTTCCGCAGCCTGGCGGGCGGCGCGGAGTTCGGAGGCGTAGGTCAACAGTGTCATTACTAAGCAATCTTGTTTATCGCGATCGCTGTATTTAACCTGAAATTCATTAAATTTCGTGTTGATTTCTGCCACTAATTTACGCAGGCCGCCTTCTTCTTCCGCCTTTACCCGAATAGGGTAAGGACGAGCAGCGATGACGACCGTAATGGTTTTGGGTTCCTCGTTGGCGGCCATAGCGTTTATTTTTCTTGTAACCAGATTATGCATTTATCAATTTCTTGGATGCAAAAATCGATTTCAGCTTGTACGTTTTTAAGGGGTTCGGATACACCAGCCCTCACATCCGCTGCTACTTCTTCTACCACTGTTCTGGGGTTGGAAGAAAGGTTGGAGGTGCGTTCTAGTTTTTCCTTCAATGCGCTAATGACCCCTAACTGGCGGTCTAGTGCGGTCTTAAGCTGTTTGTTTTCAGCTTTCAGACTTTCTCTTTCCGCAGCTTGGCGTTCCAGCTTAGAGGCTAGTTGGCGAAGTTTTAGCTCAAAACCGTCTAGTTGTGTTGACAGGCTCATCCGTTTCGGTTTTTGTATTAACGCCTGATACTTGCTCCTAGTTGCTTTGTAAAGGCTTCTACCAAGCGATTTATGGCTTGATCTACTTCTTTATCTTGAAGGGTGCGTTCTTTGTTCTCGAAAAGGAAGCTCATAGCATAGCTCTTTTTGCCTTGCCCTAGCTGTTCTTCGTTTTCATATACATCAAACAGATCCACCTCTTGTAGTAGTTTTTTCTCGGCTTTTTTAGCCACTTCTGCTAGGGCAGCGTAGCTCACATCTTTGTTTACCACCAAGGCCAAATCCCGCTTCACACTAGGGAATTTATTAAGTTCCTCCATCTGCCTTCTTTTTTTGGGCAGGAGACGAAATACGGCATCCCAGTTAAAATCAGCATAGAAGACATCTGCCTTTACCCCCACTTTTTCGAGGGTTTGGTGAGCTACTTTCCCGAAACTCACCAGCGTCATGGGGCCGGCGTAAGCTTCCATTCCATAAGCAAAAGCTTCATTTTGGATTTCTCGCTGCCGGTAGTTGCTAATGCCCAAGCGGCCTAGTATTAGCTCCACAGCACTTTTCAGGCTGTAGTAATTGAAGGGCTGTTCGCCCTTCACATGCCAGTTGTTGGATTGCTTCTGGCCGCTCAGGTAGAGGGTGAGATGGTTCGCTTCTTGGTACTGCTCGCCCTCTAGGCGGTAGGTTCTTCCAAATTCAAACAAGCGAAGATTTAGTTTTTTGCGGTTGGCATTACGCAGTATAGCTTCTAGGCCTCCTATAAGCATATCCGGCCGCATAATATCTAGGTGGATATTGCTGGTGTTATTGATATAGACCAGCTTATCGAGGCGTTCGGCCTCTACTCCACCACCGTAGTAACGGCTTTCGCTTAGGCTCAGAGCCATCATTTCGTGATAGCCGTTGGCTGCCAGCAAATCGGCCACCAATTCCCGAATAGCATAGGGATCTGGATGGGGCGCAACCACCAGCGAGCTAGAAATTTCCTTGGGCATCTCCACTTTGTTGAAGCCATAGATGCGCAAAACTTCTTCTATGATATCCACCTCGCGGGTCACATCGCTTTTGTTGGTGGGCACCGCTACGGTGAATTGTGTTTCACTATCGGCCACAAAAGCCATATCCATCGTTTCCAAGATGGATCGAATTTCCGCTCTACTCAGATTCACCCCAATTAGCTCGCGTACGCGCTGGTAACGCACCTCGATTTGAAGCGGCTGCACCGGCTGCGGGTAAATATCCAGCAATTCACTGCTCACGCGGGCACCAGCCACTTCTTGCAAGAGCAAAGCCGCTCTTTTGAGGGCATCTACGCAAATATTGGGATCGCTACCTTTCTCGAAAATTCTTGCAGCATCGGTACGCAGCGTATGCTTCAGGCTGCTACGGCGTACAGAAGCCGCCTCGAAATGAGCCGACTCTAGGAAAATACGCGTCGTTTGATCCGAAACACCACTATCGATGCCGCCAAAAACACCTGCAATACATAGTGGCTTATCGTTGGCATCACAGATCATGAGGTCTTCTGCAAAGAGTTTTCTTTCTTGTTCATCTAAAGCCAAGAAAGGGGTCGCTGCGGCTAATGTTTGCACTTTTATGCCACCGCCACTTATCTTATCTGCATCAAAAGCATGTAGTGGCTGCCCCATTTCATGCAGCACATAGTTGGTAACGTCCACGACGTTATTGATACTACGCACGCCGATAGCTTGAAGACGATTGCGCAACCAATCGGGGCTAGGGCCTATTTGAAGGTCTTCGATCATCAAGGCGGCATAGCGAGGGCAGGCTGCTGAGTCGGCTATATGCACGGGTAAACAAGATGCGGCGCCTGGCTTAAAAGCACTAAGATCCGGCCTTTTAACGGCAATTCGGTGGCCTGTATTCACGCTCATGGCTGCTGCCACATCGAAGGCTACGCCTAGGTGGTTGGTGGCATCGGATCGGTTGGGGGTGAGGCCTATTTCGAAGACATAATCGTTTTCTAGTGAAAAGACCTTTGCCGCAGGCGTGCCGATGGGGGTGGCCGCTGGCAGCACCAAAATTCCGTCATGGCTTTGCCCCAGGCCAAGCTCGTCTTCGGCGCAGATCATCCCTTCACTCACTTCCCCTCGTATTTTGCCTTTCTTCATTTTGATGGGCTCCCCTTCTGTAGGGTAGAGGGTGGTGCCTACGGTAGCAACTAGTACTTTCTGGCCCTGGGCTACGTTAGGGGCTCCGCAAACAATTTGCAGCGGTGCTTCAGCACCAATATCCACCGTCGTGAGCGATAGTTTATCTGCATCTGGGTGCTTTACGCAAGTGAGCACTTGACCCACCACCACGCCTGCGAGGCCGCCTTTTACCGACTCAACGGTCTCTATGCCTTCTACCTCCAAGCCGGTGCCGGTTAATAAATCGCCAATACTTTGTGGCGATTGATCGATATCTATATACTGGCGTAGCCAGTTGAGTGACGTTTTCATAGGCGGCAAAGGTAGTAAGTAAGCGGCAAAAAAATAATGTTAAATTAAAGTATTGCACGCATTTTAGCCTGTTTGCTGCCAAAACCGTAACTTTGGCCTCTTAAAATGATGTTCACCCCGTATGAAACCAGCTATTCCTAAAGGTACGCGCGATTTCCTGCCCGCTCAGGTCTATAAACGAGATTATATTTTCGAGCTCATCCGGAAATACTACCGCCGCTTTGGCTTTCAGCCCATAGAAACACCTGCGATGGAAGACCTACAGACCCTAACCGGCAAATATGGCGAAGAAGGCGATAAACTGCTGTTTAAAATTCTCAACAATGGCGATTTCCTAGAAAAGGTCGACGCGAATGCACTGGCGCAAAAAAATAGCCAGCAGTTGCTGCCTTCCATCGCCAAACGAGGCCTGCGTTATGACCTCACGGTGCCCTTTGCCCGCTATGTGGTGATGCACCAAAACGAGCTAGCCTTCCCCTTTAAGCGCTACGCCATTCAGCCCGTTTGGCGAGCAGATCGGCCGCAGAAAGGTCGTTACCAAGAGTTTTATCAGTGCGATGCCGATGTGGTAGGTAGCGATAGTTTGCTCTATGAAGCCGAGTTCTTACAGCTTTTCGATCAGGTTTTTCACGAGTTGGGCCTGCGCGTTGTCATTCGCTACAACCACCGTAAAATACTAGCGGCCATGGCGGAACTAAGCGGTTATGCAGATCGTATTATGGACATCACTATTGCGATCGATAAGCTCGACAAAATTGGGCTAGAGGGCGTGCAAAAAGAACTTAGTGAACGCGGCGTGGACGAAAATGCCCAAGCCCTCATCAGCCGTTTTTTAGCCGTAGAAAGCCTCGAGGAACTCGAACCCCTCCTTGTGGGCAATAGCAGCGGAGAGCAAGGCCTCGCAGAGCTGCGCGAAATGCTTTTATTCGCTAAAAAAGGAGGGTTGGCTAACGCAGGGGCAAGTGTTTTCCACAATGCGCAAAAGTTCGACATCAAGCTGGCCCGAGGGTTGAACTACTACACAGGTGCTATCTTCGAGGTGGAGGTAGATACCCAGTTGCACCCGGGCATCCGGATGGGCAGCATTGCTTCCGGTGGAAGGTATGCCGACTTAACGAGCATCTTCGGCATGAAGGATATGCCCGGCGTAGGCATCAGCTTCGGCGCAGAGCGAATCTACGATGTGCTAGAAGAACTCAACTTATTTCCGGTGAATTCCGTAGGAGGCCTACAACTACTTTTGCTGGGTTTAGACGAAGAGAGCCTAGGCCATGCCTTTGGGCTGCTAGGGCAAATTCGCGCAGCAGGCATTGAGGCGGATATTTATCCTAGCGCAGCCAAAATGGCCAAGATGATGAAATATGCCAACCAGCGCCAAGTACCCAAAGTGCTCGTGGTTGGTAGCCAAGAAGCCGAAAGCGGCCTTTATAGCCTCAAGGATATGCTGAGCGGCGAACAAAATAGCCTACCCCTTCAGGCTGTGATCAGCCACTGCTTAGCCTCCTAAGAAAAGGCTTGCGCTACAAAGAGGACCCTTGCCCCTGCATTTATGCCCGCCTGAGCGAGAGCAACGAATCCGTATAAACACAGCGTGCTCACCTACCCGTATAGGCTTTAGACAGGGTGAGCGAAGCGAGTACCAACTACCACAAAAGCTATTCAAAATCAACCAACCACTGCCATGCTATTTCCTTCTATTGCTGCCCTACAAAATGCCCTCGCATCCGGGCAAACGAGCACCCTGGCGGTGGTACAGTATTATTTGCAGCAAATACAAGCCACGGAGCACCTCAATATCTACGTAGAGGTGTTTGCCGAAGAAGCCTTGGCGGTAGCACAGCAGCAAGATGCCGATCGGGCTGCGGGCAAGAAAATGGGGCTACTCGCCGGCGTGGTCGTATCTATTAAAGATGTGATTTGCTACGCGCAACATGCCGTTAGTGCAGGCTCAAAAATACTGGAAGGCTTTGTATCGCCCTACTCTGCTACGGCTTTAGAGCGGCTATTAGCAGCGGATGCCATTGTGATAGGCCGAACTAACTGCGACGAGTTTGCGATGGGCTCGGGCACCGAAAATAGCTACTACGGCCCCACGCGCAATGCTGCCGACCCTAGGCGGGTGCCGGGCGGTAGCAGCGGCGGCGCTGCGGTGAGTGTGCAGGCAGACACCTGCTTGGTGGCTCTAGGAAGTAGCACAGGTGGATCGGTGCGGCAACCTGCTTCTTTTTGTGGGGTTTATGGCATGAAACCCACTTATGGCCGAATTAGTAGGCATGGACTGATTGCCTACGGCAGTTCTTTTGATCAGATAGGGGCTTTCGCACACTGCCAGCAAGACCTAGCACTATTACTAGAATTGATGGCGGGCGCGGATGCGTATGACAGTACCGCGCCCAACGAAGCGGTGCCTTACTACAGCCGCCAAGCAAAAGACGAGCGCCCTAAAAAGATCGCCTATTTCCCTGCTGTGATGGATAGCCCCGCCTTATCCCCTGTTATCAAAGCGGAAATGCTGCGTTGTATGGATACTTTGCGCGCTAAAGGGCACACCTTAAGCCCGGTGGACTTTGATTATTTGGACTACGTTGTGCCCACCTACTACGTGCTCACAACGGCCGAGGCGAGCAGCAATTTGAGTCGCTTTGATGGACTGCGCTACGGCTACCGAAGCCCCGAAGCAGCAACGCTCGACGAAGTGTATAAAAAAAGCCGTAGTGAGGGCTTTGGCACGGAGGTGCAGCGGCGCATTCTGCTAGGCACCTTTGTACTGAGTAGTGGTTTTTACGATGCTTACTATACTCGCGCACAGCAAGTGAGGCGCTTGATTCAGCAGCAGCTACGAGCTATCTTAGCAGAGTACGATTTCATTTTCATGCCTGTTAGTCCGAGTTTACCTTGGATGATCGGGGAGCAAACGGATAATCCAGTGGCCAACTATTTAGCCGACGTCTATACGGTGCTAGCCAATTTAGCGGGCTTGCCGGCCATTGCTATTCCTAGCACCACCGATAAGGCTACGGGCCTGCCCATTGGGTATCAGTTGATGGCCGATTATTGGAAAGAAGGCGACTTGCTTGCTTTTGAATAGCCTCGTTGCGGTTGGTCACGAACAGAAACTGGCTATGTTGTTAGTTTGCTACGCGGCTACCTTCAGCGGTCGTGGTGCCCCTTATAGCCGTTAGATGACCTACCGAACAGGTATAAGTAAGCCGGTATATATCAGCTTGCGTAGATAATACGTTTTATAAATGCTAATCACCTTATCTTTGTGGCATGACACGCATTAAAGAATTCCTTTTCAGTGGCCTAAGTGCTTCTCAAATTCGCATTGTAAGCTGGGTTTGGCGCCTAACTGCTATTGGTGTAGGTTTAATCATTTTGGCTTTCACCTTAGTTTCATTTAGCGATTTGCCCTCCGTGGTAGAGCTGGAAAACCCTAAAAACAACGAAGCCTCGCAGGTCATTGCCAGCGATGGCAGCGTATTAGGCCGCTACTACACCGAAAATCGGGTGATGATTGATTACCAAGACCTAGGCGAAAACATCCCAAAAGCTCTTATCGCAACAGAAGACGAGCGCTTCTATCAGCATAGTGGCATTGACTGGTACGCGCTGGGTCGCGCCGTTGTTAAAACGGGCATTATGGGTCAAACAGGCTCAGGCGGAGGCTCTACGATCACGCAGCAGCTAGCTAAATTGCTCTTTACAGAGGGAGGCGAGGGCTCAAAAAATATCGTCTTGCGTATCATCCAAAAAATGAAAGAATGGATCATCGCGGTGCGTCTAGAAAGAAAATACACTAAGGAGGAAATCATTGCGATGTACCTCAATCGCTATGATTTCATCAACGGTGCTCAAGGTATTCGGGCGGCAGCAGAAAACTACTTCGGTAAAAAGCCAAATGAGCTAGCCGTTCAAGAAGCAGCCGCCTTGGTAGGGATGTTAAAAAATGCTTCCCTGTATAACCCGCTTCGCAACCCAGAAGGGGTGACAAAAAGGCGCGAAGTAGTGCTATCACAAATGGTGCGCAATAAAGTGCTTAGCCAAGCTGCCTACGATACGCTTCGGCAGCTCCCGCTGAGCCTTACTTACACTCGCCAAAGCCACGACGACGGTCCAGCACCTTACTTCCGAATGGTTTTAGCCGAGCAAATAAAGGAAATACTCAAGCAGCCCCAGTACCAAAAAGCTAACGGCGAAAAATATGATATCTATCGAGATGGCCTCACGATCTATACCACGCTCGATCCGCTCTTGCAGCAACATGCCGAAACGGCCGCACGCAAGCACATGGCTAGTTTACAGAAGGAATTTTACCGCCATTGGCGCAATGAAGACCCCTGGACCTACACCAGCCCCAGTAGCGAAACGGAAGTAGCCGTGGAAGTGAGAGCGAACGCCCTGAACAAAGAAATCAGGAAGAGCCAGCGCTACCAAAACCTCCGTACCAAACACCTGCTGCCTGCGATCGAAAAGATCAGCCAGAAGAACTCCCTTCCTTTTAATACCGACGATCGGGAGGTAGAACGCATGGTTCGCGAAACCGAAGAAGCAGGCTACCTCGATAAACTGATCGGCCCGCTCGGTATCAGCCGCGAACTAGCGAAGCAGTACCGCCAAGTTATGAAAATGAAGGAATTTGCCGAACTCAAAACGGCCTGGGGAAAGCTACAAGATGCCGTAAAAAAGGAGTTCGACAAGCCCGTAAAAATGCGTATTTTCACCTACGAGAATGAAAAAATGGAAAAAGATTCTACCATGTCTCCCATGGATAGTATCTACTACCATAATATGGTTCTACAGATTGGCTCCATGTCCGTAGAGCCTAATACCGGTTTTGTACGCACCTGGGTGGGTGGTAGCCACTTCAAATGGTTTCAGTTCGACCACGTGACTACTAAGCGGCAGGTAGGCTCCACCTTCAAGCCTTTTTTATACGCTACTACGATCGATTTGCGGGGCATGTCGCCTTGTTTTAGGGTAATGGACTTACCTGTAACGATCAGCCCCGGCGATGGCAGCTTCCGTTTGCAAAAGCCTTGGACACCCAGAAACTCTTCTGAAAGCTACTCGGGCCAATCGCTTACCTTGATGCAGGGCCTTGCTCAATCAAAAAATACTGTTTCCGCTTTCTTGATGCAGGAGCTCGGTAGCACAGATCCGGTGCGAACCGTGATAGAAAATATGGGCATCCCTAAAGCAGAAATCCCTGACGCACCATCCATTGCGCTAGGCTCTGTGGACTTAACCGTGCAGCAAATGACCGGCGCTTACACAGCTTTTGCGAACAATGGCATATTCAATCGGCCCGTCTTTTTACTGCGTATTGAAGACCGCAGTGGGCGCACCGTTTATGAGTATATCCCCGAGCAAAAACGAGCACTAAGCCCGCAAGCCAACTATGTAATGGTACACATGCTCAAAAATGCGAGTGTGAGTGGTTTACATCAAGTGAAAGGCCCCTTAGGTGGTAAAACAGGTACCACCAACGACTTCACAGATGGCTGGTTTATGGGGCTTACTCCCAAATTAGTCGTAGGCACTTGGGTGGGTGGAAAAGACCGCTGGATTCGGTTCCGAAGCTCCACCTATGGCTATGGTGCTCACTTGGCACGGCCTTATTTCCGCGATTTTGTAGTGAGTGCGCAAGCCGATGAAAGAATTCAATGGGACACACAAAAAGACTTCTATCGCCCCAAAGGAGACCTTGGCATCGAGTTAGACTGCGCGAGGTATAACAATGGCGGTAATGCCCTCGATCAGGCCTTCGACGAGGAAGGTAACCTCTTAGAAAGCGACCCCTTCGGTAGCGGTGGCATTCATAATGCACCCGATTTTTAAACCGATTCTTGCCAATGGTTTACGGGCAAACTAATTAATAGGCGTATGACTTTAGCACATAAGCGTTCGTTTCAATGTATATGGTTTCTTTCTTTTTTGCTGGGGCAGTTGCTCCTAGTAAGCTGTGTGCCACCCACGGAGCAGCAGTATGAAGGGGTCGCTTTAGACGTCAAAGACCCGCTTTCGCGTAAAATATTAGACTTCCAAGACCAACGGCTGGCGGATAGCCTTGTCCCTTATTTTGGTCACGAAAATCCTAATTATCGCTATTTGGCAGCCACGGCCTTTGGTAGCTTCAAAGACCCCAAAGCGGCCACGGCTTTAGTTGCTTTGCTCCAAGACCCCTACGACCTTGTACGCGCAGCCGCAGCTTATGCTATCGGGCAGCAAGGAGACCCGCAATTGACCGCGCCACTATTAGCAAACTTCAGGCCTGACACGAGTGGTGGCTTCGCAGAAAGCCACGAGGCTATCTTAGCCGCCATCGGCAAAATAGCCCCAGTAGAACGCTTGGAACAATTAGCCACCGTAACGACCTACTTACCTGCCGATACAGCCTTGATAGCTGGGCAAGCCTGGGCAATTTACTATTTTGCGCGGCGTAAAATCACCAGCGAACAGGCTAATATAGCCGCTTTTCGCCTAAGCGGAACCAACTACCCCCAGCGAGCTCGCTACCCCGCTTTAGCTTATTTAGCGCGCTATGCCCCACCCCTACCTAAAGAACAGCGCAGCGAAATGCTAGCCCAGCTCGCCACCACCAACGACCCCGATCTACGGCTGCTCCTTTGGTCTGCTATCGGGCGACAAGCCGATAGCAGTGCGCAGCCCCTACTCTTGCAAGCCCTGCAAGAAGAAAAAGATTGGCGCGCCCAAGTGAATATAATTCGTGCGCTAGAGCAATTTCCCTACGAGCCCGCCAAAGAAGCCGTTAGGCAACAACTCCGCCACCCCAACGAGCTAGTGGCTGCCACAGCAGCTAACTTCTTCCTAGAAAAAGGAATCGCCGACGACGCTACGGCCTATTGGGGCTGGACAAAAAACGATAGCCTCTCCTGGCAAGCTACCTACACCTTATATCAGGCCGCTAATCGCTATTTGCCCCTTTATTTTGCCGACTACCGAGGCAGCATCAACTACCAACTACAGCAGCGCTTTCTTAAAAGCAGCAATCCCTATGAAAAGGCAGCCATTATCGCCGCCTTAGCGGAGTTCCCGTGGAATTATCGCATCATTCAAGAATTAGGCTTTGGCGCTCAAGAGGCTGCCGTGAAAACCGCTGCGGCCAAGGCCATTGCTACTATCGGGGCTAGAAATGACTTTGAGGAGTTCTTTAAGCTCAGCAGCCGGCGCGTGAGAGTGGAACTGTTACAGCTACTGCAAAAAGCCATCGAAACCAAAGACCCTGGTATGATCTACGAGGCCGCTCAGGCTTTGATTCCCAAAGGGAATCCTTACATCGGCCTACTAGCAGATCTATCTTGGGCCGAACAAGTGGCCGACGCCCTACCTATGCCAGCCGCACTGGAAGCACAACGCGAACTGACCAAGGCCATACAGGTATTAGCCGGTAAAGAACCAACAACCGACTTCCCAGCCCCAGCCTATAATAACCCAATCAATTGGAAAGTCATCGATGATGCCGGCGAGCGACCCGTGGTGAGAATTCGCACCAACAAGGGGAATATCGATGTAGCACTCTGGCCAGAAGTAGCGGCTCTTAGCACGAGCAGTTTCCTTAGCCTGGCGCAGAAAGGTTTCTACAATGGCAAAGCTTTTCATCGCGTCGTCCCCAATTTTGTAGTACAAGGCGGCGACCCAAGAGGTGATGGCTACGGTGCTACCGACTGGTGTCTTCGCACGGAAACACCTCGCTTTCACTGGATTGGCTCGGGCATCCTAGGCTTGGCTAGCGCTGGCCGAGACACCGAGGGCGTTCAGTTCTTCTTCACCCACAGCGGCACCCCGCATTTGGATGGTAATTATACCGCCTTCGGCCGCGTAGTCGCTGGCCAAGAAGTAGTGGATGCCCTCCGAATGGGCGATACCGTCGAACGAATTGAACTGCGGTAGTATTAAAAGACAAGGATTTCCTTTGCGGAGCAGGCTAAAAAACAGCGCAAGGCCTATTGTTCGTATTTTTACGGGCTGCCGCTTCGCTCGCAGGGGCAAGAGGCAAGTTGTAGCGCAAGACGAGGAAGACAAGAGGAAGGGCAGCTCCCTTTTAACAAAACCTACCCCTTCGCAGCAGGCTCTTCTTCTAGGATCACTAATTCAAAGCCCGCCGACTCGGTCAATAGTCGGATGGTACCGAGCAGGCCTACACCTTGGGCTTTCGCACGATCCAGTAGCTCACTTTCTAGGGCTTTGGTGCGCAAAAAAGCCTTCGCACTTTTCTGTAGTGCCGTATAATCTTCGGGGGTAAATCCATTGAACCAGCTTTCGGATATATTTCGGTACTGTAAGTCGTGCTCAATAGCTAAAATTTCTGGCTCAGGCAGGCCGGAGATCGTAAGCGTTCGCTTCGTTTCATTTAAGTCTAAAGACACCTTTTGTAGGTCGTAGCCCACTAAAACCTTACCTGTGAGCTGAATGGTCGCCTGCTTATCGAAGTTAAATTTGGTAGGCAGCGGTAAGTAAAGCGTCACCTCCCGCGTCATGGTTTCGTTATACAGTTCAGAGAGGTCGCCTTCCACCGTAACCAGTTTACAGACCTCGCGCACGCTCTGTAGCAGTACGGTGGCTTGTTGCTGGCTTCGCTGCTGCTCTTTACTTTTTTGCCAATTGGCATAGCTGAGTATCCCCAGCCCAAAGGCGAGCAAGAGGGCTACCGCAAATAAGATGGCTTTATTCATTGTTGGGAGGTAAAGGGATGGCGTAACCCACTATACGATTTGAGTACCGCTTTCACGCTCCCCACGCTCACGGGAGATTCGATTAGCAGAGGAATTTTATTATCGTCGTTAGAGACGTAAATCGTCATTTCATCCCCTTCTTTAAACACCTCACCTGCGATCAGTTGTGGGCTAAATTTTTGGGTATTGAACTTTCCAACACCTTTTATTCGCACATCGTTCTCGGCACCCAGGTATTTTATTTTTAACTTATAGACCTCTTGATCCATGAGCAATTGGATAGGTATTTCCTGCTTCGGGCGCATGCTTTGATAATCGAGATTGCGAGCGTAGTAGATGATAGAAATCAAATCATGCATACAGTTCTCCAACGGGATTTCCTTGCGCTGAAGTTCATCCCGTGTTTTGCCACGCATACTGATGGCCTTGCCCTTATCCTGTTGGAAAACAGTGCGATCGTAGCGGGTATAACCACCTTGCTGAACATCCTTTATGTGGAGCTTTGGTAGCAGGCTTGACTTGTCGAGGTAACTTTCATAATTATCCCGCACTTTAAAGAACCATTCATAGCTGGGGTAGGTACGGCCTCTCACGGCCACATGGTAGTCATTACCCGTATCGTGTACACTAAAGGTAACCTCCCCGGCCGAAAGCCAAACAAAGTTCCAATTGTAAAAAAGCTTATAAACGATGGTTTCACCACTCTGAAAGGCCTTGTTTTCAGCGTGGCAAGGGCTAGTAGCTAAGAGGCTAGGCTCGAAGAAAGCAGCTGGGTGACTACTGCGCCCATTCAGCCAAGCTCCTAAGGAGAAGAAGGCGAAAACTAGTAGTAGATGGATGAATTTGTGTCTCATATAAGTAGCTTAGGTTTGTATTGTAGGCAAATCGGGTGAAGGCTGCGTTGTTTTTTTATTGCGCAATAGCTTTCTAACCAAGAGCAGATAAGCCACTAAGGCAGGAAGCAACACATTAATAACAAACAAACTGCCAAAAGCGATGAAACAGGCAGCAATTACTTTTGGGTCATTCCCCCAAAGCAAGATGCCCAGTTCTGCGCGAGTGAGCAAATTAATACCTGGCGGCAATGGAATACCCGCTTGTATCAGATAGATCGTCGCTATACCAGCCGTGCCTTCCCAAAAAGGAAGTACTAAACCGAAAACGTATAAAAGGTAGTACAATTGTATGATATACACACAAAAACGCAAGGCAGCCCAGCCCGTAGCCTTTAGCAGCAGCGGCCACCAAACGTTTTGTAGCGCAGCCTGTAGCGACTCGGTGGGCAAGAACCAGCGACGCTGCAAATAGCCCAGCAAACGGTAGCTGAGCGGCTTGCCTAACCACCCAAGAAAACCTAAGAAAAGAGGCCCAATCCCCAGCAAGCCCCAACGAAAGAGCTGCCAAGAAGGCCCCAAGAAGCCCGCGCCTATCCACAAGAGTGCCGGTAAAGCAAGCAGTAAAAAAACAATCCACTGCACCAAGCTACCTAATAGGCTACTAGCTAAAACCCCCGGCCGCTCCGCTTTTTCGGCCACGAATAGGCGGCCACCGATTTCCCCAATCCGGTTGGGGGTGGCAGCACTAAAACTTACCCCCAC
>DAINNZ010000099.1:0-14625 GCA_036735605.1 Lewinella sp. | reverse complement strand
TATATAGTCTTTCAACCCAGAATTTCGCTACGCGTCTACTGCGTGGTGTGCATTCTGACTTGCTCTTTTTACCTTCGGTGAGCGTCGCTTTGCTCCTTGTAGTTCCGCCTCGCTGCGTTGAAAAGCCTCGCCGTAGCTTTGGCTATGCCTACGTTTCGCTTCGCGGCTTCTTCGAGGTTTCGCCTTGCGAGCCAAAAAAATAGCGGCGACCTATTTTCACACCACGCAGTAGACGCGTAGCGACCACGCAGTAGCACCGAAGGTAAATCCTGCATTGGAAGACTATAAAATGCCCTACAACGCTCCCACAACCCCACGCTTTCCTCCCCGTTGGCACCTAAATGCTTAGAGAGGAGACGCTTAATAAGGGCTACAAGGATACATTTCAGTTGCAAGATGCAGGTTTTTGTTGAATAAGGTAAGCTTTTGATGACAAAAGCCAAGTGTTTCTCCGCTATACTGCCTACTGTAGCCATAATACCCTTTTCTCATCGACTAAGTGTGCTGCCCACTCCACTTGCGCTACAAGGCTACCCTTGCCCCTGCACAGCGTGCCTGCCTGCCCGGATAGGCTTTAGACAGGGCGAGCGAAGTGGTAGCCTAAAAAGATACTATACTCAAAACGAAGTGGTTCGGGCATCGCCCGAACTACCAACCTATCGTAAATACTTCGTTTTTCAACGATAGTTATCCCAGACCACTTTGGTTGGGGTATATCAGTTTGGGCATATTTTGCGTTTTGCGAAGCGGTGGAAGTACAACTTGGGCGAAGCCCCTTGCTAGCGCGTCAGGTAAATGCTTCTATTGCGATCTAGTTCGCGGAAGAAAGGATCGGTCATATCCACTACAAAGCGGATCATTTCACCGGTGCTTTTCATTTCCGGCCCCAGTTGCTTATCAACATTTGGGAATTTATTGAAGCTAAAGACGGGTACTTTGATCGCATAGCCACTCGGCTGGGGCTGTATGTGGAAGTCTTTGAGTTTGTGCGTGCCTAACATCACTTTAGTGGCAATATTGAGGTAGGGCACTTTATAGGCCTTAGCAATGAAGGGCGTGGTGCGGCTAGCGCGGGGGTTGGCTTCGATGACGTAAACGATTTCCTGGCCCGTCGCTTTATCCGTTTTGATGGCGAATTGTACATTGATGAGGCCTTTGATTTCTAGAGCGAAGGCGAGTTTCTCTGTATATTCTTTCATCAGGTTCACGGCTTCTACACTCAGGCTGTAGGTGGGTAGCACGGCGGAGGAGTCGCCGGAGTGGATGCCCGCAGGCTCGATATGCTCCATGATACCCATAATATGGACTTCGTCGCCATCGCAAATGGCATCAATTTCGGCTTCTTTGGCCCGATCGAGGAAGTGATCGACTAGCACTTCATTATCGGGCGATTTCTTGAAAATGGAAAGCACATGGCGTTCCAGCTCGTGGTCGTTAATGACGATGCGCATATCTTGGCCACCGAGCACGTAGCTAGGGCGCACTAGCACGGGATAGCCCACTTTTTTGGCTACGGCTAGGGCTTCGTCGGCATCTTTGGCCGTACCGTAGTTGGGGTAAGGGATGTTGAGTTCCTTCAGCAGATCGCTAAAACGACCGCGGTCTTCGGCCAAGTCGAGACTGTTGTAGCTCGACCCGATGATTTTGATGCCACGCTTGTGGAATTCCTCGGCTAGTTTGAGGGCGGTTTGGCCGCCTAATTGTACGATGATGCCTTCGGGCTGTTCTAGTTCTAAGATTTCCCGTAGGTGCTCCCAGAAGACGGGCTCGAAGTAGAGCTTATCGGCTGTGTCAAAATCGGTAGAAACGGTTTCGGGGTTACAATTGACCATGATGGCATCGAAGCCAGCCTCTTGGCAAGCCTTTAGGCCGTGGACGCAGCAGTAGTCGAATTCAATACCCTGGCCGATGCGATTCGGGCCACTACCGAGCACGATAATTTTCTTTTTATCGGAAGGGATCGATTCATTTTCTTCGTCGAAGGTAGAGTAGAAATAAGGCGTTTTGGCCTCGAACTCAGCCGCGCAAGTATCCACCATTTTATAGGTGCGGCGGATGCCGAGTTCGTAGCGGCGTTTCGTCACCGCTTCCTCATCAACGCGCAGTAGCCAAGCGATTTGCTGGTCGCTGTAGCCTACTTCTTTGAGTTCGCGGAATAGGGTGGCGGGGATGTCTTCTGGCACATTGTAGCGCATTACCTCCGCTTCAAAATCTACCAAGCGTTTGATTTGGCTAATGAACCAAGGGTCAATTTTGGTAAGTTTGTGAATCGTTCGTTTCGGAACGCCGAGGCGAAGCGCATCTTTGAGGCGGAAGATGCGGTCGTCGCTCACTTTTTCTAGTCTTTCGAGGATATCGTCGGTTTTGATCCACTCTTTTTTATCGGCTCCAAGGCCTGCACGGCCAATTTCGAGGCTTTGGCAGGCTTTCTGGAGAGCCTCGAGGAAATTTCGCCCAATGCCCATTACCTCACCAACCGATTTCATTTGCAGCCCTAGCTGGTGATCGGCTCCAGGGAATTTGTTGAAATCCCAGCGGGGAATTTTAACGATCACATAATCCAGTGTAGGCTCAAAGAAAGCGGAAGTTGTTTTAGTGATCTGGTTTTTTAGCTCGTCGAGGTTGTAACCTAGGGCTAGTTTAGCTGCGATTTTGGCAATGGGGTAGCCGGTGGCTTTGGAAGCTAGTGCGGAGGAGCGGCTTACACGCGGGTTGATCTCAATCACGATGAGCTCCTCGGTTTCTGGGTTTTGGCTGAATTGGATATTACAACCGCCGGCGAAGTTGCCCATACCGCGCATGGCCTTAATGGCTTGGTTGCGCATATCTTGGTAGGCGGTATCGCTCAAGGTCATGGCCGGAGCCACGGTGATGGAGTCGCCGGTGTGGATACCCATTGGGTCGAAGTTTTCTACCGTACAGATGATCACCACATTATCGTTGGCATCGCGCAGCAGCTCTAACTCAAATTCCTTCCAGCCAAGTACGGCTTTGTCAATTAGCACCTCGTGGGTGGGGCTAGCTTCCAAGCCACGACGGAGCAACTCGGGGTAATCTTCTTCTTTGTGGCAAAAGCCACCGCCAAATCCCCCTAGGGTATAGCTAGGGCGAATGACGAGCGGAAAGCCAATTTCTTGGGCGGCTTCCATGCCTTCCAAAAAGGAGTTGGCAATTCTAGCTGGGGCAACGGCTAAACCCAAGTCTATCATGTGCTGCCGGAAAGCCTCGCGGTTTTCAGCCAGCTCAATCGCTGCTAGGTCAACGCCAATTAAGCGGGTGTTGTATTTTTCCCAAAGACCAATTTTCCCACATTCGATCGTCAAGTTAAGAGCCGTTTGGCCGCCCATGGTGGGAAGCACCGCATCTATTTTTTGCTCGCGTAAAATAAATTCTACACTTTCTGTCGTGAGCGGCAGCAAATACACATGATCGGCCGTCATCGGGTCGGTCATGATAGTAGCCGGATTGGGATTGAGGATGGTCACTTCCACCCCTTCTTCCCGCAGGCTGCGGCTAGCTTGCGAGCCAGAATAATCAAATTCACAGGCCTGACCGATAATAATAGGGCCACTACCGATAATAAGAACAGAACGAATAGAAGTATCCTGAGGCATAATGAGCAAGTTAATGCAGTTGCTCGCAGCCTTCGCAAAGGGGTAGTGGTGGAGGGCAAAATAGATCAACAAATTGACCAAGGCGAAGACCGGAATAACTACCGTACAAATCGCGGACAAAGGTAAGCTATCAAGGCCGTTTAGCCTAGTGCGAAGAAAAGAAAAAGTGAAAGCTTTCTATTTTGTTTTCCACTCCACGGCCTGTTGTTCTTTTTTTGGCTACCGCTTCGTTCATCCTGTCTAAAGCCTATACGGGTAGGCGGGCACGCTGTGCAGGGGCAAGTTTTTCTGGTGGGCGCAAGGGGGAGGAAGGGGGAAAGGTTTTGAAAGTGTAAAAGTGTAAAGGTGTAAAGGTTTTGAAAGTGTAAAAGTGTAAAAGTGTAAAAGTTTTGAAAGTGTAAAGGTTGGAAGGTGTAAAGGCGCTGCACTGACTCGTGCTGAGCGTAGTCGAAGTAGCTTGCCGAAGTGTGCTATTGGGACGTTGAGGGTCAAAAGCCAAAAGCCATAGCCATAGCCATAGCCTTAGCCATAGCCAGCAGCCAAAAGCTTAGTGGCACATAGGTACTTCCTGGGCACCTTGCCAAAAAATGAAGTCGGCGGGCAGATGAATTTGTCCACCGCGCCAGATGAGGAAAATGCCTACCAAGGCGATGATGATAGGCGTCCAGCTAGGTAAGCGGAGGCCCCAGCGGCGCAATTGGCCACCACCTAGCCAAACGGTAGCAAGCAGTAGCGGGGTGGTGCCGAGCCCAAAAAAAAGCATAAAAGCGGCACCGAGCAAAGGGTGGCCGGCGTTAATGGCACCTAGGATGGCCACATAAACTAAACCGCAGGGTAGAAAGCCATTAAGTGCCCCCACGCCTAGGTAGCTACTCCAGCCTGATTCTTTAAAAAGACGCGCAAATTGCCGTCTCAAGAAGAGCTGAAACCGACCAAAAGCAGGGAAGCGCAGCATGACATTGCCTAGATCAATTTGGAAAATGGCTAAGCCAAGTAATAGAACGCCTGACAAAATAGCAAGCGTGTTTTGGCTATTCCACAAACTAGCACCCCAACCTAACCAACCCAGTGTGAAGCCTAGGAAGGCGTAGCTACTGATGCGCCCTACCTGATAGAGTAGGATACGGCCAACTCGCGCTACACTTTCTTGGGGCGTAGGCATAGCGAGCATGAGCGGCCCGCACATACCTACACAATGCAAACTGCCCAATAAGCCTAGGGTGAAAGCTGTCCAGAGTAACATCCCTTATGGTTTTAAATAAACAGCGAATTCGTCGTAGTAGTCAACGCCATTAGCTGACCAATTGACGAGGGCTTTATAATGACCATCTGTTAGCCCTTCCGTAGGAATGAACATTTCTCCAGCAGCATTGGCCGCAATGGCGTAGGTCTGATCGTGCTGCTTGCTACTAGGCCGGTAGAGGTGTACCGTGCCAGTGAAGGGCCCTTGCAAAATAGCGGCTGGGAAGTTGAGCTGGCAAAAGGCTGGCCTTACCTCTAAGCTGAGCGGCTCGGTGAGTGCTTGGCTATTATTTTTCCGATCGATTGTTTGCTGATAGGTAATATCTTTAGCATAGTAATCCTCGAAGACGAGGCTGTTATCAAAAGTTCTACTTTGGATGACCACCACGACTAAGCTAAGGGCAAAGATGCTGTAGAATAGAAAAATACCAGTTCCCCAATTGAATTTCATATTGCTTTATTTTATGGTTTCTCAGCCACTGCCGGCTCTTGTATTGCGAGCCGAAGCAGTGGCTGAGGTACTTTTGTGTAACGAACAAGTCTATTGGATGGGTGTGATGAAAGAGGTCTTAAATCGTTTGATAACTTTTCCTTCTGCCCACACTTCGATGGGCACTTTTTCATTTCCGTCACTACTTTTTAGTACAGGCCGGTCGATGAAAAGGGCTCCTTCGGTTACTTCGCCGGGTTGGCTAACGATGGGGTCGCCAACCAACCTGATTTGGCCAGCTTCTCCTTCGGGGAGGCGAAATTCTAGCGGAATATCTCGGTTGGTTTTATTAACCAATTGGAATTTGTAGAGGTTGTTGACGCTACCGTCATCGTTTTTTTGATAGAGTAGGCCAGGGGTGCGCATCAAGATGATGTTAACATCTCCTCGATTGGATAGCAGCACGATATTGACAACAATTAACGACAACAAAACAGCGGAGTAGGCTAGCACTCGGGGGGTAAGTAGTTTGCGTTCTTTTTTCTCAACGCCCACGGTGCTATCATAGCGGATGAGGCCACGGGGTTTGTTGATTTTATCCATCACTTCGTCGCAGGCATCGATACAAGCGGTGCAATTGACACACTCTAGCTGAACGCCATTGCGGATGTCGATACCCGTGGGGCATACCTGAACGCAAAGGCCACAGTCGATGCAGTCACCTTTTATTTCCAGTGCGGGTGTTGCAACCAGGGTGGTAGCTTCGTAGGCCAGCACGGCTTCCTCCATTTTTTTGAGTACATCCGTGCTACAGCTATCTTTACCGTCGCGGCAGTTGGGGCAGTTTTGGCAGTCGCTTTTTGGTTGGGCGGTTTTTTCTTTTTTAAGTTTACCTCTAGGCTCGCCGCGAATCCAGTCGTACATTACATTGATGCTGTTATTATCGAGTAAAACACCTTGCAGGCGGCCGTAGGGGCAAATAGCAATACAAACTTGCTCGCGCAAATAAGCAAATACGAAGTAGAAAGCACCAATAAAAAGCACGATTGCGATGAAGCCCATCCAGTCGTGAGAGGGCGGCTGGCTCACGATTTCCACCACCGCGTCTAAGCCAATAATATAGGCTAAGAAGGTATGAGCAATGAGAACAGAAATAGCGATAAAAATCAGCTGTTTAGCCCCTTTTTTTAGCATTTTTTCCCGTGTCCAAGGGGCATTATTGAGCCGGCGCTGCGCATTGGCGTCTCCTTCTATCCAATATTCTACTTTCCGGAAAACCATTTCCATGAAGATGGTTTGTGGGCAAACCCAGCCGCAGAAAAGGCGACCAAAAATAGCGGTAAACAAGGTAATGAAAACGACCCCCGTGATCATCAATATCGCAAAGAGGTGGAAATCCTGCGGCGTAAAATGAAGACCGAAGATAATAAATTTACGCTCTAGAATATTCAGTAGCACCAATGGCTCACCATTGTGCTTGATGAATGGCAAACCAAATAAAATAATTAAGAAAACCCAAGTCAGGTAGGTTCGCCATTGGTAGTAGCGACCTTTAGGACGCTTGGGGTAGATCCAATTTCGCTTGCCATCTTCATTGACAGTGGCGATAGAATCGCGATAGCTTTCCGTGTCGGTTAAATTACTCATAATCGTCAAAAAAAATAAAGCGTTTCGGGGAGGTAGTTCAACTAGCTACCTCCCCGAAACCTACAAACTATTGGTTGCTCATCGAAAGAGAAGCATCTTCACCTTCCGTGATTTTTTCTTCCTCAGCGGGTTGCTCGCTAGGTAGGTAGCGCTCACCTTGTGCTTCTTTTTGGTTGGGCGGGTTGCTGCCCTGCAGGGAGAGGATGTAGCTAGAGACCTCCTGCATTTGCAGCGGGAGGAGCTCGTTTTTCCAAGCTTGCATGCCTTTTTCTACCACGCCATACTTCACTACTTTGAAGATGTCTTGAATGCTGCCGCCATGTAGCCAATACGCATCGGTGAAGTTGGGGCCGATGCCTCCTTCGCCCAATTGGCCATGACAGACTGCGCAGCGGGCGTTGTAGATGGTTTTGCCGTTGGCCAAAGCAGTAGCCTCCGCTAGTAGCACTACATTCGTTTCATCCACAGCGTTCGCCTGAGTGGCTAGGTAAGCTTTTACTTGGTCTTCAGCTTGGCTGATTTCCATTGCATAGGCTTCTCCACTTGATACAGCCCAACTAGAAAAGTGATTGAAATAAATATAGACCCCGGCAAAAGCGGTGGTGACATAGAAAATGGCTAGCCACCAAGGTGGTAAGCTATTGTCTAGTTCTCGTACGCCATCATAGTCGTGATCAAGCATAATATCTTTTTCCTTTTCGATGGGCACCACGTTCGTCCAGCGGCGATAGACCCCTTTCCACCAGCTTTCATTAGCCACGGCTTGTTTGATGCCAACCTCTTCCAATAGCTCAGGCGAGTATTGTTTGAGTAGCCGGATTTTTTGTAGCTCCATTAAGGTGAAAATCAGGCGGATAATGCTATTCATAGCCGCTAGCAAGATAATTACCCCTACGGCTAGTAGTAGTTGCTCTAAGACAGAGAGCTGGCTGAAGCTGAAACCACTAGGGCTGGCTAGGGGCGCTACAACTTCTGCTGCCTGTGCCATCAAGGAATTGCTGAAAAGGAAGAGGCCGCCTAGACCTGCCATCTTGGATATTGATTGGATGTTCATAGTTTTTCTTTTGCAGAGTGGGAAAGTTGATCGCCGTCGTCGTGCAGAGGGAGTTGAGCTACTTCCTCATAGGACTGTTTGTTGCGCATAAAGACCATCACGATTACTAGTGTAAAGATGATGAAGAAGGTCACTAAGGCCATGATGGCTAACCAGTTGACACCTTCGCCAGATAAAAGATACTTTGCCATTATTTTTTGCCTTTTACGAAGATGTCTTCGGTGGAGGAAATATCCGTGCCCAGTCGTTGCAAATAAGCAATGAGAGCAGTGATTTTTTTGTCTTCTAAGCGATCGTCCTCCAGGCCTAGTTCTTGGCGAAGATTATCGGCCACGCCTTTTGCTTGCGCTTCTAGTTCCTCAACGGCTCGTTCTGCATAACCTGCGGGGTAAGGGGTGCCCAAAGCTTCTAAGGTTTTGATCTTAGCTGCCGTGTATTTTTTATTAATGCTTCTGCTGGCCAACCAAGGATAAGCAGGCATAATACTGCCTGGCGAAGTGGAGGTAGGCTGCACCATGTGCGAATAATGCCAGCTGTTGGGGTACTTCTTACCTAAGCGGTGTAGGTCGGGTCCAGTGCGCTTGCTACCCCAAAGGTGTGGCCGGTCGTAGATAAACTCGCCTGATTTGGAGTACTCACCGTAGCGAGCCGTCTCGGAACGGAAGGGGCGAATCATTTGACTATGGCAGTTGTTACAGCCTTCGCTGATGTAAATATCTCTACCTTCTAGCTCCAAAGCCGTATAGGGTTGGATGGATTCAATCTTAGGCACGTTATCGTCCACTAATATCATCGGGAATATCTCCGCTAAGCCACCAATCAATACGACCACCGCAGAGCCGACTAGCAATTGCACAGGTCGGCGTTCGATCCAACGATGCCAGTGTTCGCCTTTATGGCCTGCGGGGCTAGCCGATAAAGGAGGGGCGCTCACAGGCTCGTTCGCCAGCAACTCTCCTTGCCTTACGGTCTTGACCAAGTTATATACCATCAGGATTACGCCACCTAGGTAAATCGTTCCTCCTAAGGCCCGTAAGGCATACATCGGTAGGATAGCGGTCACCGTTTCTAAAAAGTTGCCGTATTGTAACATACCTTCTGGCATGAATTGCTTCCACATGGAACTTTGCGTCCAGCCGGCCCAATAGAGTGGAATAGCATAGAACAACATACCTAAAGTGGCCAGCCAAAAATGGGTGTTGGCTAGTTTAATACTGTATAACTTGGTCTGAAAAATGCGGGGTAATAACCAATATAAAACACCAAAGGTGAGCATACCATTCCAGCCTAAAGTGCCGATGTGTACGTGGCCTACCGTCCAGTCGGTATAATGACTCATCGCATTCACCGATTTAATAGACAGCAGCGGCCCTTCTAAAGTAGCCATACCGTAGGCTGTTACAGCTACGACCATCATTTTTAGCACAGGGTCTTCGCGTACTTTATCCCAAGCACCCCGAAGCGTGAGTAGGCCGTTGAGCATACCGCCCCAACTGGGCGCAATTAGCATCAAACTAAAGACCATACCTAAAGACTGCGCCCAGTCGGGTAAACTAGTGTAAAGCAAATGGTGAGGGCCAGCCCAAATGTAAATAAATATCAGTGCCCAAAAGTGAATGATTGATAAGCGATAACTATATACTGGCCGGTTGGCTGCTTTAGGTAGAAAGTAATACATCAAACCCAAGTAAGGCGTGGTGAGGAAGAAAGCGACGGCATTGTGGCCATACCACCACTGCACTAAAGCATCCTGCACCCCCGCAAAAACCGTATAGGACTTGAACATATTTACCGGTAGCGCTAAGCTGTTGCCTACATGTAAGACCGTGATCGTGATCCATGTAGCAATGTAGAACCAAATAGCTACATATAAGTGCCGTTCCCTCCGGTTAAAGATGGTCATAAACATGTTGAGGCCAAAGACGATCCAGATTAAAGCGATCGCTATATCAATAGGCCATTCCAATTCCGCATATTCCTTTGAAGTGGTAATACCTAGCGGTAAGGAAACGGCCGCTGCTACAATAATGGCCTGCCAGCCCCAAAAATGGATGTTGCTAAGCATATTGCTATACATCCGCGTTTTAAGTAGGCGTTGTAAGGAGTAATAGACCCCCATGAAGATGCCATTACCCACAAAAGCAAAAATAGCCGCGTTTGTGTGTAGCGGGCGCAGCCGACCAAAAGAGGTTTCAGCTGTGAAGTTTAAACTGGGAAAAACCAACTGGAGGGCAGCCCAAAGGCCTACCGTCATGCCTACGATCCCAAAGAGGATACAGGCGTAGGCAAATTTTTTGACAATCTCATTGTCGTAGCTGAAGTGCTCTAGCCCCGATGCGTCTGTGTGGGCGGGTACATTACTCATGCTTGCTGTGTTTAGAATTAGAATCTTTGTCGTCGAAAAGTATCCGCATAGAAGGGGTGATCTCGTCCTCATATTGGCCGCTACCCACTGCCCAGAAAAAGGCAAATAGAAAGCCGATAGCAATCACTAAACTCAGTCCGATGAGGAGGAAAATTACCTTCATAATGGCTTCTTTTTGAAATCCACTGCAAGGTAGAACCATGCCTAAAGCTGTGAAATGATGCCGGTCAGCCCTTCAGGTGATCTATGTCATTTTAGTGTCGGAGGGCTGTTTTTAAGGGGTTTCGCCCGCTGTAAAGCCTCGTTGTAACACCACCCTGACGTTATTTTTTGTTTCGACCGGAACGAAAAATTTGCTTGTCCCCGCTTGTCCTCGATCGTCCAGCACCCGCGAACAAGCCTTTTAAGCATAGTCCGACTACTTCAACCACCCCAATTCAACGCTATTTTTTGGCACTAATCCAATAGATACCTGCCACGCCTATACTGACGATGGTGAGCGAAGAAAGGGGCATCAGAATGGCGGCCACCACCGGAGATAGTAGTCCCCTAACAGCAAAGCTCAGCCCAATTACGTTATACACAAAAGCAGCGGCGTATGCCGTGTAAAGAACCCACTTAGCACGATCAACAAGCCGTAACAGCTGCGGTAGGCGGCCCACCTGCTCGGCTAATAAAATACCATCGCAAGCTGGCGAAAAATTGGCCATGTCTTCACTCACGGCAATGCCTACTCGGGCTTCCTTGAGTGCGCCGGCATCGTTGAGGCCATCGCCTAGCATGAGCAAATGAGCCCCCGCCGCCTGCTTGCGCTGTAGGTAGTGCTGCTTATCAAAAGGGCTTTGGTTAAAATGAAGCTGCTCGGCAGGTAGTAATTGCTGCCAATAGGCCGCCTCTCGGTCTGTGTCGCCAGATAATAGAACTACTTCGTGTTGGGCTTGTAGGTCGGCCAACATCGTATCAACGCCAGGCCGTAAGACGGGGTCAGCTGCCTGATAAACGGCTTTCACCAGCCCATTAATACACACAAATAGATGGCCTTCCTGACCACTATCAAGCCGACAAAATTTAGCACTACCTACTTGATAGTGTTGGCCACTTTGCTCCAGTTGAATGCCTTGGCCACTTATTTCTTGGATGGCTTTTACCCGCACCGCTTGAACCCCCTGGCTGCGAAGATGCTGCGCTAGTTGCTTACTTTTTGGGTGGCTAGATTGCTCTACCATGCCCAGCACGATAGCTTGTTCTTCAGCGCAGAGGCTTTGGCGTATTTCTGTGTAAAATATGGCTGCTGCTTGGGTTAATGTCCCCGTTTTATCGACTACCAAACCCGTGAGCTGTTGTATTTCCTCTACTACACTAACGGCTTTTAGGTACCAGCCTTTTCGAGCCAATACGCGCAATAGCGTACCATAGGTGAAAGGGATGGCTAGTGCTAATGCGCAAGGACAAGCGATGATCAACACGGCTGTTGCAGCTTGTAGAGCTAATCGGCTGTCTTGCGGCCACCAGTAGAGTAGGGTGCCAAGCGAAATACTCAACACGACAATGGTGAAATTACGGCTAATTTTATCGGTGCTGCTGCGGTTGCGTTGGGCTGTGTCCGCAGCATCTTCCCGCCAAAGTTGTAGTAGATAGCTTTGGTCAGCGCTTTTACTGACCCGTATCTCCAAGGCCTCCTGCGTCGCGCGGCCGCCAGCGAAGACTTCATCGCCTATTTTTCGCGATTGGGGTAAATTTTCACCCGTTACAAAGCTGTAATCGATGCCCGTAGGGCTGTCATTGAGCAAAAGCCCATCCGCAGGGATTAGATCACCCGGACGAATGAGTAATAGATCGTTAGGGGCTATTTCTTCTAACCCAATGGCTTGGGTGTCGCCATTTTCTAATCTCTTACGAGCCGCCACCGGGAAGTAGTGCCGATAGTCTCGGTCGAAAGATAAGCGGGCAAAGGTCTGATCCTGAAACCAGCGGCCCGTCAATAAAAAGAAAAGCAGCCCGGCCAAACTATCAAAATAACCGGCTCCTGTTTGGCTCAAAACTTGATAGGTAGAGGTGCCAAATAGTGCTACCAGGCCGATAGCGATGGGCACATCAATATTTAAGTAGCCTCTTCGCACACTCTGCCAAGCCGAGCGTAAGTAATCGCTGCCACTGTAAAGCAATAAAGGCAAACTGAGCAGCAAATTTAAATAACCAAAGAAGCGGGCAAAACTATCTCCCGCTAAGTCGATATGTAAGCCTAAGTACTCAGGGAAGCTGAGTAGCATAATGTTGCCAAAGGTGAAGCCCGCTAAACCAATCTGATAAAGTAAACGCCGATTGCCAGTTGGTTGGCTGCTTGTCGCTTGCTGCTTATGGAAAACTGGCGCATAGCCGATTTGTGCCAGTAGTTCCGCCAATTGACGAAGGGGCAAAACACCCTGCTGGAATAAAATATCAGCTTTGCGCTGACCAAAATTGACCTGCACCGCCACTACCCCTGGATGTAAGCGACCCAAGTTCTCCAAAAGCCATACGCAAGAAACGCAGTGTATCTGAGGTAGCTCTAAACTGATTCGGCTTTGTTGCTCATCGCTGTATCTTAAGAAAGGACGCGCTAGCGCTTCGTTATCTAACCAGCTGTAGTCTTCTTTTCTACTGCGCTGCTGCGATCGACCGGCAGAAGCTTCCAAGGCGTAAAAATTATCTAGCCCGTTTTCTGCTAGAAGCGTATAAACGGTTTGGCAACCGACACAGCAAAAATGGCGGTCGGCGGCTATCACCTCATCTTTGCCGCAGGGATCGCCACAATGGGCGCAATGCGCCTTGGCAGGCACCACAGCTTCGTCTTGGCTTGTTGAAAGAGCGGCTAAAGGTTTGTTCATCGCTTACACAGATTGGCTGAAAGTGGCCTGCCGAGGAAGGTTGGCCCAGTAATAATCATCCAGCGGTAAACAGATGTTACGCAGGAAAGGCATACCTTCCGGTAGCACTTCCAAACCAAAATTCGAGAGCCGTAGCAAACCATCCGCTTCCATTTCAAGCCATAATGGCACAGCGCGGCTTAATGCCGAACACTGTAAATCTTTGGTTGCCCACTGGGTTTTTTGGCTACACATAATGTTCAGGATGTGCTGCCGAACCATCTGATCTTCGTGCGCCAAAGCATGGCCTTTGTGAATAGGTAGCCGATTTTCTGCCAACACAATGCGCTGATAGGTTTCTACTTTTTTTTCATTTTGCACGTACATGTCCCAGCTATCCCCGATACTAGAACAGCCTAGGGCGATGTTTAAGCGACTAGGGTGTGTGGTGTAACCCATGAAGTTGCGATGTAAATTCCCCGCTTGACTGGCTTTGTACAGCTCGTCGTATGGTAACGCGAAATGGTCTAAGCCGATTTCCTGGTAACCCAACTCCAGTAGCAGCATTTTGCCTAATTCGTATAGGCTGCGTTTTTCGCTGCCCTTCGGTAGGTCTGCCTCGTCGTAGGCGCGTTGCCCAGGACTGACCCAAGGCACGTGCGCATAACTATAAAAGGCAATTCGCTCGGGCTTGAATTTGGCGATTTCTTCTGCCGATTGAACAATATCAATCTTCGTTTGAGTAGGCAAGCCGTAGATGATATCAAAGTTAATGGAGGTGTAGCCAGCTTTGCGGGCACCATCTACGGTTGCTAGTACCGATTCGTAGGATTGCTTACGATTGATGAGTTGTAAAATCGCTTGGTTGAAGTCTTGAATCCCAATACTGATCCGATCAAAACCTCGGGCTGCTAGCACTTCTAAGTGTGCTTGCGTTGTACTGTCTGGATGCGCCTCAAAGCTGTAACTATGCTGTGGTGCCGGATCGGCACTCGTGAAAATACCGTCGATCAAACGGCCTAGCTCGGCTGGCGCAAAGAAAGTAGGGGTGCCGCCGCCCAAATGCAGTTCTTTGATTAGGGGCCGCTTGCTCATGCTATCTGTATAGATTTTCCACTCGGCTAAAATAGCATTCACATAGGGCTGCTCTACGGCATGGTTGGTGGTAATGCGCTTATTACAGCCGCAGTAGGTACAGAGCTGCTCGCAAAAAGGAAGGTGAATGTAGAGGCTAATACCTTCCTCGCTTTGCAAGCGCTGATTCACCGCTTTCAGCCAAAGGCTTTGACTAGGGGGCACTTCCTGCCAATAAGGGACCGTCGGGTAACTCGTGTAGCGAGGCACTGGCAGGTCGTATTTTCGGATCAAAGACCCATTGTTATGTTGGCGTCTGTGCATATCGCATCTCGTTTCGTAGCTTCCACTTC
>DAINNZ010000098.1:0-14782 GCA_036735605.1 Lewinella sp. | reverse complement strand
CGCCGCCGTGCTAAAGGCCGTTATAAGCTAACTGTTAGCGACGAAACTTACAAGAAGTAGTCGCCATTCACACTAAGTTATTTGGTGTGGATAGTTATTAGGTATAGCAAAAGCCCTGCCCGAAGAATCGGGCAGGGCTTTTGTCGTTGCATTTCGTATTTATGAAATTACTGGACGCTATCCCCTCTGAGCTCGCGATATTTTTTGCGGGCTTCTACGGCTAGGATGCTATTGCTGTAGTCAATAAACAGCGTTTCGTATAATTCTGTAGCTTTCGCTTTGTCTTCTAAGGGGCCTTCGTAGAGTTTGGCCAAGGCGAAGAGAGCGTTATCTAGCCGGATGCTCTCGGCATAGTTATCCACAATAGCTTGGTAGGCAGCGGCAGCGGCGGGATAGTCGCGGCGCTTTTGGTAAATAGCTGCTTTCAGGTAGAGGATATCATCTTCTAAATCGTGGCCCGGAAAACGGCTCTTTAGGCTATCCAGTTTACTGAAGGCTGCTTCAAATTGATTTTGAAACACCAGCAGCTCCGCATCAGCATATAACTGCAGGGCCTCTGTAGTGGTATCTAAACCCATATTATCCAAGATGAAAACCGAAAGATCAAGGGCATCGTTGGCTATCAATTTAGAGGTAGAAGCCTTGAGTACATCAAATTGGGACTGCGCCCACTGGAAATCGCCTCTGAAGTAGCTCAGGCGTGCGTTTCTAAAACGGGCTTCATGGCCCAATAGGTCTTCCTTAAAACTTTTATCTACCTGCGAATAAAGTAAAGTCGCTTCCCAAATATCCCCGCTCATCAGGTAATAATCAGCTAGGGCTAACTTTCCTTGTGCAAGTACTTGGGGCTTAATGTTGGGGGTGGTCAGCAGGCCGTCAAGCAATCGGATCGCTTTCGGTAAATCATTGAGGTATAACGCTTCCAATTCTGCTAACTGAATGGCAATAGGTGCGGAAGCGGGGTTGCTACCAAATTCTTCCAAAAAGGCTTCGTAGGCTTCCTCTAACACCAAGAGGTCTTCTTGGGTGTAGGCATAGCCGTCGGTGATGGCTAAGCGTCGGGCGTAAAGCCCCTCGCGCTTCGCATCCAGATAGAGCGAACTGGCAGGGCCTTTTTCCGTCAGGATATAATCGAAAGCTTTAATAGCTGTGTCGTAGTCGCGGTCGGCAATAGCCAATTGACCAAGACGAAAAACGCGGCTGCCATTCTCCCCTAGCTTTTTATCTAAAGCGCGTTCTTGCCGAAGTGCCGCTGGGTAATCTTTTCGCTGCAAAAACACCCATGATAGCAATTCCGGCAGGCTAGGGTCTGCTTGGTTGGTTTGGCTTTGAATACGCGCATAAAGCTGTTTCTGTAGTTCCAACAGCCCGTCTTTATCCAAATAGCGTTGAAAAACAGTACGGATCTGGTTGCTCCGCCGCGTATCCACCTCTAATGCGTTGAGATAGTTGCTAATCATCGGTTCTGTATCCCCTTTGCGGCGGTATAAATCGCCCAAATTATAGGCGAAAATCTCCTTGTTTTTCAAAAGCTCGCCACCCCGCTCGAAGGCTCGAATGGCATACTCGTACTTGGTGAGCGACATGAAGGCGTTAGCTAGTTGCGTCACTTGGTATTGATCGGCGGGTAAGCGCTCGATGGCTTTATCGTATTCGCGGTTGGCGGCCTCTTGCTTGAATTGCTGCTCGAATACCTTACCATAAGTGACGAGCAAATTAACATCATTCGGGTTTTTCTTGATCTGCTTGCGTATAGCATCCTCCGCCTCAGCGTATTGATTGAGTGCCATCAAAGAGGCCACGTAGCGATCGAAGAAAAAACTGTTCCCATTGTTCCCATTTGCTAACTGCAAATAAAGCTGCGCCGATTTTTCGTACTCTCCATCTTGGTAGTATTGCTCCGCTAAGCGGGTGTCTTGCGCGCTTACCGATAACAATACGAAGAGCATACAAAGGGCCGTACATAAAATTCGCATAAAAGCTGTATTTGCTTCTTTAAACGTTTTTCGACGCTCTTTGGGTGTAAGATGTACTTGTTTTTTGCGCATAAAAACCGCAGCTGGTAACTTTATGGCCGCTTAAGCGTCTTTATACAGAGAGATCGCATCTTAAGGGCTTTCTTGTCATGGCGCCTAAAGTATATGCCTACTGCGTTTTGTTTCATTCTTTTTGGCTAACGCAGGGGCAAAGGTTTCCTTAATGAAAGGTCTTTAAGAGGAAGAAGCCACAACGCCGTGCCAAGATAGCCTATCGCCCTCAAAGTCGTTCTATACAAAACCAATTGTGTATGTCTTTGTCTTTTCGAATGCTTTGGCTTTCATTACTTGGCTTCGCTAGCATAAGTGCTCAGGAAGTAGTAACGGAGGCTGCCGTTAATTTTGAAAAACGCTTCATCGAAGCCAAACAACAAGCGCTATTAGGCAATAGAGAAAAAGCTATTACCGCCTTCGAAACATTAGCACAAGAAGCCCCCACGAAGGATGTACTTTTCTTCGAACTAGGCCGCCTACACTATAGCCTTGAGCAATTTGAGGCAGCTATCAATTCCCTCAATAAGGCTTACACCATTCAGCCTTTGCCAGTCTATGCTCATTTATTGGGGAAGCTCTACCTCAGCACCGGTCAATATAAAGCAGGGGCTAAGTTGTTCAGCGAAATGGTGAACCACAGCCCTGACAAACCAACGTATTATCTACAACAAGCCGATTTTCTGGTTAAAGCCCAAGAGCTAGAGGCCGCCCTGAAAGTATATAACGCCCTAGAAAAAAAGCAAGGCGTACACCCTGAAATTAGCCGACTTAAGCATAACCTCTACCTCAATAAAGGAGACTTCAAGAAGGCAGAAAACGAACTGATACAACTGGTGGCTGCCTTTCCGGCCGTACTTGATTTCAAGCACCTACTAGCTGGCTATTACGAAGATCAGGGAAATAAAAATGCGGCCAAGGCTATGTACGAAACGATCCTACAACTAGCACCCGATGATGTAAAAGCGCAGCTAGCAATCAGCCAAACGGCGAGCCGCCCCAATTCCCCTACTACCGAATTGCTCAGCCTCTTCTCGAAAGCCGAAGTGCCCATCGACTTGAAGATTGGCAAGCTCCTCCCTCTTGTACAAGCCGTAGCACAAACCAAAAACACCCAAAAAGCCGACGAGGGCCTCTTGCTAGCTCAAGAGCTTTGTCGCGTTCACCCCGACGAAGCCAAGGCATGGGCAATTACCGCCGATTTATACTTCCATAGCTACCGCTATGCCGAAGCAGCAGCGGCGTATCAAAAAACTTTAGCCCTCGACGATACGGTTTATCCCGTATGGGAGCAGCTACTCCAATCGCTTTATTTGCAGCAGCAAATAAAGGAGCTGCGCGATTGGGCCGAAAAAGCCTTGGATGTTTTCCCCAACCAGCCCTACCTCTATTTTTACGCAGCCCTCGGCGCAGCAGGCCAACATGACTTCAACGAAGCTACTAGTTTATTGGAGCAGGCTATTTTCATATTTAGCGCAGCCGACGCGGCCGCTGCGGCTATGGCAAGCAGCTACAACAACACCATTACAGCCTTAGCCGCGCAGCAACTACCAACCCTGGACCCACAAATCAGAGAAGATGACCCCCTACGGCTTTATATCACGGCTGCCACGGCTCTGCAAAAAGGTAATAGCCGCGAAGCTATTACGCTGTTAATAGCCCAAGACCATCCCAAAAATAGTCATGCCCTTCAACTCGAGCTTTTAGGCGATAGTTACTTAGCCGCTGGCGAAAAAACCGCTGCACAAAACGCTTACGAACGCGCCCGAGCAGCCGCTAGTAAAAGCCGGCAGCTCAATACCAAAATAGCACAAACCAAAAGCTAATGCGAATTTTCCTCTTTTTCCTAAGTCTTACTTTCCTAACTAGCTGCGGTAGTAAAAAAACAGCCACCACAGCAGAAAACCCAGCTGAGACACTTTCTGAAGCAGCCCTTGTGACGCGCCGCCTCATCGAAAGCCAGTTTAGCACCGCTTGGCTGGATGCCAGAGCTAATATCAAGCTCGAAAGCCCTCAAATGAATGTGAGCGGCAATGCTTTCATTCGACTAGAGAAGGATAAACGATTATGGATTAGCGTCAAGAAGTTTGGCTTCGAAGCCGCTCGCGCCCTAATAACCCCCGATTCTTTCTTCGTCCTCAACCGGCTACAAAACGAATTTACCGCCGAGCCGCTGTCGTATATCGAAAAAACTTACAAAATCCCTGCCCGCTTCGATTTGCTGCAACAAGTAGTTCTGGGCAACCCTATCTTCTTCGATCGGGAGCTCGAACTAAGCCAAGAAGCAAGCCTGCTACGCTTAGCCGGCAAAAACAACCGCTGGCAATCCGACTACTGGATCGAAAGCCCTGCCTTCTTGCTCAAACGCATGCAGCTGCGCGAAATTAGTGCCGACAGAAGCCTACAAGTATTTATGGATAACTTTAAGGATGTAGGGCGGAAAATGCCTTTTTCTCACCAGCGAACCGTGGAAATCAGCAGCCCTGCTACCGGTTTGGCTCGTATTGGCTTAGATTTTTCACAACTAGGGTTTTCGGGGCCTTTGGAAATGCCCTTTGAGGTGCCAGCTCGCTTCAAGCGAAGCCGTTAAGCCTATCCTTAGTTAGTGGCCAAATAGGCACGGATACGATCTTCAATGCCAACAGGAAAGCGAACCCCTTCGTCGGGCCCTACATGGATTAAGCAAGTGCTCTCCTCCTCGAAAAGGCTGGTAAACTTGGCATTCCAAATAAGGAGGTGCTTTTCTAAATAGGCCAAGCCTTCCACGGCTGTGATGAAACGATAGTTCTCTTGTAGCAACGCAAGGGTACTTTGGTTGCTCTTTTGCAATACGTTCTCGGTATAGCCTCGTAGGATGCGATGTAGCCGCCGTTCTTGAGCGGGCATCCCCTCATAAGCTTCTTGTAAGCCATCTGCAATATTGGCATATTCCCAGTTGGGAAGCCGGCTTTTTATCAGGCTAACCAATTTTTTTTGCACATTGCGCTGCGCTTGGAAAGTAGAGTGCGAAATCTCCAGATGCCGTAGTAATTCGGTTAAAAACACCTCCTTCGCAGGCTCGTCTTCTTCTCGCTTTTCTATGCTAGCCGACTGCTCTAACTGCTGGGTGAGCTCGAAGATGGCGATACGAACCTTGTTGTAGGCGAGTTCCATATCTCGAGCCGCACGCACATCCAACCGTTCTTCCTTTTGCAATTTCACGATGCGTGCCTTCAGGTTAAGTAGTTCCACAGCATGCTCTTTTTTGGCCGCAGGAATGCGTTCCAAATAGTCAATTGCGGTCAGAAAGTTTTCTTCAATGATCGCTTCGTGTATTTGTAAGATGAGCTCCTCTAGCTTCATTTTAATAGCTTGACTTGAATCAATAGACTTGCCCGAAGGGCAGGGGCAAGGCTGTTGCAAGGCGCAGGATGGCTGCTAAACCAAGAACAACAAGCCACAAGATACGGCAAGTTGCGAACTTAGTCGTTCATCGTTCTTGATTTAGCAGCCAAATACACTAGCGCTACAAAACGACCCTTGCCCCTGCATTATGCCAAAAAATATATAAATTCAAAGACGGCGCAGGTTGCCCCACTAGGTATTAGCTCGGGCGTTGATGCGACTGCTTGTAAGCAGTCAACTTTAAAAAAATTAGGCTGTTTTGTTTAAATGTGATGCAAGTCACCATTTATTAGTGGCTAGGGGCTGCATCTTTGCATCGTTAATTATAAAACAAGTATCGACGATTATGAAAGTAGAACAAATTTATACGGGTTGCTTAGCAGTAGCAGCTTACTATATTGAAAGTGAAGGCGAAGCCGTGATCATTGATCCGCTGCGCGAAACACAGCCCTATTTGGATAAACTGGAGAAAGAAGGTGCTAGCCTAAAATATATCTTCCAGACCCACTTCCATGCCGATTTTGTTTCGGGCCACTTAGATCTAGCGGCTAAAACGGGTGCAACCATTGTGTATGGCCCCTTGGCTAACCCGAATTACGAAGTACATAGTGCCGTGGATGGGGAAATAATCCGTTTGGGTAAACTCACTTTTGAAGTGCTACACACCCCTGGGCATACCATGGAAAGTACCACCTTTTTATTGAAAGATGAAGCAGGTAAAGACTATGCGCTTTTCACCGGCGACACGCTTTTCTTAGGCGATGTGGGCCGGCCCGACCTAGCGATCAAGCAAGGGGAGGTAACAAAAGAAGACCTAGCAGGTCATTTATTCGATAGTCTCCGCAACCGGATCATGCCACTAGCCGACGAGGTGATTGTATATCCGGCTCACGGTGCTGGATCGGCTTGTGGTAAAAACCTTAGCAAAGACACCTGGGGGTATTTAGGCGAGCAAAAGAAAACCAATTACGCCCTTCGAGCCGACATGACGCGGGAAGAGTTTATCGCAGAGGTAACAGCAGGCTTGGCACCGCCGCCCCAATACTTCCCCAAAAACGCCATGATGAACAAAATGGGCTATGAGCAGTTCGACGAAGTGCTAGCGCAGGGCAACCGAGCACTCGCACCCGCCGAGTTCATCGCCATGGCTGAAGCGGAAGGTGCGCTGATCTTAGACACCCGTTCGCCCGAAGAATTCGCTGCGGCACACGTGCCGGGGAGCATCTCGATCGGCATTGATGGCAATTTTGCCCCTTGGGTAGGAGCACTTATCATCGATATTCGCCAGCCTATCTTGCTCGTAACGGAAGAAGGAAGAGAGGAGGAAGTGGTAACACGTCTTTCCAGAGTAGGCTACGACAACACCTTAGGTTACTTGGAAGGCGGCATAGCCGCTTGGCAAGCTGCTGGCGAAGAAATAGCTAGCGTAGCAACCGTGAGTGCTGAAGAATATGCCGAGCGCCTAGCAGCAGGCAAAGTAGGGGCTACCGTAGATGTTCGCAACCCATCCGAGCACCTAGCGCACCACCTGATCGAAGTGGAAAACTTACCCCTCGACTACATCAACAGCAATATGAACCGCCTCGATCGCGAAACGGAATACTACCTACATTGTGCAGGTGGCTACCGTTCTATGATCGCAGCTTCCATTCTCAAAGCCCGTGGATTCCATCACCTCATCAATATTGATGGCGGCTGGAAAGCACTCGAAGAAACTACCGCTCCTAAAACTGACTATATGTGCCCTACCAAAATGGGGCAAGAGGTCATTGACCAAGCGGTGGCAGCCTTCGTATAAAAGCCCGCAAAACCCCCAATCAGTCTCCTGATTGGGGGTTTTTTCATCTCTAAGTACTCGGATTATGTGAGGACATAGGCGCGTCTTTCTTCTACTTCTTTCCATTCTTTTATAGACTAATCGCAGTGGTGAAAGCTATTTCCCCTGCCTCGCTTACTAGTATCTAGTGGTCTGTCAAGGCTAAAACTTCGGCTTGCCCGTGGCGTCTTTTGCGGCTACTCTTCGTTGGAGAACCCCTTACATAGTCCCGCTATGCGCGGTAACCTCCGCCTCGATTAGCCGCAAAATTCGCTAACGATCAACCTGAATAGTAACGCTCGACAGACCACTAGCTTATTACTAGCACCCGAAGGCTGTTATTAGCCTATATTCTCATCGCTATTTCTTATGGAAAAGCATACTGTGGGCTTCGATCTAGCAGAAAGCATCCACGAACTAAAGCATTACCTGCCAGCACAAGCCGCTCTTAAAGACTTTGTGCACCACAACACGCTACATGCGTTTCAAAAGGAGTCATTCCACGAGGCAATCTGGATGGCCTCCCAGCATTTTGGCTATACCACCTATTTGGCGATCGATGAATTTCGAGCTCATTTTGCCAATGGCCGTATTCGCGAAGAGATGCTTAATCGTGTTATAGCAGACCAAGTCGTTAAAGACCAGACGATGCAGGTCACTAAGTGCCACACGGCTAGCGAATGGAAGCAACTGCTCCTTGAAGCCAACGATAGGCAACCCATCCAAGGGCGGTTAGGCCAGTTGCGGCGGTATTGGAAAACGGCTTACGATTTTGGTTTCCATCACTTTTGTAGTTAATGGCTTAGCTGTTATTCGCATTTACGCAAGGGTCTTTCTTGGTGCCTATACGCCTACTTATAGCAAGGCTACCGACTTAACTTTATAATTCAATTTATATTCGTCAAATGAAAACAATCTTCCTTAAAGGACACGTTACCACTTCTTTCTTAGCAGCACTTATGCTGTTTTTTACCCTCAACTTGCTACAAGCACAAAGGGGTGCCGTAGCCCATACCTCTCATCACGAGGCTGCTCAGCCGTGGCCTAAGTTCCGTGCGGCTCTCCTGCTAGGCCACACCCTTGTCAGTGGGAAGCAAGCAGAAGGCTCCTTCTTTATCCCTTCTTGGGGTTTAGACTTAGAATATTGGCCGAGTGATCGTTGGGGGCTTGGCTTACATAACGATATTGAATTAGAAACATTCGTACTTATAGGCCCGGAGGGGGAGGATATTGAACGCATCAACCCACTCGTGCTAACACTAGATGCTTTGTGGCAATTCCAACCTGGTTGGATTATTTCCTTTGGGCCAGGGATTGAAATAGAAAGCTCGGAGAATTACCCCTTGCTTCGATTTGGTTTGGAATACGAAATAGCCTTTGGGAAACACTTTGATGTATCGCCTACTATTTTCTACGATCAGCGTTTGGATGGCTATCACACCTGGTCAATCGCATTAGGCATCGGGAAAAGGTTTTAACCTTTTTACAAACTTATGGCGATCTATCGAATAGAACCATCCTTCTATTCCCTTGTTCCCCTGCTAGTAGCGGGCTATAGTCCCTACTGCTTTATGTGATTTATGCATTATTTTTCTGCTTGGGGGCTGGATTCTCTAGTACTCGCCTTCGTTTTCGGTTACTGCACTTTTCAGCTGGCCAGTCGGCTCTTTTCGCCTATAGCTACCGATAGCTGGGGGGTGCTATTCCTTCTAGGCATTGGCTGCTTGGCTTGCTTGGTGATGACCCTTTTCGCCTTAGCGGGGCACCCTCTTTATCGGGCTATCAGGTCTAAGAAAAGATGTAATTGATTCCGGGCACGCACCAAGTTTTGCGTTGGGTAGTGTATCTTCTGGTAGTAGATATCCCCATTCAGGTAGTCGGTGAGGAAGCGAACAAATTGCGTAAATAGTAGCATTTTACCGCCTTCCACCAGTTGTTGGTTTTCTGCTTCCGTCAAATAGTCGGCAGCCTCAGCACGGTAGCCCGCTAGCAGCGCTTGTAGGACGTCGGTGCGCACATATACCCGATTTAAATCCGCTTCCTCTTCATCTGCGGGGGACACGAAGGTGCGGATCATGTCGCCTACATCGAATAGCACGCTGCCTGGCATCACGGTATCTAGGTCAATAACGGCTACGGGTTCGTAGTCATCCGAGCGGAGTAGCACATTACTTATCTTGGTATCGTTGTGCGTAAGTCGGATGGGTAAAGTAAGGCTAAGCTCATAGATATTATCTACCACGGCTGCCCATTTCCGGAAGGCCGCTACCTCCGCCTGCACACTTGCAAGGCGTTGTTTTGGATCGTTTTGGACGGCCTGCTCTAGTTGCTTAAATCGCTGCTTTACATTGTGGAAGCCAGGTAAAGTAACCGCCAGTTGGTCAATAGGCAGATCGTATAACTGCCTAAAAAAACGGCCATATCCCCTAGCGGCTTGGTGGGCGATCTCGGCAGTTTCCACTCGGTCGAAGCTATGTACGCCTTCTAAATAGTTGGTCATACGCCACAGGCAGCCTACCGCTTCGTGGCAGTCGGAAGCGACGGAGCTATCCCTTTGCGGAAGAAGGCGCAAGCGGGTTTCTTCAGGGGCTACCCACGCTAGGTGGTTTAAGACCAAACGCATATTGCGCATCACCAGCGCTGGTTGGGGGAAAACTTGGGGGTTAATTGCCTGTAAAACATAGGCCATCTGGCTAGTTTTCACCAGGTAGGTATCGTTTATTTGCCCCTTCCCTAGCGGGCAGATTTGCTGTATCTCGCCCTGGATGGCAAAAGAATTGGCAATTGATGCTAGAACAGGAGCTGACATAGTGGCCACTTTTATGCTACTTCGTAGGCGTTGAGGTGTTGGACGCAGAGCCATCGGCTAGCCGAAGGGCTACGGCCAAGCGATGCGCATCCAATTGTTCGGCAGCGGCCATTTCCATTACAGCGGGGCCGATATTTTGTAGGCCTTCGCGGCTGAGCGACTGAAAGGTGATTTTTTTCACGAAACTATCAACGCTCACGCCGCTATATTGGCGGGCGTAGCCGTAGGTGGGTAGCGTATGGTTGGTGCCACTGGCGTAGTCGCCAACGCTTTCAGGGGTGTAGTAGCCTAAGAAAACGGAGCCAGCATTGCGGATTTGTTCGCTAAAAGCCAGGGCATTTTCCATACTCAAGATGAGGTGCTCCGGCGCGTAGGCATTGATAAATGCAGCAGCAGCGGCTTCATCTTGAACCACCACAGTAAGGCTGTTAGCAATACTTTGAGCAGTCATTTCGCGTCGTGGCAATTGCTTTAGCAGTCGCTCTAAGGCCGCTAGGATAGTTTGGGCTTGTGCTTCGGAATAGGTAAGCAATACGACTTGGCTATCGGGCCCGTGTTCAGCTTGACTGAGTAAGTCGATCGCTACAAAGTCAGCCCTTGCCCCTGCGTCAGCCAACACTAATACTTCACTCGGCCCGGCCGGCATATCAATAGCTAGGCCTTCTTGTACGGCTAGTTGTTTGGCTACCGTTACGTAGGCATTGCCAGGGCCGAATATTTTATACACCGCAGGAATGCTTTCGGTGCCAAAGGTCATAGCCGCGATCGCTTGGGCACCGCCCACAGCATAGACCTCGGTGATGCCACAGAGCTGTGCTGCGGCTAAGATGCTCGGATGTATTTGCCCCCCAGCCGTAGGCGGCGAGCAGAGAACGATTTGCGAACAAGCCGCCAATTTAGCGGGAATGGCCAGCATAAGCACACTGCTAAACAGCGGCGCACTGCCACCGGGGATGTACAGGCCCACTTTGTCGATCCCTACGCTTTTACGCCAGCAAACTACCCCAGGCATAGTTGCTATTTTCACCACTTCACTAAGCTGCGAACGGTGGAAACGCTCAATGTTGGTAATAGCCGTTGTCATTGCGGCTTTTAGCGGGGCTGTAAGTTGCGCAACAGCCTCCTTTAGTGCTGTTTCCGGCACTTTGAATTGCTCCAGCACAACGCCATCAAAGCGGGCCGTGTATTCGCGCAATGCGGTATCCCCCTTCTGGCGAACCGTTTGCATAATTTCCCCAACGCTCGCTTCTAAGGCTCGGAAGTCTTTCGCCGGCCGTTGTAATAGGCTCGCCCAATCAGCCATAGGCGGGTTGACTACTATCTTCATTAGAGAATCATTTTTTCGATCGGAATAATAAGAATACCTTGCGCCCCCGCTGCTCGGAGCTGGTCGATGATATCCCAAAATTGGTCTTCGCCTATCACCGTGTGAATGCTCGACCAGCCGAGTTGCGCTAGCGGCATCACCGTGGGTGATTTCATGCCTGGCAGGATTTGGATGATATTTTCTACCTGCTCGTTGGGGGCGTTCATCAGTAAATAACGGTTGCCACGAGCGGTAAGTACCGATTTAATGCGGAACAGCAACCGATCCAAGGTTTGCTGCTGCTCGGGGCTTAAGGCCGGAAAAGCAGCCAAAACAGCTTCCGACTTCAGGATCACTTCTTTCTCTTCTAAGCCGTTTTTGAAGAGCGTACTACCACTCGACACTAAGTCGCAGATAGCATCGGCTAAGCCTATGTTCGGCGCAATTTCTACGGAGCCAGAAATCTCGTGAATCTCCGCACTTACCTGGTTTTTCTCTAGAAAACTGCGCAGCGAATGCGGGTAGGAAGTAGCGATCTTAAGCCCTTGCAAGCTACTAGCCCCTTCATAAATTTGCCCCTTGGGCAGCGCAATAGAAAGGCGACATTTTGAGAAACCTAGGGGATGGACAATATCCACTTTCTTGGCTTTTTCAACTAAGGTGTTCTCGCCCAAAATACCGATATGCGCTACGCCATCCTGTAAATATTGTGGTATATCGCTATTTCGCAGGTAAAGCACTTCCAAAGGAAAGTTGCTAGCAGCGGCTTTCAGCTGGTCGTTGCCATTATTGATCTTAATGCCACATTCCCGTAGTAAACCAAGGCTATCCTCTAAGAGGCGACCCGATTTTTGCACAGCGAGCTTAAGAACAGCGGAAGAAGAAACCATAAAACAGAGGGGAGTAAGGGGGTAAAACAAAAAGGGCCTGCCGGTGAAACCCGACAGACCCTAAGAAAGTTTTTTGAAGTCTAAGAAGCTTTAGCCAACAAAAGAACCATCACTTGCCACCGGTGCAAATGCAAAGAGGTGATGATGGTGCAAAGTTTGCTTCATTTTCTTACGCTTGGGTGGTGTGGGGCGGAATCGAACCGCCGACACATGGATTTTCAGTCCATTGCTCTACCAACTGAGCTACCGCACCTTTTTATTTTTACCGCCACACAGTTGAGGCGAAACAGCTTGCTTTTTCCTAAAGCGATGCAAATTTACGACATTTTTTGATACTTGCAAGCAAATTGCCGAAAAAATTTCGTTTCTTTGATTTTCATTCGTTCGTATGAACCCATTAAAGTATCTAATAGTTCCCTTGGGCTGTTTATTAGCACTAGGTTTTTTGCTCACTAGCCGCTATGGCGAGCAATGGTCTTGGTTGGTGATACTACCGATCATCTTGCTAGTGCCCGTCTATGTTTTCGGGGCGCAAATCAAATGGTGGTATTGGCAGCGCTATGCCCCTGACCTGCCGTCGATGGCGGCTCCCGTCTTGGATTTTTTCCCTTTCTACAAAGGTCTCGGCTTGTTGGAAAAGCGGGAGTTTCGCCGTCGCACCTTCCTGATTCAGGAAGCTGCCAATTTTATCGGCAAAGGAGAAGGGCGTATTCCGGAGGATGTTCGCTTAATGATTGCCGCCTCTGCCGCCGTGGTGAGTTTTCATAAGACCCCCTTTTTGCCAGAGGATTTTGACACCATTGTGCTGTATCAACACGATTTCCCGAGCCCACAGTACGAAGCCCTGCACGCCACGGAAGTTTTCGTGCCGGAGGGTACGCTTATTTTCAATATTCAAAAGCTGGTTCGTAGTGTCGTAGAGCCACAGCAATACCTCCACCTTGGCTTTTTCACCTATGCGAGGGTGTATCGGCAGCTGTATCCGCAGCAGCTTTTTCCCGCACTCACTTGGCCACAAATCACGAGTATCAGCCGTTTCCCCGAAGCTGCCTTAATGGCTTATCTTGGCTTACCCGATGTGCAAACTAGTGAGTTGGGCATGGTGCTCTACTTCACCCACTCGGCGGCTTTTCAGCAGCAAGCACCTGACCTGTATAAAGCGTATGCGACCCTTTTGACCGCTCAACACTAGGCTGGCCTGTGTGCTAAATCGGCCTTTTTATGAGGCATAAAATAATAGCCGTTCGCATTCGCGGCCAGCGCGAAACAATTTTGCAAGTGTTTGTGGCTGTCGCTCCGCTCGCCCTGTCTAAAGCCCCATGCGGGCAGGCGGGCACGCTGTGCAGGGGCAAGGGAGGTCTTGTAGCGCAAGGGCAAAGGATTCAGCGAACCGTTTTGGCTATTCTCAGCCAATGAAGTTCACTTAGACCTAAGGAAACACCTTAATTAAAGTGCTTTAGCCATTTATAAGCGGCTGATAGCAAATAAAATAGCTTTTTCCTTCTTCTATTCACAAAAAAAGCGGATATTTGCATCCGCTTTGGCGAAAAGGCAATTTTTCCCCCGATAAAAACAAGCAACAACCAGAATGAGAAAAGCAGATTTAGTAGCAAAAATCGCAGAAACCACTGGCCTCCAGAAGGTAGATGTATTGGTGTCCTTAGAGTCATTTTTCAAAGAAGTAAAAGGCACTTTAGCGGAGGGAGAGAACGTGTATATTCGCGGTTTCGGCTCTTTCGTAATCAAGAAGCGTGCTAAGAAAATAGGGCGCAACATTAAGGCCAACACGGCTGTTGATATTCCTGAACACTTCATCCCTTCTTTTAAACCGGCTAAGGTCTTCGTAGATCAGGTTAAGGACAATGTAGATACACTCCCTGAGGAGTAAACAGCTGAATGTATGCAACGATCGCAGTGGATAGTAGTGGGAATAGCCGTAGCACTTTTGCTGCTCACCTATTTTGGTTGCCCCACGCAAGCACCAGAAATGGTACAAACAGCCGCTAGGCGATCGCTTGAAATGGAGGCGACCAGCCCGCAGGCACTCATCAGTTCGGCAAAGCCTGCACTTTCGTCTTTGGCAAAGGCAAGCTTAGCGGCTTTGGAAGAAGAATTAGCGGCTTCCGCCGCCAATGATAGTCGCCGCACCGCTCTAGAAAAGTTAGCTGCTGAATGGTATCGCGCAGGGCATCCGGCCATATCTGGTTATTACGCTCAGCAAATTGCAGAGCTAGATGAAGCGCCGCAGTCTGCTGCCGATTGGGCTATGGCGGCTACTACTTTTTCCATTTGTGTGCAGCAAGCTGACGAAGAGAAGGAAAAAGCTTTCTGCACCCAGCGAGCAATCCAAGCTTACCAAGCTGCTATTAGTCTGGAACCCGAGGAGGCTGAGCACCAAATTAACCTAGCACTTACCTACACTTACAACCCACCGGAAGATAACCCCATGAAAGGTATCCTGCAACTACGAGAACTAGAGCAGCGCTTCCCTAACGACAGCCGGGTGCTGGTCAGTTTGGCACAATTGGCTATCAAGACAAACCAACTCGA
>DAINNZ010000097.1:0-14832 GCA_036735605.1 Lewinella sp. | reverse complement strand
AGCCAGTATGCGGAGAAAATTAGGCTGTTGCAGGATACCGACGGAGACGGGGTGCTAGACAAAGACGATAGATGCCCCAACGAAGCGGGCCCCGCCAGCAACAAAGGCTGCCCAGAACTAGCCCAAGAAGACAAAGCAACCATCGAATTTGCTATTCAGAACATCAACTTTGAAACGGCTAGTGCCACCATCGCTGCCGATTCCCGCGGCACGCTAGCTAGAGTAGTCGATATCCTCAATCGTTACCCAGGCTATCAATTAGCCATCGGTGGCCATACGGATAGCATCGGTTCGGCAGAGGCCAACCAAAAGCTGAGCGAGCGCCGCGCAAAAGCCGTTTATGATTATCTCGTTGGCCAAGGTATTCCTGCCCGACGGATGAGCCACCAAGGATTCGGTGAAACTATGCCAATCGCAGATAATATCAACCAAGCCGGTCGGGAACTCAACCGCCGCGTTACACTTGATCTTTTCATCGAATAGGCTCACTTACCCGACCGTCAATTAAAATGCCGCTCAGTGATTTTGCTGAGCGGCATTTTAGTATGGTTATACCTAAGCCGATGCAGTTTCGGTATCGTCTAGTAGTCAATATAATACTAGTATTTACAATATTTGGTCATTCACTTCTATTCAAGTACAGTTCTGTGCGGAGGAAAACAGACCTTTTTCCGTGCAATTATCGCAATATATAATTTTTTTTGAGCTATGTATTGTGTAATTATAATTGGTATAGCTATCTTGCACCTTCAAATGAACCTAATCATCATCCAATCCGCACCATGTCTGAAAAACTAGATAAAATTGACCTTAAAATTCTGAAAATTCTTCAGGAAAACAGTAAAATAACCAACCTAGATCTTTCCAAGAAGATCGGTCTCTCCCCCGCACCTACCCTTGAGAGAGTAAAGAAGTTGGAGACGACCGACGTGATTGTCTCTTACCATGCGAAAGTAAAGCCTGAATCAATCGGGCTAGATGTAAAAACCTTTGTCTTAGTATCCCTAGACTGGCGCAAAGACCAAGCTCGGGAACGCTTCTTGGAAAAAATCGATAGCATCGATGAAATCTCAGAGTGCTACATCATCACAGGAGAAGCCGATTTCTTGATTAAGATTATCTGTAAAGACATCCCTAGCTACGAGCGTTTGCTTTTCAAAACCCTTCAGCAAATTGATGAGATCGAAAGACTCAAAACCCTGATGACGCTTTCAACGGTTAAAGATAGCAAGATCTTACCCTACAAGTACGACTAAGGGATGAGAGTAGGTTTAGTACAACACGCTAATACTGGAGATCGAAGCCAAGACATAGCCACTTCTACGGCGGGAATCCGAGCCTGTAAGGAGCAAGGGGCTGCCTTAGTCGTGCTGCAAGAGTTGCACTGCGGCCTATACTTCTGTCAGGTAGAATCCGTTGATAGTTTCGATTTAGCAGAGCCTATACCAGGCCCTAGTACGGCTTATTTTGGCGAATTAGCCAAGGAGTTGGGGCTTGTGCTTGTTACTTCCTTATTCGAGCGAAGGGCACCAGGCTTGTACCACAACACAGCGGTTGTATTAGAGAAAGATGGGAGCATTGCAGGAATGTATCGGAAGATGCACATCCCCGACGACCCTGCCTATTATGAAAAATTCTATTTCACTCCCGGCGATCTTGGTTTCCAGCCCATTCAAACTAGCGTGGGGCGCTTGGGCGTATTAGTTTGTTGGGATCAGTGGTATCCCGAAGCAGCTAGGCTTATGGCCTTAGCTGGGGCGGAATTATTGATTTACCCCACGGCCATTGGCTGGGAGAGCAGCGATCCCGATGAAGAAAAGGAGCGACAATTCGGGGCTTGGCAAATTAGCCAACGCGCCCATGCGGTTGCCAATGGTCTTCCTGTAGTAAGCGTCAATCGAATTGGTTACGAAGGCGACCCCAGCGGCTTAACCGGAGGCATCATTTTTTGGGGGCGTAGCTTTGTAGCCGGCCCGCAAGGCGAATTGCTTTTCCAAGCCCCCACAGATGCAGTTAGCTACGAAGTGGTGGATATCAATAAAGCCAGAACAGAGCAAGTGCGCCGCTGGTGGCCTTTTTTCCGCGACCGGCGCATTGATGCTTACCAAGATTTGACGAAGCGATATTTATAGCTTCGCCTTTAGCAACCGCTTTGGCTTCCTAGTCGTTTTTTGTCTAGCAGCTTTTTGTCTAGCAGCTCTTTTCGCGCTTATCCCCTAACCAAATTGGCTTGGAATCCATACTTGAATCAATATGGCGGCCATACCGAACATTCCCGATAGTTTACGGCGCAGGCTTCGCTCACCGCCACAGGCAGCCACGAAGCGCAGTTACATTGTTGCAAGTATGCTTGGTTTTTCTTGATTCCTCTTCTTTTCGCAGTGCTTTTTTAGTGGTCTTGCGCTACAAGGTCTGCCCTTGCCCCTGCGTCAGCCAACAAAAAAGTAGGCCTTCTTATTTATTTAGAGTTGTTCGGTGTGCAGCAGGATAATATTGAATAAATACGTACTTTTGCGGCTTCAATGAGTGAAGGAACCTACAAAGTAAAGGAAATATTTTACACCCTACAAGGTGAAGGGGGGCAGGCCGGCCGTGCGGCGGTATTCCTGCGCTTTTCAGGCTGCAATTTATGGAGCGGTCGAGAGGAAGACCGCGCCACGGCCGTGTGTAAATTCTGCGATACTGATTTCAGGGGCACCGATGGCTTACATGGAGGCCGCTACACCGCTGCTGATTTAGCAACGAAGGTAGCCTCTCTTTGGCCTGACCTCACGAAGGGCAAGCCTTACGTAGTTTGTACAGGGGGCGAGCCCTTGTTGCAGCTAGACGAGCCCTTGATTGCGCTACTGCATCAGTGGGGTTTTGAGATTGCGGTGGAGACCAATGGCACGATAGCTGCGCCCGCCTCCATTGATTGGATTTGTGTGAGTCCGAAGGCCACAGCCACGCTAGTGCAACGCAAAGGGCAGGAGCTTAAGTTGGTTTATCCGCAGCAGGAAGCCAGCGCACAGCCTGCACTTTTCGAGGATCTAGCTTTCGATCACTTCTTTTTACAGCCATTAGATGGGCCCGATACGGCAGCGAATACCGCTAAATGCGTAGCTTATTGTTTAGCCCACCCCCAGTGGCGTGTGAGCTTACAAACACATAAGTTGCTGGATATACCATAGGGGGAAGGAAGCAGTTATTTTTTCCTTCCTATTAAGGCTACTTTCTTAAATAGATAGGTTCTTGAGCACTTCCACTTTCGGGATGATAATCTTGCTGCTTTTGATTTCGAGCCACCCAGAAGTTTTGAAATCGGTTAGTGCACGGATAACGCTTTCTTTGGTCGTTCCCACCATCTGTGCGAGATCTTCGCGCTGAATGGAAATAGGCTCTCCCTTATGTTTTTCGTTGAGATCACACAAAATGAGTGCCGTTCTTCGGCGCACACTATCATAGGCTTGGTTGACGAGCCGTTCGCTTTGGTCTTGTAGATCGCCAGCCATCATTTGCAAGACAGCGGAGGCGATATTCCTGTTTTCGTTGATCAGTTCATAGAAGCGTTTGGCAGGAAGTTGTTTGCAACTACACAGCTCGCTAGCGGCTTGCATGGCGTAGGGGAAAGTGGAATGATCGAGTAAGGTAGCATAGCCAATCAGTTCGCCCTGCCCTAGTTCGGAAAGAATGTAGTCTTTGCCATATTCATGAGAGCGCCGGCAATGGACGAACCCCGCTTCGATATAGTAGAGGTAGCGAGCGTTATCCCCCTCTCGCACTAGATTTTCCTTTTTTTTGTAGTGGTGTAGCCTGCCTTCTTGTCTAACCACTTCTAGCAGTTGCTCCATGCCGAGTTTAGGATCGGTGAGGGTGGTATTGAAGTTGACGCTGGCTAAATTGCTTTTGATTTGAGCCGCTTTTTTCAGCCGCGTATCAATCACCGCTAATAGTTCATCCTTGTAAAAAGGCTTGGTGATGTAATCGTCGGCACCTAGGTTCATCCCTCTTCGGATATCTTGTTTTTCGGTCTTGGCGGTGAGGAAAATGAAGGGAGTTTGGGCGGTTTGCTCATTCCTACTTAATATATTTAACACTCCAAAGCCATCGAGCTGTGGCATCATAACATCACAGATGATTAAGTCAGGATCCACTTCAAAAGCTTTCTTGATACCAGCGAGGCCATCGGCGGCTTCCGCTGTGTCATAGCCGTAGAGTTCGAGGATTTCCGCGAGGTTTTCCCGAACGTCTTCGTTATCTTCAATAATTAGAATACGTGTTTTCTTATCCATTACGTTTGATTCTAGCTTCGGAAATGGTGGCTTAGGCATTTGGGAAGGCTAAGGTAAAGGTAGTTCCTTGATTTTCGCGGCTTTTGAAGCTAATTTCGCCCCCTAAAATATCTGTGTATTGGCTTACGATATTGAGCCCGAGCCCGGTACCTTTAATATTTTCCACATTAGATGCTCGGAAAAATCGGGTAAAAAGGTGGGTTTGCTCCTGTTCCGGAATGCCGATGCCTTGATCGGCTACGCTAATTTGATAGTGGGTGTCGTTGAAGCCGGTGGTGATGGTAATGCTTTGACCTTCATTGGAATATTTGGCGGCATTAGAAAGTAAATTAATCAAGATAGCTTGCAGGATTTTCGGGTCGGAAAATACGAGATGCTGCTCCTCGGCTAGTGCTAATACGACTGTTTGAGCAGTTTTAAGCTGGCCCGAGGCTGACTCAATTGCCATCTGAATCACCTCGTATAGATCGATCCACTGTCTATTGACTTCGATATTACCTTGTTCTAGCCGGCTAAGCGAAAGGAAATCGTTGAGGATTTCAGTTAGTTGTTTAACCGCAGCTTGAATTTTGACGGTATGCTTGAGCCGCTTATCTTGCTGATCGGCCGATTCATACATATTGATGAGTTCCACGGAGCTCAGGATAGTGCTTAGGGGAGTTTTAAACTCATGGGAGGCCATGCTTACAAAGCGGGTTTTGAGCTCGCCCAGCTCCTTTTCTTTGCTAAGAGCCGTTTTCAGTTCCTTTTCCCGCTGTAGCAGTATTTTTTCAGTGGCTTCCCGTTTAGCGATTTGCTGCTCCATGGCTTGATTGGTAAGCAGTAGTTTTTCTAAGGTGTTTGCTAGTTCTTCTGTCCGGCTTTTGACCTTTTGCTCTAGCTCTTGGTTGAGCCTAATTACCTCGGCTTCAGCGGTCTTGATGTCGGTAATGTCGTGTAAAATTCCGGTATAAATACGGCGGTCTTGGAATTTTACCTCACTAACGGCAAGGCGCAGCGGGAATTCTTCGCCATTCTTTCGCAAGCCCCATACTTCACGGCCAATACCGATAATTCTGGCGTGGCCGCTACTTTGGTAGTTATGCATATACTGATCGTGCTGCGCCCGATCTCTTCCTGTCATGAGCATACGGACGTTCTGCCCCAGCATCTCGGCGCGCTCGTAGCCAAAGAGTTGGCAGGTAGCCAAGTTGGCAGTTTCAATAATCCCCCTCTCGTTAATCGTGAGGATGGCATCCGTGGCCATTTCTATAAGTGCCTCAAGCCGTAGCGTATTTTCCTGCATCTCCTTGTTTTGCTGCGCTAGGCTTTCTGTCTTATCTACCGTCTTCTGCATTGGGCAAAGCTAAGGAGTTTAGCGCAGATTGGGGCGTAAAAGCGATAAGAAAAGTAGTCATATTGATACAGCAGACTTTTTAACGAAATGCGGAACAAATTTTCACTACGCAGCTAGTTCCGCTTTCAGCCATTTGATGAGCGATCGAACACGTCAATTACCTTAGTAGGGGCATAAATGTCCATACATACAGACACGCACGAACTCGTTGCTCTCGCTCAGGCGGGCACAAGTGCAGGGGCAAGGGCTTTTTTGTAGCGACATGCTGCTGGAAGACCCAACTGGATAGGCATCTTAAAAAGCGAGGTGAGCAATGGTGGATTATTGGACTTTGCTGCTCTTCAAAAAAGTTAGCTACCACTTTTCTTAGCGTTAATCTTAAAGACTGTGCCTAGGTTGTATCGGCTAGATTGACCGATGTATTGCCCATTGATAATCCAAGCGCCGCCAAGGGTGCAGCCTACCCAAGGCCGGATAGGTAGGTAAAGAGTAGTGCCCACTCGGTTCCAACTGCTTCCATTGCCTGCTAGTGCAACTTGGCCGCTACTCGTGCCACTATTAATGGCGCTCATCAGCTCCCACCAAGCTTCTATATAGCAAAAAGGGCCACCATAGCCGGTTCGCAACAAGAGCGGAATGGCCGCTCTGCCTTCGGGAGAAAACTGAAAGTCGATACCAGATGCAGCATTTATAAACCAGCCTTGCGTATGTTGGTATTGATACACTAAGCGAGTGTGGAAAACACTCGCTTTTTGACCGATGGCGAGGGGATCATCCACTAGATAATTACCTACGGGAAAGCTTAGCCCAATGGAAGTGAATACGTTGTGAAGATTATTTTTCTGAACAGATTGGAGGTTCAAGTATTTCAACCAGATACTGCCATCCTGCAAGCCACTCGTACTAGGACCTGTTTTCAGATAAGGTAAGGTAGCGACTAAAGCCGTTCGTGCCCCTGTGGCTGCTTCTAGGAATAAGCTATAGGAAAGAGCCGTTAGCGCGCGCTCTTCATTTCCCTGCGGGGAAAGGTAACGGCTATATTTCTCTTGGCTATAGGTGAGCGCAATGGCGGTTTCGCCTTGCGGTGCTCTAAACCCACTAATAGGGCCTTGGCTTAATAGTGGCCAACCAGCAAGACAAGTGAGAATCACCGTAAAACGAAGCTTAGCGAGCGATTTTTGCTTATTAAATAGAAAGCATCGAATAAAATTAGTGCTTGTACGCATTGTAGATAGTATCTTTGTGGTTAATAATTTTGTTTTCACATCCTGTAAGCGCACCCCAAAGCTACTAAGGGGCGGGAATATGGTGTCGCAATCTCTGCCTCACCCTAAGCCAGCTAGCCCAGCTATTTTAAAAGCCCTTCATAGGATATAAATGATTGAAGCCTTGAGCAATAGACTCGTCATCATTCCTACTTATAACGAAAAGGAAAACATTTTGACTATGATCGAGACGGTCTTCGATCTGTCGCCTAGCTTTCATTTACTCATTGTAGATGATGGCTCGCCAGACGGGACGGCTAAGCTAGTCAAAGATGTGATGCAAAAGTATCCCGACCGGCTTTTCATACTAGAAAGGGCTGGTAAACTTGGCTTGGGCACCGCCTACCTCGATGGTTTCAGATGGGGCTTGAGCCGTCGTTACGACTATTTCTTTGAGATGGATGCCGATTTCAGTCACAATCCGAAAGATTTACCTAGGCTCTATGAAGCCTGCTACGCACAAGGAGGAGACGTAGCCGTTGGTTCACGCTACACGAAGGGAGGAAAGGTAGAAAATTGGCCCTGGGATCGGATGGCACTCTCCTACGGTGCCTCCCTCTACGTCCGCCTGGTTACATGGATGCCAGTGAAAGACCCTACGGCTGGCTTTGTTTGCTATACTAGAAAGGTACTGGAGGCTATCAATTTTGATGCAATTGAGTTTGTCGGTTATGCTTTTCAGATTGAGATGAAATATACAGCGAAGCGCTTAGGTTTCAAAATTGTAGAAGTGCCTATTACTTTCACCGATCGTATTTTGGGTGCTAGCAAGATGCATAAATCGATTGTTCAAGAAGCGGTATTGGGTGTATTGAAGCTACGTTTCAGGAAGTACAAAAAAGCATAAACGCCAAAGTATAAGGCTACAAAAAAATACCCGATCTGCTAGCAGATCGGGTATTTTTTTGTAGCCTTGAAGCTCAATACTACATCGAAGCTTAGTACTACATCTCTTGGTTTAAGACGCGGAACTCCGTACGACGGTTAACAGCGTGCTCTGCTTCGGTGCAGCTTACGCCGTCGGTACAACGGTTTTTCAAGCGGCTTTCACCATAACCACGAGATACCAAACGGCTGCGGTTGATACCTTTGCTAACAAGGTAGTTAACAACAGACTGCGCACGGCGGTCAGAGAGGTCTTGGTTGCTAGCAGCACTACCACGGCTATCTGTATGAGCGTTGATCTCGATACGGATATTAGGGCGCTGTGTAAGCAATGTTACTAAGCGATCATCAATGATAGAACGGCTTGCGCTAGTCAGTGTAGCACTACCTAATTCGTAGTTGATGGGCAATACGTTGAATGAAACGAGTTCACACTCAATTTCTTCATAAGTACCTAAACCACCTTTCGTTACAAGAACCTCTTGTGTTACGTTGGTGTATTCAGCAGGCACTGTTTCTTCTACTACTGTTTCAGGCTTCACTTGCACACGCTTCGTGACGTTGTTGTAAACAGGCTCGATGGTAATTTCACGAACGCTAGCAGCGGTAGCTACCACTTCTTTGGTGTAGGTAGCCGTGCGGCCACCGGCTTGGTTGCTAGTATAGCTAGCGTCGGTAGCTAAGCGCTGTACGGGTACGGTGCGGTACTGTGCCTCGTAATTGCGGTAGCAAAGTACTTGGCAATCGTTGGGATTATCCGACTCACAACCGTCAAAGGCGGTATATTCCCAACGGCTGATCGCTGGTTGAATAAGTACTTCCTCGGTGGCAGCAGAGAAAGAAGCATCTATCAAGCTCACTTTGGTGGTAGGGCTTTCGGCCTCGTAGCTCACCGTTTCTTTGGTGAAAGTAGCGGGCACGAACTCGTAGCGGGTATAGCCTTCTTTTACAAGAAGGCGTTCTGTGCGGGTTTCGTACTCTGCTGGTACAACGCGCAAGCGTTTGTACTCAGGGCGGGTTTGTACGCGAACAGTTTGTGTCTCGTACACATCAGGGGTGATACAACGAACATAACATTTGTTCGGATCGGGGTTAGCAGGAAGACCCTGCTGTGCTTGGGCGTTGGTAGCAAATAGTAAGATTGCCACAAACAGTGTAGTAATGGTGAACTTCATATGTAATTAGTTAAAAAATGGTGCATCGCTAAAGCAGCGATGCTATTTGAGTGAAAATCTTTTACTTTGAAAGGGAAACTAACTTAATGATACACAATACAGACGGGAAACAAGCAAGCTGGTCACGCTCTCCGCGCTAATTTACGCGGCAAAGGTCGGCAAATAATTTCACTTCTCCAAGAGGTGGTGATATATTTTAATGTTTTAAGCGATGGATGTTAACCATTTGCCCCTAGGAACTGCACAAGATGCTCTTTTTTTATGCAAAAAAGCTTAGATTTGCTGCGCTGCATGGTTTTAGAAAGAAGATTGTTAGAGAACGCTAGCTGCGTTTACGCCGATCTATAAAATTAAAAACCTCATTTATGTCTTTTGGTGCCAAATCGAGATGGAAAGCAAAAACAGATCAGGAACTACAGGTCTTGTACCATAGTAACACGAATGCTGTGTTGAAAGCATTTTCAGAGCGTTATGGTAGCTGTGTAATGGCTACGGCTGCGGCCATCCTGAAGGATGTTCGAGATGCAGAAGAAATTATGTGGGATACTTTCATGGCATTAGACAGAACACTCAGGGAGAAAAGCCTAGATGATATAGCGGCATGGTTGAAGCGGGTGGCTAGAAACAAAAGCATTAGTTTGCTCCGAAAAAACAAAACCTGGAAACAGCTTTTGTTAGACTGGACGCTGGAAGAAGAAATCGCAGGCTATGCCTTGTTACAAATAGTGGCAGAGGATGCGCCTTCTGATGAAGACGTAGAGAACTTCAAGCAGCGCTTCTTTGAAGCGTTAGAACAGTATGAGGAAGAAATACAAATCGTACTCATCGGTCGGTTATTTCATCAGCAATCTTACAAGGAACTGGCAGAAGAAGTGGGCTGGGCAGCCGAAAGCGCACGGAGCCGTGCCGCTACTGTTAAAAGAGCGATTATTAAACAGTTGCGGCTCAACGATAAAGGCATGGCTAAAAAGCATGGCTAAAGGAAAGGTATCTAGGACAAGATTTGCAGCCCACTTTTCCATTTATTTAGCTAAAAACTAACACACACCAACTAAAATGGCAAAACGCAATCAAAAACCCAAAGAAAAAAAGCAAGAAGATGCTTTTGAGCAAAGCGGACGCATATTTCTAGGCGAGGCACAGCTAGCAGCAAGCACACAACGCGTATCGCAGCGATTAAGCCGTAGGGAGAAAGCAGGGCTACTACGCTATTTGAAGCCCCTATTATTTGTGGCGGCGCTTGCCTTAGTGCTATTTGGCTATTTTAGCAGGCCTACCGCGGCGGTACTTGGTTTGGAGGAACGCCTTGAGCAAGCCCTGCACGAGCCAATTTCCTTGGTAGTCTTGGGGGAACGCATGGGCGAAGGATCGTTGATGGTATCACAGACAAGCGCCTTCAAGACTGCTTATAAAGCCCAGGCTTACGAGCAAGCAGCCGTAGAGCTTTCGCGTTTATTGGCGCACACCTCCGCTGCACAGCAGCTGCAGTTGACGCTCTACGCCGCAGATATTAAACTAAAGACAGCTCGTTTTGAAGAAGCCTTAGAACAACTTTCACACCTCAAACGCGATGCGCAGCAGTTGGCAGACGCCGATTTGTTATATTGTGTTGATTACTATATAGCCCTAGCACATTTAGGATTGGGGGAGCAGCAAAAAGCAAAGCCCTTCCTTGATGCAACCATTCATAAAGGTGGAAAACTAGCGGCTAAGGCCAGTGAACTTACCGAAGCCTTGGAGAATTAGATACAGGGCTGTTAAGAAGCTTGGCTACTGTGTTTGAGGGCAATTAGTTATTTACGCCCTTTGATACGCCAAAGGATGAGTAAGAAGGTAACTAGCAACGCCAAGGGAAACGCAGCATAGTAATAATTAGGCGACAGGGATTTGAAGCGGCTGTTCTCCCCGATATAAATGGTAGTGGCCCAATAGGATGGATGCCCGCCAAGGGTAGCTTGCTGAAGGTATTGCCGTTGGGCAGCATTGATGGCATGGCTATTGGTTTCTTGCTGTAAAAATATACGTTCATAAAAGCTTGCGAGTACTTGATCAATCACTTCGTCATTCGCATCCCACAGATTAACGATCATATTTTCGCATCCAGCATGAGAAAAAGCTCGGGCTAAATTGATGACACCGACCCCTCTTCGAAGCTGTCCGTTGCCAGTTCTGCAAGCACCAAGTACTAGTAATTGTGCTTCGAGCCGACTATTGAGTACCTCCATAAAAGAAAGCTGTTGTACGGCTGCTACGGTCGATCGATTAGCGTTAAAAACCAAATAGGTTGAGTCGGGCTGATCGGATACCACCGCTGCATGGGTAAAAAGATGCAGCAGTTCTGCTTTCGGAGCATACTGCCGAAAGTTGTGGAGATTGGCGGCTTCGTTTTCTAGGTATTTAAGCTGATCGGCTGGTATCCAAGCGTTGAAGGCCGAAGCATTGGTGCGCGGGTTGCTGAGCTGTTGGAAAGAACCGATGGCACTGTCTTGTAGAGGGCTTAGCCCTAGTACAGTCCACTCTTTCGTTTCGCGGGAGGTAAAAGCTTGTTTTTTTAAATCTTTTTGGAGTTTTGCTACGGAGAGGTTAAAGAGATAACGGATATCGCGATCTTGGATAAGGTAGGCGTAGGTATTGGTTGGTTTTTCAAGCGAGGGCGCTTGTTGTAATAATGCGGAAAAGGGAACATACCATAGGTGGCCATCCGGTACAATGACTAGATGTTTTTGCCCGATGAAATCAGCAAGTGGTTCCATTATTTCTTGATAAAAATAGTGCAATTGTTGGAACACGGCAGGGCTTCGGTTTTGCATTTCATCTGCCAAGTTAAGGCAGCTAAGGCGTATGTCTTTTTGGGGCTGTAGCCGTTTGAATAGCAGTGCTTCTTGTGAGATACCGATTACATAGAGCAGGTTGTCGATTTCTAAAAAGTGCAGCAAAGCTTCGTCCTCATCGATGAGCTGCCGCCGGATGTGGTGTAGTTGTAGGGAAGAAGGTTGATACATCAAGGCCGCAAAGCGAGGGTACTGGCTTTGGATTGCTTCTTGGATTTGGTCTTGCCGCCGGAAGAGAGAATCGATGCTTTGACGGCTTTGCTGTTGGTCTTGGATCGGAATATCTTGCCAGTTGACTTTGCGATGATAGGCGTAGAGGAGGCTATCTAGGTGGCGTTTTTCGTCTAATAATTGCTTAGGGAGCCCCATGTTTCGGCTTAACAAAGTTTGGTGCAGTTTTTCGCTAGTAGCCAGATACTTAACCTGCTCGGAAGCGTTGAGTGCCTCTAGCAAATAGTGTTCGTTGGCCTGTTGCTGGTAGAGACGGAAGTAATTTTCGATGGATACTTTACGAAGTTCTAGGCTAATTTCGTCGAGTTGCCGCCGGAATCCTGGTTGATTATTTTGTGCTTTGGCTTTGGTGATGAGTTGATCTGCTAGGGCGATGCATTCGTTGCTTTTATACAGTAGCTCTTCTTTGCCAGTCTGTTTATTCCAGATACTAAAGTAGGCTGCTTTATCTTTAAGGTAGGTAATTGCTAGCGCATTAGGTTGCAACTGAGCGGCCGAAAAAATATAATTCGGGTCTTGTTTGGCAGCGAGTGGATCTTTAGATAAATCGTAGGGTATTAAAAGCTGGTGAATTTGATAGACGGCAGCTTCTAAATTTTGGTTGGCCGCTAAGATTTTTGATTCGAGGTATCGGATGCTACTGTCATTAGTATTTATGCTGTCGTAAACCTTTTTATACTTTTGTATTGTTTGGGTTGCCAAGTTGTAGTCACCTTGGCGATAGGCAAGAGCTGCTTGAAAGTTGAGGAACACACTATACTCGCTAGAGGTTTGCTGAGCTGGGTTAGCGACGTAATAAGCCGCTGCCTCATCTAGTGAATGAGCCAAGCTATCCAGCCACCCCAGTTCATTGAAAATTTCTTGCTCAACTTCATAGTACATTGCCCAATCAGGGGAAGAGGAGGGCACATTTTCACGGCCAAAGTCTTTTGCTCTTTCCAAGACTGCGCGCGCATCTGCAATATCTCGGTTGTAAAAGTAGTAGGCAGCCAAATTATTCATCTGCATGAAGTAGAGTGCTGCATTTTTAGGAGACAGCATTTGAAGCCCTAGCTTCTGGTGAATAACGGCTTGGTAATAGTCGCGATTTGAGTAGTGTAGAAAGGCACAGCACAAGAAAGCTTCTGCTATGCCTTCTTGGGTAGTAGCTTGTTGGTAGGCAGCGATCGCTTTCTCCACCCAGGCTAGTGCTTCAGAAAACTGAGACGATCTAATGGCCACCACGCCCATACCATAGTAAGCGTCGCCTTGTGCATTAAGGTTGGGTGGGCTTTGACTGGCCACATAATTGATTAATTGCAGCGCATACTCTTTTTCCTGCTGGATGTTGGCTCCACTAGCCGCTAAACCTTGTAAAACAAGGTAATAGAAGGAGATCGTATCAAGGCAGCTACTACCTTTTTTTGCGAATGTGTTCGCCTTCTCGAATGCAAGCCTAGCGGCTTCTTCTTCCCGCTCGATATAGCGTACTTCGCCAAGGTAACAATAAGCTTTGGCAAGATGCAAGGGGTGACTTGCTGAGCCAATGACTGTTTGCAAAGCGTCGGCTGCTTTTTGGTAAGCAGCGGCGTGATAGTAGTCGATTGCTTTTTCAAGTAGCGGGTTAGCTGGCTGGGCTACTAACTTGACTGATAATAGCAAAATAATTAGACTAGTTCGGCGCGTCATGAACGAGCGAAAGCGCACGGAATTTTGTTCTGAACGAAGCGATAAACGCAGGCGCAGTGCTGCGGCGGCGAGGCTTTTCAACGAAGTACAGAACAAAATTGGCCGCTTACAGCCTTTTGATGGCCTACCGAACAAACCTATTAAGTAAAAGAGCGAGCGTTGGATCAACATAGCGGGGCAACTCTTGTTTTATTCTAGCAGCTAATTTAAGGATAATTATGGTAAAGTGAAAGAATTTACAAAAAATATGTGTTCAACCTTCGCATTTCCCACTTACTGGTACGCCACTCATCGAGCTAAAAAACAGTGGGAAAAAGACTGGCAATTGCAGTCCTACACCTATGGCGAGCATACTAGACAGTACTACTTGGTAGTAGAAAACGACGCCTTGTCTGCTGCCGATCCTTGGGTGGTTTATTTTCATGGGGGTGCTTGGACTTTTGGCACACCGGAGCAGTTTTCGCCAGCTGCCCGCCTATTTCTAGCGGCTGGTTACCGCGTAGTGCTGCCTGCTTACCGGCGGTTGCCAGGAATTGGGTTTGCAGGGATTTGGGATGATATACAGCGGCTCTTTACCCAGCTACAACAAGACCGGCGTTTCAGCAGTCCGCCAAGTATCGTGGCAGGTATGTCGGCCGGTGGCCATTTGGCGGCCTCTATCGCTTGGCGCAGATCTTGGTGGCAGGCGCGAGACTGGGGCCAAGCCCCCGAAAAGGTGCTCTTATTGAGCGCCCCCCTCGACCTAGATCAGATGCACCACCCTGGTTTAAGGCTGCTCAGGGGTGCTGTAAATAGTGCTGCTTATCACGAAAGCAACCCCACTTATTGGTTACTCCAACAGCATAAGCTCAATAGTCGCCACTTGCTTATTCACGGCACTGCCGATCGAATGGTGCCCTCGCAGCAGCTGCAAAGGCCCCAGGAACAGCTTCAGAAAATCATCCAGCCCACAAATGGGTTGCAAGTACGACTGTTGCCTGGTGGCTCCCATCTGGATGTTTGCCGTTGGATGTATCAAGAGGATGAGCTGGCAGCAGAGATTAGGGCTTTTATCAGCCTAGACTAGCAGCAATTCTCCCTACCGAACCAGTCGATTTAGTTGTTGGCCAAAGGCAGGGGCAAGACTTTCTTGGTAGCGCAAGGGCGCAAGCTCCTTCGCCGAATAAGCAG
>DAINNZ010000096.1:0-14872 GCA_036735605.1 Lewinella sp. | reverse complement strand
GGAACTACAAGGAGCAAAGCGACGCTCACCGAAGGTAAAAAGAGCAAGTCAGAATTCACACCACGCAGTAGACGCGTAGCGAAATTCTGGGTTGAAAGACTATATGTTAGGTAGGGGTGTTAGGTGGGCAAAATTTATTCGCCCATTTCCATTGGGTCACGTACCTTTGCCGCGTAAGAACACAAGCTAATCGGGATGGGAGCCTTATTTTTTGCTACCTTGGGGGCCTTGTTTTCAGTGGTCAATCCGCTGGGAGCCATTCCTATGTACTTAGCACTCACGGGAAATTACGATACCGCACAGCGCAAGCGGACGGCATTGCAAACCGGTATTTGGGTCGCCCTTATCATGGCGGTCTTTTTTTGGGGCGGCACCTATATTCTTAATTTTTTTGGTATTAGCCTCAATGCTTTGCGCATTGCGGGGGGGCTGGTGATTATGAATAGCGGGTACGGACTATTGAATGGCAAGTTCGACGAGCGGCGCAGCAATAGTGCCATCACCGAGGAGGCTAGCCATAAAGAGGATATTTCCTTCACCCCGATGGCGATGCCGATGCTCTCTGGCCCTGGGAGTATTTCGCTACTCATCGGTATGGCTGCTGAGTATGCGGGCTACACCGAACGCCTGCTCATCAGCGCGGCTATTGTGGCTATGGCGTTGTTAATATTCTTGATTCTTAGATACTCGCCCCTATTGTTTCGCGTTATTGGAGTGGCGGGGCTGAAAGCTCTTTCGCGTATCATGGGCTTCCTCGTAATGGCCATTGGTATCGAAATTTTGCTACGGGGCTTAGTGAGCTTAGTGCAAAGTTTGCTGGCTTAAGGCCCTTATCGCCTTCGTTAAAATATCGGTAGCTTATGCGGTTTATGCTGTTTAGTATGTTGTTTACTTGGGTGCTGTCGCTTTCTGCTCAAGTGGGGGTGGTAGTTGCCCATCAATGGTCGAAGGATGGCTTCAGGACGAGCTCCTTGCTAAAAGGCGGTAGCCTCCAAGAAGGCCAAGAAATAGGAATCGATTACTGGTTTCGCCTCAAGGAAAAAAGAGTAGAGTTCCTGCCCACGCTGAGTTTTGGTACGTTTAAGGGCAATCTGACCGATAACATGCTGGTGACGCAACCTAGCGGATCGGTCGATTTTCGCTTTCAAACCATCGGCTTCCAATTCAAAACCAATATCTATCCCTTCGATTTTGGCACCGACTGCGATTGCCCTACCTGGGGTAAGCAAGGGCCCGCACTCCATAAAGGGTTTTTTATACAAATTGCACCTGGTATCGTACAGGTATCAGCCAGCACCAGCCCCAATTACTACGAGCTAGCGGCTATCAAAGACCAAGCTTGGCTACCCACCATGAGCCTCGGTGCAGGTATGGACTTTGGGGTGTCGAAGTTCCTCACCGTTAGCCCGATGCTGATTTATCGCCGTAGCTTAGGTGATTTCTATTGGACGGCCTTGGAGCAAATTGACGATCTCCCCTTCGAGTATGGCACTAGCAAGGCGCAGTTGGCTGCACTGCAATTTGCTATTCGACTTGGCTTTAGACTGGATCATAGGCGGTGGTAAATTAGGCGCACCGGTTCGTGGGAGTAATTATTGATTTTTTCAGCTTGCCCGCTTTTCTGATCTACCGAAAAAGCCTACCTTCACGGCATGGAAATGAATTTGCCAAAGGCTTTGGCCTTGAACCAACCAAAGGTACTCAACAGTTGGGCGATGTTCGATTGGGCTAATAGCGCTTTTGCACTCGTTATCACGGTTGCGGTTTTCCCTGAATATTTCAATAAGCAAGTGGATGCAGAGCTCGATTTTCTGGGTATCCGCTTATCCAATACAGCCCTCTTCGCCTACCTCGTGAGCTGCTCTTACTTGCTCATCGCACTCGTGAGCCCGCTGCTCTCAGGTATTGCCGATGCGGGAGGCAAGCGCCTTTGGTTCCTACGCTTTTTTACCACTATGGGCGCTTTTAGCTGCGGACTGCTTTTTTTCTTCAAAGGAATGGATACGCTGTGGTTGGGTAGCATCAGCTTTGTCTTAGCCTTGATTGGCTTCGCAGGCGGCTTGGTTTTTTACAATAGTTTTCTGCCCCTCATCGCTAGTGAAGATCGCTACGACCGCCTCAGTGCTAGGGGCTACGCCCTCGGCTTCTTAGGTAGTGTAATCTTGCTGATTGTGAATCTGCTAATGATCTTATATCCCCAATGGTTTGGACTACCAGACGAAGGTACGCTGGCCGTTCGAGTTGTCTTTCTTACCGTAGGGGTTTGGTGGATCGGCTTTGCGCAAATCCCTTTTCGGTTCTTACCACAAGACGAAAAACAAAGCGGTAGCCTCGGTAAAATGGCGGCTGGCGGCTGGCGCGAAATTCGGCGAGTAGCGGCTGAAGTGCTGGATTATACCCAGCTAAAACGCTTTTTATGGAGCTTCTTTTTCTATAGCGCCGGCACCCAAACCATCCTGTTCTTGGCCTCCACTTTTGCTACCGACGAGCTAGCCTTTGAGAGCCAGGAGCTCATCTTACTGATCATTATCCTTCAGGTCTTAGCCATTGCAGGTGCTTTTATTTTTGCTTTTCTTTCGCAGAGAATAGGCAACCGAAATGCCATCATTACAATGTTGTTTATCTGGTTGGCGATTTGCCTCACCGGCTATTTTGTCACCGGAAAATTACAGTTCTATGGCATTGCTTCGGCCGTAGGGCTCGTGATGGGCGGCATTCAGGCTCTATCAAGATCCACCTATGCGAAACTCATTCCAGCGCAAAAAGATGTCACCAGCTACTACAGCTTTTACGATGTGGTAGAAAAAGTAGCCATCGTAGTTGGCACCGCTTCCTTCGGCTTGCTAGATAGCCTCACCGGCAGTATGCGCACTAGTTTACTGCTTTTGGCCGCCTTCTTTATCGTCGGCATCCTTATTCTCTACACCTTCAAGCTACCCGAAATCAACAGAAGCCGGGCTAGGCTAGGCATGCCAGAATAAGACCTCTTTGCAACTTTCCCTACTACACCACTTTTTTTTGAATCCAAGGCCCGCTATTGGTACTTTTTAGCTGGCACTAGGTGCAGGGGCAAAGGTCGCGAGGTAGCGCAAGGGGTGTTTTTACCTCCCCCCTCCGACTAGGAACCTTGCCGCTTACCGCCAACAAAACAACCAAACATCAACCAAAATAATATGTCACCTACCACCACCACCACTGCTTACTACCAAGACTACCTGCGCCTTGAAGAGCTGCTGAATTTGCAAAACCGAAAAAGTGAAGCCGAAGGCATACCCGCTCATGATGAAATGCTTTTCATCGTCATCCACCAAGCTTACGAACTATGGTTCAAGCAAATACTATTCGAGCTAGAAAGTGTTCGCGATTTTTTTACCGGCGAGGCAGTCAACGATCACTCACCGGATATGGGTATCGCCCTAAGCCGCCTAGGCCGAGTGAGTGAAATTCTACAGCTCGTTATCCAGCAAATGAACGTGATGGAGACAATGACAGCACTAGACTTCCTCGATTTTCGCAACCTCATCGTGCCCGCCTCCGGCTTTCAGAGCTACCAGTTTAGGCATATCGAAGCCCTGCTGGGTCTCCGGATGGAAGATCGCTATGCGAAGCAATACTACCTGCAACAGTTCCGCCCCGAGCATATTGCTGCCCTCCAAGCGCGCGAAGAACAGGCTAGTTTGCGGAGCTTAATTCATAGTTGGCTAGCTCGCTTTCCTTTCTTTGCTCCTGCCTATTGGGTCGGCTACCAGGGCCTCGCCAATGGCCACGATTTTTGGCAAGACTATGCCTTCCTCTACGCCAAAGGCCTCTCCGTGCAAGAAGGCCAAAGCAACCGCCTGGCCGACTTCCAAGCCACCTTTATGGAAAACGAAGTGCCCGAGCAGCAGGCCATCAACCGAGCCGTACTCTTTATTATGTCTTTTCGCGACTATCCGCTCCTACAACAGCCATTTAAGCTAATCGATACGCTCATTGAAATCGATCACCTGCTATCCACTTGGCGCTATCGCCACATGACTATGGTGCGCCGTATGATCGGAATGCGGACAGGCACAGGGGGAACCACCGGCCGCGATTATCTTGCCGGCGCAGTTGCCCACCATCCGATCTTCGAGTCTTTCTCCTCTATGGCAACCTTTTTGATCGAAAGACGCAACCTGCCGCAGCTGCCGCTTGTTCTTACCAATAAGCTCAGTTTTATTCACTAGAGTTGAAAGGGAGCGTTGGCAAAAAGCCACTAGGCTTGCTTTCTAAAGAAGCACTTGCGCTTTTTAACGAACCCTTGCCCCTGCATTTATGCCCGCCTGCCCGTACTGTGTATTGGCCTAGGCGAGAGCAACGAGTCCGTACCTGTCCGTATGGATGGATACTTGTGCCCGATTATTCAGGCTGTTTAAAACCAGCTTTTGCCTTAGCGATGTGTAAAATGGAGGAAAAGTATCAATAGTATGCAGCAAAAAGAATTACCACAAGCCGTTTTTCGGCTCTACGACGACTATGCGCACAATCGGATGGATCGGCGGGCTTTTATGGAACAACTGACTACTTATGCCGTGGGTGGGCTCACGGTGAGTAGCATACTAGACTATTTACTTCCTAAATATGAGGAGAATAGGCAGGTAGCGCCTAATGATAGTCGTATTAAGAGTAAATTCATCAATTATGATTCACCGAAGGGGGGGGGCCAGATTAAAGGCCTGCTATCGAGGCCCAAGAAGCAGAAAAAAGGTTGGCCAGCTGTTCTAGTTGTACACGAAAATAGGGGGCTGAATCCCTATATTGAAGACGTGGGAAGAAAGGCGGCTTTAGATGGTTTTCTGTCTTTAGCACCGGATGCCCTCAGCCCCTTAGGCGGCTACCCGGGTAATGATGACGATGGCCGAGCTATGCAGCAGCAGCGAAGCAGAGAGGAGATGCTCGAAGACTTTATAGCTGCCTACCACTATTTGCAGCAACATCCTTTGGGCAACGGTCGAGTAGGGGTAGTAGGCTTTTGCTTTGGCGGCTGGGTGTCGAATATGTTAGCGGTTCGTTTACCCGATTTAGCGGCGGCGGTTCCCTTTTATGGTGGCCAGCCTGCGGCCGAGGAGGCAACAAGGATTCAAGCACCGCTCTTACTACACTTTGCAGAGCGCGATACGCGGGTCAATGCGGGTTGGCCTGCCTATGAGGCAGCACTCAAAGCGGCGGGTAAGACCTACGAAGCACACTTCTACCAAGCAGTAGATCATGGTTTTCATAACTATTCAACGCCACGCTACGATGCAGCGGCTGCTAGCTTGGCTTGGGAGCGAACGATCGCTTTTTTTAAAAAGCATTTGGCTTAGTGCTGCTGCTTCCCAACCAATAAAAAAAGCCTGCCAAGTAAACTACTTGGCAGGCTTTTAAGATTAGGCCCAGTACACAAGGTTCAAATCTTGGCGATGTGCCATGAGTGGATGCCGAGGGCTTACTCGGAAGCCGTATTCAAAGACGCCTGCCAATTGAGGATCGACACTAACTTGATAAACCCCTTCGTAGGCGTTACTGGATAGTAGTTTGAAATTGGCACTATTCTTCAATACTAAATGATCTTCATCTTGGCGTTGGAAGAAGAGTACTTCTATACCAAGGTCTTTTGCATCAATACCATTGAGCGCTAAAGTAATAGTGGCCTCAAACTGCTTACCTACGGGTAGGGGATGGTTGTCGGTATCGGGTGCTTCTAGCTTAGCAGTATGCAGGGACGGCCAGCGTTCTTCGAGGTCTTTTTTCCAAGCAGCATAGCTTTTGGCTGCGGCATAATTATTGGGTCGTACCTTCTTAGCTTGCTCGAATAAGGGCCGGTAGAAGCGTTCGTAGTAATGATCCATCATTCGCTTCATGGTGAAGGTGGGGGCCACTTCGGCTATAATTTGCTTCACATAGCTCATCCAGCGGATAGAAAGCCCCGTCTCGTCTCGGTCGAAATAGATCGGCACGATTTCGTTTTCCATAATGCTATAGAGGCGTTCTGCATCTAGTTCATTTTGCAGTTGCTGGTCTTCGTAGGTACGTTCAAGTGGGAGAGCCCAGCCTGCGTCGGGTCGGTAGCCTTCTGCCCACCAGCCATCCAATACGCTGAAATTAACCGAGCCGTTTAGAGCGGCCTTCATGCCAGAGGTGCCGGAGGCTTCTAGGGGGCGGGTGGGGGTATTGAGCCAAATATCTACTCCCTGGGTGAGCAGCTTCGCCATCTCCATATTATAATCTTCCAAGAAGATGATCTTCCCGGCAAACTCGGGTTGTTTGCTCACTTGAATGATACGCCGGATGAGGTCTTGGCCGCCTTTATCGGCAGGGTGGGCTTTGCCAGCAAAGAGGAAAATGACAGGACGATCGGGGTTGTTGACAATAGCGCGCAGCCGATCTTCATTAGCGAAAAGTAGCGTAGCGCGTTTATAGGTTGCAAACCGACGCGCAAAACCTAAAACAAGCGCCTGGTCGTTGATGTTGTTGAGCACACTGAAAATGGTGCGCGGGCTTTCGCCGCGTTGGCGCATGTCCACTTCCAATTTTTCGCGAACATAGGCCATCAGACGGGCTTTCATTTGCTTGCGAACGGCCCAAAGATCGGCATCTTTGATCTGGTGTATCTTGCGCCAAATGTCTTTGTTACTCTGGTCGCGTACCCAATTTTTTCCAAATACACTACTGTATAATTGGTGGAGGTCATTTGAAATCCAAGTAGGGTAGTGCACCGAGTTGGTTACATAACCAATATGGCTTTCTTCGGCTGTATAACCAGGGTACAGTTTGGTAAACATATCTTGACTGACACGGCCGTGTAGCTCGGATACACCATTGACTTGTTGGCTCAGGCGAATAGCCATATTGCTCATATTGAAGTCTTCGCTGCGTTCTTGGGGGTTGACCCGCCCAATCGCCATGAAATCAGCCCAGCTAATACCCAGTTCTCCAGCTACATGGTAGAGGTAATGGTGCATCAGTTGTTCCGAGAAATGGTCGTGGCCTGCTGGTACAGGGGTATGCGTCGTGTAGAGAGAACTAGTACGCACGATCTCCACCGCTTCGTGAAAGGTAAATCCTTTTGCCACGAGATTCTTCAAACGCTCTAAGCTAAGGAAGCCAGCATGACCTTCATTGAGGTGAAATAGGTCGGGTTGTAGGCCCATCGCTTCGATAGCGCGAATACCCCCGATACCCAACAGGATTTCTTGCTTTAAGCGGTGTTCGTTATCGCCTCCATACAATTGATGCGTTAGGCCTCGGTCTTCCCAGCTGTTTTCGTCGAAGTCAGTGTCGAGCAAATACAGTTGAATCCGACCGATTGCAAGGCTCCATACCTTTACTTGCACCATCCGCCCTTGAAGGCTAATGGCCACTTTAAGCCAGGTGCCATCTTGGTTTCTGACTGGGCGCACCGGCAGTTGCGTGAATTTTTGCGCCGGATAATGGTGAATCTGATCGCCATTCATGCTAAGACCCTGATTAAAGTAGCCGTAGCGATACAAAAGCCCGACCCCAAAAAGATCTACATTGCTATCGCTTGCTTCCTTCAGATAGTCGCCTGCCAAAACACCTAGGCCACCGCTGTATAGCTTCAGGCTAATGTGCAAACCATACTCCATACTGAAGTAAGCAATCCGAGGTTGCCCAGGCTTCATTTTTTCGGCCATGTAGGCATCAAAGCTTTCTTCGGCAGCCTTGAGCTTCTTCTGAAAGTCTTTATCAATAGCCAGTTTTTCCATTTGCTCTGGACTGAGTTGCTCCAAAAGCGCAATGGGGTTGTAGTTGAGTGCTACGAACTTCTTCGGATCGATTTGCTTGAAGAGTTCAATACATTTATGGCTCCACGACCACCAAATATTACTCGCTAATTTTTGAAGAGGAGCCAAACTGGCAGGAAGCTGGTTTTCAATGAAAATACGCTTCAGTTTTACATGCTTGTCAGCTAATTGACCAATCATACAATTTGTTTTAAGGCGGGCTTCTAAAGGCAAGGCTTGCCTTTTAGGCGGAGTAAGTCCGAGTAAAAAATTACTGAAAGAATCGGAAGGGGGCGATAAAGATATAGCTGCCGGCCACTGTTTGGTTGGTTAGGCACTGCAAAGCCTTCGGATGACCCCTCTCCTTTGGTTCAGATAGCTTTGCGGTTTATAGGTAGTCGGTCTGGAAGCATAACTCATTTTTACTCCGCAAAAAAATGGTTACCTAATGCAGATCAACTTCGCAAAGCAGGACAAAAGTAAGCAAAAAAATGAGCCTCGCAAACTTCGTTGCGAGGCTCAAGTAGATTTTTATACTTAATTATGGCAGAGACTATTTTACTTCAAAAAGCTCTACGTCGAAAATTAAGGCAGCATAAGGTGGAATCTTTGGTGCCGAGCCGCGCTCTCCATAGGCCAGGTTATAGGGAATAAAGAAGCGGTATTTAGCACCTTCTTGCATCAGTTGCAGGCCTTCCGTCCAACCACTAATTACGCGGTTGAGGGGGAACTCAATCGTTTGGCCACGTTCGACGCTTGAGTCGAATACAGTGCCGTCGATCAGTGTGCCGTGGTAGTGAACTTTAACGGTTTGTGTAGCTGTTGGGCTTTTGCCATTACCTGGTTTGAGTACTTCATACTGAAGACCCGTGGCTGTTACCTGCACTTCGGGGCGCTTGGCGTTATTGGCCAAAAAGGCTTCTCCTTCTCCTTGGGCTGCCGCTCCTTTTTTCGCAGCCATACTTTGGAAGTATTCCTGCACTATCGCATTGGCACGCTGCGCGTCTATCGCTTCCGTACCTTTTAATGCGTCGGCAAAGCCTTGTGCTAAGCTAGGGCTATCCACTTCGTCTATTCCCTGTTGTTTGAGGTTTTGGGCAAACAAGACGCCCAATGCGTAACTTACTGAATCCATTGTATTGTTTTGTGCTTGCAAACTGGTGAACAGACTGCTCACTAGTAGCGCGATAGCGATTTTTTTCATCGTACTCATATTGATTTAAGTAGTAAAACAGCCAACTAAACGTAGTGTTACTAGGCTGTATTGCTCAAAAGCCTTTTTCCCGCGCCTCACTATTAGCACTTAGGGCATAAAAAACAAAAGCCGTTCCTCGCAGAGGAACGGCTTTGCGGTCTGGACGGGACTCGAACCCGCGACCTCCGCCGTGACAGGGCGGCATTCTAACCAACTGAACTACCAAACCTTTTCTCTTAGAATAGCCATCATACATGGCCTTGCTTCCAAAAGCGATGCAAATATACAGGCACCCGATTTAACTTTGCAAGTAGTTGATGATTTTTTTTTAATTTTTTTCAATTAGTTGTCCTCATCTTGTTGATAACCAAATAGTTGTCGAGATAAAAAAAGTGCCAGCCGGAAAGGGGGCAAAGACGGTAAAGGCTATCAGTTATCAGTTATCAGCCAACCGCCTCTAATCTACTTGCCAATAGGTTGTTTTATCCCCAGCAGATAAAAATATGCACTTTTTTTGAAAATAGATGGATGGAAAATAAGCAAAACCGCAAAAAAGGTATATCTTTGTATCGGCTGATAGTAATATCACTTTAATCGTCGATAGTAAAGCCTTCCATTCTGGTTAGGTAATGTTCTCCTCCGTTAAGTCTTTGTTGTTAGCTTGCACGCTTACCTTGGCGTAAGTGTATGCTGCCTTTTAAGGGTACAGCCTGCGCTTTCCAGTTCATTGTAGGGGTGTAGTACTCTTATTTTTTTTCTTAATTTGTTTTAGATGAATATTTTCGTTGCAAAGCTTAGCTGGGATACCCAGAGCGATGACCTCCGTGAGGCTTTCGAAGCTTTTGGTGGAGTTGCTTCTGCCAGTGTAATTACCGATCGCGCCACTGGCCGGTCAAAAGGGTTTGGTTTCGTTGAAATGGATAACGACAGCGAAGCTATGGCCGCAATCAAAGAGCTGGACAATTCTGAATTGGACGGCCGTACGATCGTAGTAAAAAAAGCAGAACCACGTAAGGAGGAATCTAAGCGCTGGTAATCGGTTCGAAAGAACAATACAGATCGAAAGCGGATATCAGGGCTAGCCTTGGTATCCGCTATTTTTTTGCCTATTCTGCCCCGTTGACGAACCTTTTTAGGCGGCTCTATGCCTTTCCTTGTTTTGCGCTACAAAGAAACGCTTGCCCCTGCATTTATGCCCGCCTGCCCGTACTGGGTATTGAGCCTAGGCGAGCGCAATGAGTCCGTACCTGTCCGTATGGATGGGCATTTGTGCCCGCCGTGCCCGTTTGGGGCAGGGCTTTAGACAGGGCGAGGCGAAGCGACAGCCAAAAATGTATAATTTCCCATTAGCGCTTGGGGTTCAGGGAGGTTGAGCAGCTGGTTAAAAGGTAGGTTTTAGTAAAACAGATCGCTTAATAGAGGCGTTAGTATGGGTAAACTTCCGATCATGCCCACCCACCCACCGTTGACGGCCTTTTCGCCGGGTATTCGCGCGATGTTGCCCTTACTATATGCTGCTTGGGCTGATCGGCACTTGAATTTATACGAGATCAATGCCATCCGTTCCTTAGCAGCAGGCTTACCTTTTTTGTCAGTTGCGGACAAAAAAACACTAATGGCTTGGAGTGACCCGGCCCGACCGCCAGCGCGAGAACGCTTTAAGCAGTGGGAAATAGAAATCAAGCGTTTAGCCGCTTCTTTACCCGCTGAAACGCCGGTGGGGCTTGCCGTGCTTTGTGTAGCGCTGGGGAAAGCAGCGGCCCCGAAGGAGAATTGGGAGGCTTACATAGATCGTTTCAAAGCCTTAGAAAAGGGGCTAGGGGGGGTAGAAGAAGCGACGTACCGGCAGTTATTCACCGATTATGAGCAGCGCGAAAAGCCACAGCCGCCAATAGAGCAGGCGAGCTTTGATCCCCTTATTCTACAGGCTTTGCTGGATGGCGGGCGGGCGAAGATAATTCGAGCAACCAAAGAAAAACTACAAAGCCCTGCTTTTGAGCGTGGCTCGCTGCCCGAATCGACTTTTCGGCTCAAAGAGAACTACCGTGCTAAGGTATTAGAATGGGCGCAAGCCCTGGGCCAAGCTGGGCTAGGCGCGCTTGCCTTCCCTAAGACCTACGGGGGGAAGGAGGATATGGAGTCCTATGCAGCTGTATTTGAAACCTTAGCTTACCACGACCTAAGCTTGACTATTAAATTTGGTGTGCAGTTTGGCCTTTGGGGAGGAGCCGTGGCTAATTTAGGCACCCAAAAGCATCACGAACGTTACTTGGCTACCACTGGAACACTTGCGCTAGCCGGCTGCTTTGCGATGACCGAAACGGGCCACGGTAGCAATGTACGTGGCCTAGAAACAACGGCTGTTTACGACCCTAGCGATGATACAATCATCCTACATTCGCCCACGGAGGCAGCGGGGAAAGAATATATTGGCAATGCCCTACACGCAAGTGTTGCGGCAGTATTTGCACAGCTAATTGTGGCAGGGGAAAATAAAGGTGTTCATGCTATCGTGGTGCCACTACGGGATGAGGCACACCAATTACTGCCAGGAATTAGCGTAGCCGATAACGGGTATAAGCTTGGACTTAATGGGGTCGATAATGGGCGTATTTGGTTTAAGCAAGTGAAAGTGCCCAGAGAGAATTTGTTAGATCGTTTCGGGGGTATCGATGAGCAGGGAACTTATTTTTCGCCGATCGAAAACCCTTCCCGCCGGTTTTTTACCATGTTAGGCACACTCGTTGGCGGCCGTGTTTGCGTGCCTAGGGCAGGCCTGAGTGCGGCCAAAACGGCACTCACCATCGCTATCCGGTATGGTTTAAAGCGACGGCAGTTCGCCGCCGATCCCTTTAAGCCTGAAACGCTTATTTTAGATTACCCCAACCAACAACGGCGGCTACTAACCCGTTTAGCCAAAGCCTATGCCATACACTTTGGGTTAGATTACCTCCTCGGTCGCTACCTCCAACAGAGCGGAAAAGACGCCCAAGAAGTAGAAGCGATGGCTGCCGGCCTTAAGGCCTATGCCACTTGGTTTACAACAGATTGTATTCAGGAGTGTAGAGAAGCAACCGGCGGTAAAGGCTATTTGGTGGAAAATCGATTCGCAGAACTAAAGGCTGATACGGATATTTTCACCACCTTCGAAGGAGACAATACCGTGCTGATGCAGCTAGTCGCTAAGTCCGTCTTAGCCGATTTTAAAAAAGAACTGACAGAGGATGGCTACTGGTCGGTGATCAAATACATGGGGCGCCGTTTAAATACGGTGGTAACAGAGCAGAACCCCTTCGTCATACGCCAAACAGATCGGGCTAGCTTAGATATGCCAGGCTTTTACCAAAATGCGCTGCGTTTTAGGCATCAACGCCTCACGAGCACCCTCGCGCAGCGCTTCCGAGCTTATCTGAAAGAAGGTCTTAGTGCTTTTGATGCGGGCCTTCGGTGCCAAACACACATGATGGCTGCCGCAGAAGCCTATGTCGAGCGACTGATAATCGGGCGTAGCTTACAGAAAATAGCGCAATTACAAGACCCCGCAGCTAGTGCCGTAACGAAAAAAGTGGTGGCTCTATACGCGCTACATACCATAGAAAAGCACAAGGGCTGGTTCTTGGAGCACGACTACATCAGCGCACCAAAGAGCAAGGCCATCACCCGTTTAGTAGATATGCTTTGCGAGGAACTACGACCTGAAGCGCGCGCATTGGTGGAGGCTTTCGGCATCCCAGAGGCATTACTAGCCGCTCAAATACTGCAGCCCTAGGACATAGGACGGCGGCGATAAGGAGCCTATCTAAGGTCGGTTCGTTCTTTTAGTCTAGCGCTTACTTATTTTGTAGGCTCGTTCTTTCTATCTTCCCGAATCCGATCGACTAAAACCGATTTCAAAGCGTTATTAAGAGTATGAAGAAACTGGTCTTTTTTTTCTTATTAGGGTGGGGGCTGAGCACAGTAGCAGCGCAACAAGGCTATACTAAAGTGGATGGCAGGTACTATCCTTATGTAGTAGATGATTGTGGCGATACCCTCATTGTGGCGCAATTGACGGATGTTTCCATCTCTTCACCGGTAGCTTTTGAGAACGAGGAAGATTATAAAACTTACCGCCGCTATCGCTACTATGCCCAACAAGTATATCCTTATGCCGTGGATGCTATTCGCATTTTTCGCGAAACGGAGTACATGACCCAAAATATGAAGGATAAAGACCGCAAGAAATATGTTAAGCGCCTTCAAAACGAGTTGAAAGAAAAATTTGAGGACCCCCTCAAAAAAATGAGTAAAACACAAGGGCGTGTATTGTATAGAATGATAGAGCGCGAATTAGACACGCCTATCTATTACCTCATTAAAGAGCTTCGAGGTGGTTTCACGGCTCGCTATTGGGCCACCGTAGGGGGTTTATACGGACATAAGCTGAAAGATGGCTACAAGGAAGGGGAAGATCCCATCTTAGACCTAGTATTGCGTGATTTCGATATTAGTTACCAACTTCCAGAACTGCGCGATTTTAAACCTAGGCCAATACCAAAGGACGACGACGACGAAGAAGAAGCAACAGACGGCGACGATGGCCGCTAATTTGATGCCTTACAAATAGGCCTATTTGGCAGACTATCAAAATGCTACTAGCTTTCGCTTGTCGAGGACCCGCCGAACACGTCTAATTACTTTTACACATGCAGTTAACTACCCATCCCTTCCGGCTTCCCTTGGCTAGCCCCTTCCGCATTAGTCACGAAAGCCGCACGGAACAGCCCACCATTATTGTTCGCCTCCTAGACGACCAAGGGGTGGAAGGCCTTGGCGAAGCCCCCATGACGCGCTATTATGGCCTCGATACGGATACCTGCTTAGCTTATTTGCAGCGGGTGCAGGCTGCCCTGCAAAATTTTTCCTTCCCAGAGGAGACAAGAGAGGCTTATCCGCCCAAAGCAGTGCTGGCCTTACATCACTTTTTAGATGAACACTTTCCTGATATTAGTCCCTTTCTTCGTTGCGCTCTCGATGTAGCGGCCCACGATATTTGGGCGAAAAAAAAGCAACAACCCTTATATGCTTGCTGGGGTAGTAAGCAGCCTAAGCGGCGCATCCCTACCTGCTATACTATCGGCTTGGGGCCGGTGGAGGAAATGGTGGAAAAAGTCAAAGCTTTCCCTTGGCCTATTTATAAAATTAAGCTAGGCACGCCCAATGATCTGGAGATTATTCGATCCCTCCGAGCTGTTACCCGCTCCCCTTTTAGAGTAGATGCTAATACTGGCTGGACGCAGGGGCAAGTGTTACTCATGGCGCAAGACTTACAAAAATTAGGCGTCGAGTTGATCGAACAGCCTCTGCCAGTAGGGGAGTGGGAGGCGCAAAAGGAACTCTACCACAAAAGCCCGCTTCCAATACTAGCAGATGAAAGTTGCCAAACTTTTGAGGATGTAGCGCGCTGCCAAGGCTACTTCCACGGGATCAATATCAAAGTGGTGAAATGTGGTGGTCTTCTTCCTGCGCGCAGAATGATACAAGCAGCTCGGGCGGCTGGCCTACAGCTCATGGCTGGCTGTATGACCGAGAGCAGCGTAGGCATTAGCGCCATCGCGCATTTAGTGCCGGATTTGGATTATATCGACATTGACGGAGCCATGCTATTAGCCCAAGACCCTGCCCAAGGCGTTCGCTTTGATGCGGATGGCATTGTTCAGTTTCCCGACGGCTGCTTAGGAACGGGCGCGCGCTTGAAAGACTAATCATCCCGCAGGCTAATCATGCCGCAGACGGAGGCGTGCTCACTACTAAACATTTTTCAAAATAGGAGAAAAAGCACGGCACTAGTTGTAGATTACAACTAATTGCTTTGATATTGAATGCAGCGAACATTACACTGGGCTTGAGGCCAGCGAAAACCGCCCTTAGATGCTAGAAGAAATATTAG
>DAINNZ010000095.1:0-15089 GCA_036735605.1 Lewinella sp. | reverse complement strand
ATTGGGGCGACGAGCAAGTCATCCGCTACCCACAAACGCGGATGGGCGTAGAGCAGGTTTTTGAGAATTACTTCACCCGCGCCCGCGAGTACGAAGCCGAAAAAGCCAAAGGCGGCAGCAACTTCCGCAAAGACCTCGAGCTGGAGGCCCTGCTGGAAATCCTCAATGCCGAGCGTTTTATCAGCTGCCATAGCTACCAGCAAGGAGAAATTAATATGTTGATGAAGGTGGCCGATCGGCATAATTTCAAGGTGAACACTTTCACCCACATCCTAGAAGGATATAAGGTGGCCGACAAGATGGCCGCTCATGGTGCTGGCGGCTCCACTTTCTCCGATTGGTGGGCCTACAAATATGAAGTGGTGGAAGCGATTCCCTACAATGCTTCCATTATGCACGAACAAGGCGTGGTGGTGGCCATCAATAGCGATGATGCCGAAATGGCTCGCCGCCTCAACCAGGAAGCAGGTAAAATGGTACTCTTCGGCGGCGTATCAGAGGAAGATGCCCTTAAGTTCGTGACGCTAAACCCCGCCAAGCTACTACATATCGACCATAAAGTGGGTAGTGTTAAAGTAGGTAAAGATGCCGATTTAGTACTTTGGAGTGACCACCCGCTGAGTATCTACGCGATTGCGGAAAACACCTTTGTTGATGGGATCGAATACTACAGCCGAGCTAGAGACTTAGTCTTGCGCAAAGCACTGCAAACCGAGCGAAACGCCCTTATCCAAAAATCTTTGGATGCCAAGGAGGCAGGAGCTACAACCCAAGCACCTAAAGGTAAGCCGAAGCGCTATTTGCACTGCGATACGCTAGATCATGTAGAGAACCATGATGGCCATAACCATCACTAGATCGCTTTTGAACTATTCTCATTTTTTGAACATAAAAATTTGACTCCTATGAAGTCTTTATCGATAGGCACTTTCGCCACTCTTTTCTTCCTTTGTTTAGCTATACCGGCCTTGTGGGCGCAGAACCCCGTTCCGGGTGCCCAGCAAGCAGAAAAAATTGCGCTCCTCAACGCTACTATCCATATAGGGAATGGCCAAGTCATTGAGAATGGGCAGATCCTTTTCTCGGGGGGTAAAATCGAAAGCGTATCAGGCCCCACGAAACGAGCCTTCCCTGATTATCGGGTGATCGATGTTGCAGGAAAGCATATTTACCCGGGTTTGATCGCCCTCAACACGGGTTTGGGCCTTACCGAAATTGATGCCGTGCGTGCAACCAGAGACGGGCAGGAAGTAGGCTCCATGAACCCTAACGTTCGTGCCATGATCGCCTATAATACGGATAGCCAGATCATCCCCACTGTTCGTAGTAGAGGCGTGCTCTTAGCCCAAACAGTGCCTACCGGTGGTATGATCAGCGGTAAAAGCAGCGTTATGCAGTTGGATGCTTGGAATTTCGAGGATGCCGTAAAAGCCGAAGACGAAGGCCTACACTTTAACTGGCCTTGGCGACAACGCTATAGCTGGTGGACGGGCAGTATGCGAACCAATGAAAATTACAAGCAAGAGATCGAAGGCCTCAACCTATTCCTACAGCAGGCAAAAGCCTACTGTGCGGAGGGTCGTAGTGGTGCTACCCAATTGAAACTAGCCGCCATGTGTGCTGTTTTTGAAGGCAAAACGAAGGCTTACTTCCACGTGGATGAAGCACGCGACATCCAAGCAGCCGTAATGCTGGCGAAAGAACACGGTATGAAGCCCGTGATTGTGGGCGGAACAGAGGCTTACCTACTGGCCGAGTTCTTAAAAAAAGAGGGCGTTACCGTCGTACTAAGCTCCACGCAAGCACTGCCTAGTCGAGAGGATGAAGACATCGACCAGCCCTTCAAAGCCCCCGCCCAATTAGCTGCGGCAGGTGTTCCTTTTGTTATTAGCCACGGCGGCTACTGGGAACAGCGAAACTTACCTTTTGTGGTGGGCACCGCCATTGCCTATGGACTCGATTACGAAAAGGCATTACAAGCTGTTACCTTAGATGCTGCTCGTCTTACCGGTATCGATAAGCAATACGGCAGCCTAGAAGCAGGCAAATCGGCTACCTTTATCATCGTAGGCGGCGATCTGTTCGATATGCGCCAAAGCGAAGTAGAACACGCCTTTATCGATGGCAGGGAAGTGGATTTAGACAACAAGCAAGCCTTCCTCAATAGGAAGTTCCGAGAAAAATATAGCCGAGAGGATTAAGCATAAAAAAGGGGGCACCGAAGGTGCCCCCTTTTTTAATTTCGGGTGGTGATTTCTATGTCTAAATTTCCCCTTTTCTTTAATAGATAGGGAGGTTTTCAACAAAATTATGACTCTCTTGGGCAAGAACATGGCTCCTGCATAAACTCCTCCCTACTCCCCGAAAAGCTGCATAAAAATCCCTTTTATCTGGTCTTCTGTCTCATTATTTCTAGTGCTTTTAAGCTGCTCAGCCATGTTGGCAAGGCGACTAGAAGCTGCAGCACTGTCTTTATCTATACTGCGGCGTAGCCCTTTGAGGGTATCGGCATAGGCCTTGAAAGTGGCTATTTTCCGCCAGGGGCTGCTGCTTTTTTGCTGGGCTATGGCTAGTATTTTCGTGAGGTTTTCGTCTTGGGTGGTTTCATCCGCTGCTAGCAGTAGTTTGGTGTAGTTGGAGAAAAAACCAAGGCTACCGAAGCCGTCCACCACTTGCATTTTTTTATCGAAGAAGGCTAGTTTACTCAGGTCGCTGCTACTGGCGTAGAGTTTGGCAATGGCGGCCGTTAAATTGTCGCTATCAATGTCTTCCAGTTGGCTTGCTGCTGCTAGGGCTTGCTCTGGCGCAACTTCTTGAAGTGCCTGTAGGCCAGCGCCTACTACGTTGTAAGAGCGGGCTTGTAAGGCGGTAGTAGCTAGCTCTTCTACTTGACTATCCTCGTTGGCGGCTAAGATTATGAGCGCGCTAGCCCTTACTTCGCTATTAGGGTCGCTAGCCGCTAGTTGACGCAGGCTAAGACGGGTGTTTTCGTCAATGCTTTCTGGTAGTGCTTCCAAGGCGGCTAAGCGCACGCCGTGGTAGCTATCTGCTAGTGCCTGCGGCAATAGGGCAGCGAGGGCTTCCTCATCGCCTTCTTGCGCCAAGTATTGTAGTGGCTCCAAGCGATCTAGTAGCCGCTGCCCGTATTTGAATTGACCGATATACGCTTCGGCGCTGCGATTGTCCTGAATTTCGGCCAGTAGGGTATGCTCGGCATCAAAGATGATGGCATCGGGCTGGCTGCGCGCTGGGAAGTTGAGCCGTTGTTTGCGCTGATTGATCATGACCTGATGGCGCTCGGGCATCACGGAACCGTTGGTATAGACATCCACGGTCACCGGTAGTTGGAAGATAGCGGGCACATTGAAACGGGTAGTTTGTATTTGCTCCACCTCGATATATGCTTCGCGGGTTTCGGGGCTATAGCCGTAGGTCAGTTTTAGGCGGGGGTGGCCGGCCTTATGGAACCATTGATTGAAAAACCAGTGCAAGTCTTGTCCGCTGGCTTCTTCAAAAGCTAGGCGAAGTTGCTCCACTTCTACGGGACTATACTGGTTTTTTACAAGATATTGGTTGATGGCCTTAAAGAAAACGGCATCTCCTAGATAGTAGCGTAGCATGTGCAGCACCGAGCCACCTTTGTTGTAGCTGTGGGCGTCGAACATTTCTTCTTTGTCGTTATAGTCGGTCCAGATGAGTTCGTGGGGTTCTCCACCTTGTTGTAGGCCGCCGAGGTAGCCGCCCCATTCGTCGATGAGGTGAGCGTCTGCGGCGTCTCGGCCGTGTTTTTGCTCCATCCAGAGGTATTCGCTGTAGTTGGCAAAGCCTTCGTTGAGGGTGAGATTAGACCAGCTTTCGCAGGTGACATAATCGCCGAACCAGTGGTGGAACATTTCATGGGCTACAATTTTTTCGTTGATGTCCACATCCATCAGTTCGCGATCGTCGCCGTACATGAATTCACCGAAGATAACACCGGTAGTATTTTCCATGGCGCCGCTGACGTAGTCGCGCACCACCACTTGGCTATATTTTGCCCAAGGATAGGCTACGCCGGTTAGTTCGCTGAAAAAAGTCAGCATTTCCGGGGTGTAGGGAAAGATATCTTTGGCGTAGGGGGCATATTTTTCTTCCACGTAGTAATCCACGGGGATGCCGTTCCATTTTTCGTCTTCAATCACACTGAACTCACCGATAGCTAGCATGAAGAGATAGGGCGCGTGGGGCAAATCCATCTTCCAATAATCGGTGCGGGTTCCATCATTGTTTTTAGTAGCGGATAGCAGTAAGCCATTAGAGAGGGTCTTGTAGCGGTCTTCTACGGTGATGTACATTTCTTGAGTACAGCGCTCGTTGGGCTTGTCGATGGTAGGGAACCAGCGGCTGTTATTTTCGGTTTCCCCTTGGGTCCAGATTTGCCGTGGCTTGTCGCCTTCTTCGCCTCTTGGGTTGATAAAAAAAAGCCCTTTATCAGAGGTAATAGCGGCACTTCCTCCACTGGCTTCTGGAGTGGCGATGTAGTCGACAAAAACAGCGTACTTTTCACCCGGTTGGTAGGTTCTGTCGAGTTGTATGAAAACCTCCTGCTGCTCGCCTTCGTAGGTGTAGGCTAGGTCTTTTTGACTGCCCACTAAGCGTATGGCCTTGAAGTGGAAGCCTTTAGCGTCGAGCCGAAGCTGGTTAGAAGGGTAGGCTAGCGGTGTAAGTTCCAAGGTGGCTTGCCCAATAACTTGTTCTTTTTCCCAGTCGAAGCGCAGTCGTAGTTCAGTATGTAACAAGTCCTGTGTTCGGTGGTAAGCAGCATGGTAAACAGGCAAGGGATCATCACCGGCTACAGCCTCCTCCGTTGACAGGTCATCATCGCCAGGGCGGGGAGTGATAACGAGTGTGTCTAACTGCCTAATTTCAAGAGGATCAGCTTTGACTAAGCCTTTGTTGGTGTTGCAACCTACTAGTAACAGGGCCAGCCCTAGCAGGCTAAGAACGTATTTGAACATGAAAAAAGATAAAGTCTGTTTCTAAATAGAAAGCGAGCTGGCATTACACCAGCCTCGCTACTGGATCGGGTATGCTGCTAACCGCTAGTTGGCTAAAACTAGTTTAAGCTGCTAGGATTGAATACAAAGTAGTTAGTAAAAAGGTTCTACCACAGCCAATGCAGCAACGAAAGAATTATTTTTGAACAAACATCCCCTATAGCGGCCCTAGAAGACCGTGCGCAGATCAATGTCTCCATAACTAGCACTAAGGTTGAGAAGGCCGTTGCCACTGCCGCTTTGACTACCTTTCACCCGAATGCTGTTGCCTGTTTTTTCGTTAAGAGAAACATTCATGCTACTAGGGTAGTCTAAGTCGGCATAGCGCGTTTGGGCGTCGAGGGTATAAGCAGCCGTTTTGTCAACGCGGATGTTCAAATCGCTGTAAGTGCTTCTAACAATTACTTCTCGGAAATTAGCAGCGAGGTGGCTAATTTCCACGTCGCCATAATCAGTTTCTATGTTGGCGGCATTGCTCACATGACCGATTTCATAGTCCGTATAGTTGCTATTGCCCCTTAGCGTACCCACCTTGCGGATGACCAACTCTCCGTAGCCTGCCGTAAAGTCCAATTTGTCAGCTGTTTCTATTCGTACTTTTGTGTACCGGCTATCGACCTGAAAATTAACCACTTTCCCGATTACCTGCACTTCGGAGTAGCGAGCATAGAGATTTAAATCCGTGGCAGTATTTAGTTTCAGGTTTCCATAGCTGAGGTTGATTTGCGCAGCAGCAGCATTCTGCAAGTCGATGTCACCATAAGCTACGGTTATGTCGCTTTTGTCGTAGAGGCTTTCCACTTTTAGCTTACCGTACTTTACATCGAAGGTGCTGCTAGCTCGTAGCACATCGGCGGCCACATCGCAGTAGCGCGCTTGTGTGTAAAGCTTAGCTTTTGCAGGCATTCGCACTTCGTAGTAGATTTTGAAGTCGTTGCTATTAGAACCACTACCCGAACCCCAACCCCACCAACTACGGCTACTGCTGCTGCTAATATCTGTTTGTGCTCTTACCGTTTGAGAAGTATTGGAAAAGCTTACTTGAATCCGATCGAAGATGGTTTCGGCTTCTTTTTGGGAGCCAGCTTGCACCACGATGCGCACTTTAATGGCCACTTCGTTTTTATCCCAGCTTCGGATATCGATGCGCCCATATTGGTTGGCTAACTCCACTAAGCCACCCGCACTAAGCGGGTAGTTTTTATCAATTGTTCGAATGAACTCTTCTTCAGGGGCCTGTGTAGCCGAAGCTAGCAGCGGCCAACAAAGGCCTAGTATAGAAAGTAGAAAGATGTTAAATTTCATCGTTTTCATGTTGTGGTTGGTTGATGCCATTTCCTTTTTCATCAGGTAGTAAGGCAAGGATGTTTTGTAAAATTTGTAGTTTGATACGATAGGTTTTAATCAGCTCCGCCACGGTGGCTGCTTGTTGTTCGCGGGGCACTTGAGGTAGTTCTCGCCGTAGCTCCTCCATGGCCTGATCCATAGCTGCTAGATCAGCAGCTAAGCGCGGGTCGGGGTTTTTTTCATACACCAAGCTGCTGAGCTCGTCGATGCGCTGCTGGTAGTAGGCGGCCGTTTCTGGGAAGTCGGGGTGGCTGCTACGAATGGTGGCTAGTGGATCCTGCTGGGTGAGTGGATGGCCAATATAACGGCCGGCCCACCAGCCACTACCTAACAACAGAAGTACAGCAGCTACTCGCAAAATCCAAGGGCGCAGCACCCTGAACAGACCTAAAGACGAAGCGGAAGAGCCTGGCTTTTTTTCCAGCCGATCAAAGAGAGCGGCTTCTAAATCGGAAGGCGGTATCGACGTGTCAAAAGCAGCTCGCTGCCCACGCACATAGGCTTCCAACGCATCGCCGCCAAGTGCTGGGCTCTTATCCTGCTGATCAAGAGGCGGCACCTCATCAAGGTGAATAGCTATCTTTTCCCAAATGCTCGGGCTAGGTTGATCCTGCTCAAAAGCTGGGCGGTTTTCTTGGATGAAGTTTTCTAATGACATACAATGATATATTTTGAATGAAGTAGTTTAGGCATTGCCCAAATGGCCTACGGTCATACCTACTGGGTATTGGTCGGGAGAACTAGCCCGAAACCAATGGAGTAACAATAATTAAATAGTAGCGCGCAACACATCTTGTAAACGTTTTTTGGCACGGTGATACTGCGACTTGCTCGTAGAACTACTTATGCCCAAGATACTACCAATTTCCTCATGGTCGTAGCCTTCAAAAAGGTATAAGCTCAACACCACACGATAACCATCAGGTAGCCGCTCCATCGCCTTTTTAATACCCTCTACGGTATAGGTGGGCGCCGCATCCGTTTCCGCCGCTTCCTCGCTAATGAAATGATGCTGCGGCTCCAGTTCCTGTGTTAGCAAACGCTGCTTTTTCAAATGATCGATGCAGCGATTGATCGTGATGCGCTTGATCCACGCACTAATAGAAGATTCAAATTTGAAAGTGTCTATTCGCCTGAATATATCCACAAAGGCTACTTGTAGCACATCTTCCGCGTCGTGCATATTGCCTAGCATCCGGATCGCTAGGTTATACATCGGGCGGGCGTAGTGGCGGTACAAAGCAGCCTGTGCCTGGCGGTCGCCTTGGCAACAGCCCAGCACTAAGTCGCGGTGGGTATCGCGGTAGTCGTCAGCATTCGTCATAGTTCGTATGATGGGGGTCTGACCCATAATCTTTGAAGTTTACAAGCCGTAATGATTACTGCCTATTTACTACCAAAAGACGAAGGGCGTTCACAAGGGTTGCATCTCTACAACCGTTTACCAGCTTATTCGTTACAATCTGCGAAGTATCGCTTTTTAGCTGCCGCTTCGCTCGCCTTGTCTAAAGCTCCATACGGGCAGGCGGGCACGCCGTGCAGGGGCAAGGGCCAATTCGGTAGCGCAAAAGTACCAATATTTGATAGGAAATTGAAAAATACAAGAGCTATGCCATTACCTATAAATACTGTTTTTAAGCCCGCCAGAAGCAGCAGCAAGGCTTGGAATTTAAGCAAAACATGGCTGCAAACGGCAGTTTTTTGGCTGTTTTTCCTCTATCTGTTTCCGAAAATAATCTTCGCCCTAGAAACTACCCTAGCCATTCAAGGCTTCACGCCTAAACCATTGCTAGGCTGGAGCTTATTCGGCTTATTCAGCCTACTAGGGCTCTACAGTGGCTACACCATGAGTTGGCTGGGCAAAGGAACCCCTTTGCCAATCGATTGCCCTAACCAACTCGTGATTCAAGGGCCTTATAAAATGATAAGGAACCCAATGGCCGTGGCAGGTATCGGCCAAGGTGTTAGTGTAGGGGTGCTCAGTGGGTCTTTTTTGACGGTTCTGTATGCGATCATTGGCGCACTTTTGTGGCACTATCTCGTTCGGCCATTGGAAGAAAAAGACCTGAGCGCTCGCTTTGGTAATGCTTATGTGAACTATCGAAAAGAAGTGCCTTGTTGGCTGCCAAAATTTAGTTAAGGGCTCCCCCGCCCTAGAAGGGATAGCCCAAACCTAATTGCCACACCATCGATTGGGCCACACTGCGGCTCGAAAAGCGGTTCCAATAAAGATTTTCAGGTATTTTTGGAAGATCAGCAGGCCTTTCCGATGGGTAATTGAAACGCAGTGGCACACTAACGTCTAGCCTGAAAATGAAGTAAGACAAATCCATGCGTAGCCCAGTACCAGCCCCAACGGCGAGCTGCTTGTAGAAAGGCTGATGAAAAAAGGTGCCTCCACCACATTCGTAGCTGGTGGCCGAGAAGCGAAACTGAGAGCCGCAGCGCTCCGCATCTCGATCTAAGGTCCATACATTCCCAATATCCAGAAAAAGAGCTCCCTTTACAAAGCTAAACAGCTTGTAACGGTACTCTAGGTTCAGTTCCACATGTAAATCACCTGTTTGGTAAAGTAAAAAATTGCTACCTCGGTTGCCCGGTAAGCTGAGCGAGTCGAGGTGCCCTCCAGGTCCCAGTCCTCGAGGTGCCCAAGCACGCATACTATTAGCACCCCCTACCGAAAATTGCTTAACGTAGGGTACGTCTTTATCGTTGCCAAAAGGACGAGCAATACTGAACATAAACCGAGAAGCAAAGCTGCTTTGATCACTATACTTTTTATAAAACCGGCTGTCTAGCCGAAGCCGAAGATACTGCGCCAAGTTATTGCTACTGTCTAGCAGGCCGGCCGGTCTTTCTTTTGATTTGAAGATACTATTGATCGCTCCCAACTCCCAACCGCTAGCTTCTATATAGCCTGTAAAATTCAACGACCGCCCGCGGCGATCGGTGCGGCCCAAGCGTTGGTAGTTGAGGTCGCGGAACAATAAACTTACGAAATATTGCTGCCCAAAACTGCGTCGCAAGAACTCGTTATTGTCTAGTCTTTCCTGAAAAAGCGGTTCTATCGTGGGCCGCAGCAGATCGAGTGCTGCATGGTTAATGGTGTAGCGATGAACTGCCGATGGATTGAGGTTGTAGCCAAAGCGTGCGTTGGCCTGCGTAAAGGCGTAAAAATCGCGTATCAGCAGCCGCTCGAAGCCCACACTAAAGCGCGTATTAGCCTTGCTCTGAAGGTTTTGATAGAAATTTTTACTAAGCAAACCTTTGCTCAGCCCATAGACGCCCAACAAATCGCGAAAGCGCGGCAGGTAAATACTAGCATCCGCACCCAAATCGAGCGTATTGAAAAAACGGTTGGGGCGCCCTACATCAGGGCCCGTATCTGAGCCGGTATTAGGGTCTATCTCTAAGCTAGCATTGAGGTTGACTACTAACAACTGCGCACCACCAAATAAATTTCGGTTGGTAAAGCTTGGGTTTAAACCAAAGCCTATTAAGTTATCAGCACCCGTAGTGGCTCGGTTGGTGTAGCTGACATCTAAACTAGTTGCTAACTCGATTTTTTGCTTGGCGGGCAGTTGGATCACATAGTGTAGTAGATCACGACCCAAGGAATCTTCTTTGGGACTGATCCTCACAAAATTAAATAAACCCAATTGCCCCAATTGGGTGTTGCTCTGGTTGTACTTATCAATGCTGAAGTATTCCCCTGGCCGCAGGAAAATATTGTCTAAAAGTGTTGCCGGATTTAGTTCAATAAAACCTTTTTGGTAGCTAAAATGGATGCCTTCAACGATCGTATCGAAAGGGGGGCTACTTAAATTCTGGATACTGTCTGGTAATTCCGCCACCTCTGCCGAGAGGCTGTAGTCAGGATATACCTCTACTTTACCAATGCGGTAGCGGGTGTATTCCTTTGCCCCTTTAGGAGGCAGTAGCCGTAGGTAGATGTCGGCTTCGTTACGTAGCCCAAAAGTATCCACCTCCAACTGGTCAAAAGCGGCTGTGTTAATATAAGCGTAGCCTTGGTTGCGCAAAAAATTAACCACCCGATCACGTTCTTTACTTAGCACGTTTACATCTAAGGGTTGGCCCACGGCTAGCAGGCTAGTGGTTTTTACAACTTGTAGCAAGCTATCAATGGCTGCTTGGCTACTTTGGTAATGCAGCTGCCGGATGATCGTTTGCTGCTCTGGGCGCGCATAGTAGGTGAGCTTGGCTGCATTGCCTTGTCGGTTGACCTCGTGATACACCTCCGCCTCTAGGTAGCCTAGATATTGTAGGTAGGTCTTCATGTTCTCTGCCGCTCTGTCTGCCACGGCTTCATCGTAGAACACGGGCGGCGCACCAAAGGTATTGCGCAGCACTTTGTCTAAGCCGGTAGTATCGCCCGCTTTGTTGTTGGCCAAATAGAAGTAGGTGCGCGGAAAGAGGAAAAGGAACTTCGAGGGGGGCTGCTGCTCACTTAGGCGCAATAACTCATAGCGCAGGTCGCCTTGGTCGGCTATTTGCTTGGCATCGAGTAATTTTATCTGTTGACTTTTGAGTAAATACTGCTCATCCGATAGATATTTACTACTATTGCAGGAAGAAAGTAGCGCAAAGAGCAAAAGTACACAGCTACCGCAGCTGCGCCCCTGATTTTTATATATGCCACTTAGCCATTCCAACATCAAGTTCATAAGTAGTCTGTCTCAAAAAAAGTTCAGGCAAAGCTACCACAAATTCACGGTGGAAGGGGTGAAGATTATCCGTGAATTGCTTTCACAAGAGCGTTTCCAAGTGGAACAGTTGTATGGCTTGCCTTCGTGGCCGCTTACCGTGGCAGATATAGGCTGGGCACTAACTACTGCCGCTTCAGGTCAGGAACAGTTGTTACATCCTAGCGGGCGAGGAATCCCCTTTACAGCCGTTTCGGAAAAAGAACTGCAACGGATTTCGCAGCTTAGCACACCGAACCAGGTGCTCGCCGTGGTGACTTTACCCTCTACTAACGCTGCTTTACCCGATTTAGGTGCTGGCTGGAGCCTTTATTTGGATGGTATTCAATCCCCGGCCAATCTGGGGGCTATCTTACGGATCGCCGATTGGTTTGGCCTACAGCAGGTGTTTGCAGGCCCCGGCACAGCCGATGCCTATAGTAGCAAGAGTATTCAAGCAAGCATGGGCACTTTTTTGCGCCTCAACTACCAAGAGCAACCATTGGAGGCGTTAATTCGACCGGAGACGAAGCTGGCTGTGCTAGCCGCCGATCTGGCAGGCCACAACGTTTTCACTTTCACTCCGCCCCAAGCTGGCTTATTAGTGATTGGGAACGAAGGCCAAGGCATCCGCCCCGAAACTCGCACTTTCGTCAATGACTACCTTTATATTCCCCGCGCAGCCAACCGCCAGGCCGAATCCCTAAACGCTGCCGTTGCCACCGGGATTATCTGTGCTGCATTGGTAGGCCCTAGAATTTAAAGCCCGTTGGCCAGAAGCTTCCGCCTATTTACACTTGCGCTACAAGGCCACCTTTGCCCCTGCATTTTGCCCAATTCGTAGGCGTTTGTAGAGCCAATAAAATGAACTATAACACGATGTGGCTATGCCTATGTTCCATAGCCTAAAGTGTTTTCCCGCTCAGGTTTTATTAAGTTGGCAGTTCTGCGGGGGCAAGGCTTATTGGTAGGCGCAAGACAAGACCTAAGCATTCCTCTGCCTAGCCTAGGTTTTACTGGCAAGCCGTATTCACACCCAAAACATAGCGTTCGATCACTTGTAGGTTTTGAGCCACTTCAGCTCCTTGAAAGCCTGTTAGCTGCTCATAGGTTAGGTGCTCTGCCGCAAATTGGGTCAACGGCTGCGCGATGGGCATATAGCTCCAGTGCCATCGCTCTTCTTGGTAGCCATGAGGCCGCTCGGTGCCTAGCGGGGTATAGGGCTGGCAAAAGCCATAGTTGGCAGCATGGCGCAGCAGCCAGGCGTATATTTTTTTCCCTTCGCCTGCTTCAAAATAGGTGTTGTTGAGCTGATTTAAATCCAGATCGCTGCCCCAATGATGGCGGCTAGTGCCAGGCATAGAACTATAACGCAAGATAGCCAAGGCTCTATCGCTCGGCTCGGGGTATGCTTTTGGGGCGAGCTCCTTGCCTTCTAGCGGGCGGTGCCCGTTCCACTTCGCCTCCCATATCTTTTTTTGCCGCTCGAAATTGCGGAAAGCAGAAACGATGAAAAGGTGAATCCCCTCCCGAGCAGCAGCTTGGTGCATTTTTTCAAAGGCAACAAAAGCTTCCCTGTGTAGGTAGTAAGTTCCATCGCCATCAGTAAGTGCGGCGGGCACGGCAACAAAGTCGGGGTGCTCCTTGGCCTCAAAGCGGCCTTGGAGGTAACGGGGGTGAAGCCGATCTTGCCAATTCGCAGCGGTAGTCACCTCGGTCGGTACCTTTGGGGGCAGGGAATCAGAAACGATCTTAGCAGCGGGCTGCTTTGGTAGTGCTCCAGCCACTTGGCTCGAAGAAGCGCTTGGGGAAGAATCAAGGGAGGGGTGGAGGTCTTGGGGGGCTCGCGCTCCTGCTGTTTGAAAGAAAAGCCAGCCGAGCAGCAGGGAAAGCCCGCCGAAAACGAAAATAAGTCTATTGTTGCGTAGCATCGTTATTCCGTTTTACTAGGAGCGGTTTGTCGCGCCAATTTCACCATCACATAAACTTCTAAGCCAGTATAGATGGCGTAGATGAGGAAGAAGGGAAGCACGAAAAGTTTGTTCGTAGGCACGCTTAGTAAGGTGTAGGCCACCACGAGCATACCAGAAAGCAGCATTTTAACCAGCGTGAAACCCATTACTAGGTTAGTGAACAAATGCTTATTGCTAGCCGTGGCTGCTCGCTTACCAAGGAAGAAAATGAGTATGCTGAGCAAGGTGAAAATGAAAAGTGCCAGTAGGGAAAGTGGCCAGTGCGGAAACAGCTTAGGTAAGGCGTGTAAGGCCGTGCTGATTGCTAGCGTAGCCAAGGAAACGGCTGCTAAGAGCTGCCAGAATTGTTTGTGCTGCATTTATAAAAAATCCTTGAGTGCAATATAAAGCCCAGCAAAAACTCCTAGTAAGCAACCGACCAGGGTGAGTGCTGGCTCAGTTTGTAACCAAGCGTCGAAATAGCGCCCTAGGAAAAGCCCGAAGAGGATGGCCGCTGCCATTTGGAAGGCCATCCCGGTGTATTTCATGTAGCTATGGTTGGTGGGTAAGCGCCGCCGAACGTTCTTACCTTCTTGGGCGGGGGGGGGCTGGGCGGCACTTGGATCAACCGCTGGCTGCTCAGTCGGGGAGGTAGTTGGCGGCTTGCTTTCGGTGGGTTTAGACACCTTCTTTTTGCTTGAGGGCAGCTACCTTATCGTTGGTTTTGAGGGGTGCTGTACCACGGGTTGTGACGGTGCCTTCAAAGTCGCAACCAGCCATCATGGCAACTTTGCGGGTCACCACATCGCCCGTTATTTTAGCCGTTTCTTTAACGGTTAGCATATCCTTCACGAACAGTTTGCCATGAAACTCTCCTTCGATTACGGCACTTTCGCATTTCACTTCGCCTTCGATCATCCCTTTAGGGCCGATGATCACCTTGGCTTCGCAATCGAGATTACCTTTAATGGTGCCATCCACGCGGATATCGCTTTCGGCTTTGAGATCGCCTGTAACGGTGGTACCTTCATTAACCGTATTAAGACCACGGCTAGGAGGCGCGTTCTTGTTGTCTTTGCTAGTATCTATTTTATTAGCGTCTTTGTTGCTGGATCCGAACATAATGTAGCTGCTTTATGGATTGATAATACTGGAAAAAACGGCAGCCACCAAAGCTAGCTAACTTTGGTGGCCGATATAGTGGAGTGAGTAGAACAAGGTGGTTTTGCGAACCGCTTAGAAAGTGGGGCAGTAAACACCTCGACGTTGCTGACCACAGATTTTATACTGTAAGGCCAGCTCGAAGCCACCGTTGTTGTTGGTCGCATCTTGTAAAGGACTCACATTGAGATCGTAGCTAAAGCCAAGTGTGAAGTTGTCGTAATCGAAGCGGGTGCTGAGGATAAGGGCATCGTTCAATACACCGCTTTCTACTTGGTTGGAGACCCTAGACCATACGCCTACTTGGAAAGCTTGCGTTGCACTGTTTCTGCCTCCATTCAGGAGAAATTTTAAGCTAGTACCTGCGTTTACTTGGAAGCTAGGGCCTTGTGACATCACGATTACCCCAGGGACAAGACCAAAACGGGAGCCCATCATGAACTCTCCACCAGCGTGTACGGTATAGCGGCTATAGAGTAAATCTTGTGCTTCGGAAGAGAAGCTTTGGTCGGCTCGGTTCAAGTGGTGGAAAGCACCGCCAATATAAAAGGAGTTATTCTCATCAAAAACCATAAACCAGAGTAGGCCTGCTGCCATGTCGGCAAAGAGGAATTGGTCTCTATCGAAGTTCTCGCCACTAACCGCGTTAGGGTCAAATCCGCCGAGCCCATCGTGCTGGGTGCCCCAACGAAGGGCTAGGAAATTCAAGCTACGCTGCGCCATTCCGCCTTCGGCACCCACCACTAAGTAGTTGCCAAATTTGCGGTTGCCCCCCATTTTTTTGGAATAGCTAGCGGATAGTTTACCGGTAGTAGTGGCAAAATCTGCTTCGCCTACCCGATCGCCCCAAAAAGTGCCACCAATACCAAAGTAATCGTAGCGACCTACAG
>DAINNZ010000094.1:0-15137 GCA_036735605.1 Lewinella sp. | reverse complement strand
AGTAGCAGCACTACTCTTTATGCCTATGATGGTGTGCCGGGCTGTGAGGACGAGGTTTCTTTTATCATAACCATTGGCGTCGCAGGCCCTACAGTAACAGCCGACATCACCGATGCTAGTTGTCAAGGCCAAGCTAGTGGAGCCATTGATTTAACGATCCTCGGCACGGAGCCTTTCAGTGTGCAGTGGAGTGACAATCCTTTCATTAACGACGAAGACCGAACGGGGCTGGCTAGTGGCAACTATGGCGTGACGGTATTGGATGGGGCAGGTTGTGAAACGAATGTTACTTACTTTGTGGATGAGCCTAATGCGATCAGCCTCGTTTCTTGCACGGCCATTCAAAACGCTTCTGGCGTGGGAGTTGCCGACGGTATAGGAAGTGTGCGCGTCACAGGAGGGTTAGCACCTTATATTATTACCTACCAAGATGGCGCAGGCAGCTCAGGCACAGCCAGCGGGATGGGGCCAGATGTATTGCTGGAAAATTTGTTGCCTGGCACCTATACGATTACGAGTATTCGGGACGCCAATAATTGTGTATGGGCTGCCAACTGTACGTTTGTAATTGATGCAGATTCTCCACTTTGTTTCTCTTTGGTAGATGTAGAGTTAGGCTCACCGCTCTGCGAAGGCGGTAATACGGGTAGCATCACCCTAACGCTTGGAGCTGTAGTAGGGCCTTTAGACATACAATGGAGTGATGCTAGTTTTGGGAACACCTTGAATGTGGTGAATGCAATGGCAGGTACTTATACGGTCACTATCACCGATTTAGGGAATCCTAGTTGCCCAATACTCACTCCGACTGCTATCGTTTTATCGGATATAAGTCCTATTGTAGTAAATTGTTCGCTTGTGCAAGACGCCACCGGTGTGGCTAACAGTGATGGCCAAGCCACGATCGATGTAGGCGGCGGCAATGGCCCTTATGATGTGCTCATTTCTGGCAATAGTCCTTCGGCTCTCACGGGCGTTAGTGGCTTGCAGACCATTAGCGGCCTTTTACCGGGCGACTATACGGTAACAATAGAAGACGCCAATGGCTGTCCGGCTAGCTGTATGTTCACAGTAGGCATCCAGGCTGGAGGCTGTAATTTGATGGTCCGAGACTCGGTAGTAGGCATCACTTGTGCTGGTGCGAATGATGGGCAGTTTATCGTCATCATCTCAGACACCATCGGGCCGGTGACGATCGAGTGGAGTATTCCTGGTTTTGATAACCAAAGCGTGGCTTTAGTAGGTGCAGGCACCTACGGTGTAACGGTCACGGACTTAGGTGCCAACACCGTTTGTTGGCGAGCACTAGATGGAGCCACTTTTACGGAGCCTTCAGATACATTAACTTTACTTTGTGGTGAACTCAATCCAGCTTCGGGGGCGGGCATGGCAGATGGTATTGCTACCTTCGTGATGGATGGCGGCAGAGGGGACTATACGCTGACGCTCAGCGGCCCTACGGATAGCGTAATGAGTGGGCTGAATGGGCTTTTTCTGGATGTAAGTCAGCTTTTGCCAGGTATGTACCAAGCAATTTTGCGGGATGCTTTTGGCTGTGAGGCTAGCTGTGATTTTGTTATTTCTGCCCAAGGTTGTGCTTTAACTATCACTTCAACCCTTAGCCCAATCACTTGCGCAGGAGCTGCCGACGGCAGCATCAGCCTAATGGTAAGCGGCAATAACAATCCACTCAATTTCGATTGGGGCAACCCCCTGTACGATGGGAATACTACGCTAATGGGATTAGATACGGGCACTTATTCTGTCACGATTTTAGACGGCGCTGCTTGTTCTGAAATCCGAACGTTTACTATTACCCAGCCGGATAGTTTAGAACTGAGTTGCCAAGCTGTTAATACGGCCTCTGCACCTTTAGCTACCGATGGATCGGGTAGTGTAAATATAGTGGGTGGTACGGCACCCTACGAATTGATCCTACGCTTGGGTGGTAACGCCGATACGAGCCAAATAGCAACAACTGGGTCGGTGATCCTCTCTAACCTAGCCGTAGGTGTATATGAGGTAGTGGTGACGGATGCCAATGGCTGCCGCGAGATTTGCCAGTTTAGCATCGCTTCTGCGGGCTGCCCGCTGCAAGCGCAGGTGACGATTTTACCTATTAGTTGTAATGGTGCTGCGGACGCTTCCATTCGGCTAGATATTTCGGGGAATAATGGGGCTGTTTTTGTGGATTGGAACTTTGATGCCTTTGATGGGCAACAAGATATTTTGGGTATTGTAGGCCCGGGCACTTACACAGCTGTTTTAACGGATGCGGCGGGCTGTACTTTCCCCATCGGGCCCATTACCATTACAGAGCCCGCTAGCTTGGCACTTAGTTGCAGTGTGCTCAGTGACGTTACGCAGCCAAACGCTAGTAATGGCAGTGCGCAGGCAGTAATAGTGGGTGGTACGGCTCCTTATCAGCTTATCAACCAACGGTTTGTAACGCCTACCGTAGCTGTAAACGACACCATTGTGGTGAACAACGATACCATAGTTGTGAGTGGACTAGATGGTCGCTCTGGGGCGGTTCGAGATTACAACTTCATCTTAGTGGATGCTAATGGCTGCCGCGATACTTGTAGCTTTCAGATATTTGAACCTGCATGCCCGAATATCTTCCTTACGCCTACTATCACGGCTGTAGCTTGCTTTGGCGATAGTACCGGACGGATTGAAGTGAACGTCAATAATGGTACAGCTCCTTACAGCTACGAGTGGAGTCCTCTCCAGCCTGATACGAATGTCTTGGAAGGGATTCCAGCAGGTGTTTATGTGTTGGTGGTGCAAGATAGCAACCAATGTACGACGGCACAATCTTTTGAAATATTACAAGCTAGCAGCGCACCGGTGCTTGGTTGTGCTGCTGTAGCCGACGCTTCTTTACCTGGCGTAGCCGATGGGCAAGCGAGCCTAAACGTTAGCGGTGGGCAGGCTCCCTATACGGTGCAAATTTTTGGCCCTATCGATAGTTCTTTTATTGTCACAGTGGCAGGTACTGTAAGCCTAGATGGCTTGCTAGGCGGGGGCTATTTGATTCAAGTAACGGATGCCGACGGCTGTGCAACGGAGGAATGTAGTTTCACGATTAACCAAGGAGCTTGTAGCCTCAGCCTGAATGCTACCACCATTCCTGCCGATTGCAGGGGGCTAGGGCAAATAGACCTCCAATTGAGTAATGCTAGTAGCCCAATTACTTACAACTGGAGTGTGGATAGTTTAAATGGGCAAGAAGATCCACAAGTGGCAGCAGGTATTTATGCCGTTACGGTTACCGATGCGAATGGCTGTTCGGATAGCCTTAATAACATCCTCGTAGAACAAATCGATAACGAACCCAGCCTGAGCATCAGCGATGGGGGCGCGGTTTGTTTTGGGGAGCCCATCAGTCTAAGCCTGTCCTTTACCGGTCCGGCTCCTTTTACAGCCGATATTCGTACTAATCCTGGCGGCTTGGTGCAATATACGGGCTTGGGTAATGATACGACGCTATTTTTCGGCAGTGATACGATTTTGGGTGGCTTATTGCAAATCGAACTTATTGCTTTTGCCGATAGTCTTACTTGTGGGGCTGTCATCAGCGATAGGCGAGATATTGTAATTCATTACCCCGACACCCTTGTTCGTACAGATCGGCTTTGTAGTACGGATACGCTCAGGATCGCAGGTCGTTTGTTCAGTGCTGCTTTTCCGGCCGATACCTTCTTTGTACCTTCTGCTACCTGTGGCGAGTGGTATGAAGTTGCGCTAGATTTTTCTGCTATGGCCAGTGTGGATACTACCGCTTTATCGCTTTGTCAAGGCGATAGTATTACCTTGTTCGGCGAAACCTTCTCAGCTACTAATCCGGAGGGGCTGGTAAATACCGGGCTACTGAATAACTCAGGCTGCGATAGCTCGCTGTATATTCGCCTCGATTTCTTTCCCCTTGTGGTGGATACTAGTCGGCTTACGCTCTGTGCTGGAGATAGCTTAACGATCAATGGCACTACACTTACGCCGATGAACCCGGAAGGCCTCATCCAAACAGGCTTGACCAATACCAATGGCTGCGATAGCTTGGTATATGTGATACTCGATTTTTACCCTGTTAGTGTTGGCTTACAAAACCTAACGGCTTGCAGAGGCGAAGAGGTTATGGTGCAGAGCCAGCTATTCACTTTTGAGAATCCGTCGGGGATTATCGTTCTAGAAGGAGCTGCTGCGCAAGGTTGCGATTCCCTTTTAGCGGTAACGGTTAATTTCCTCACTAGTCCGGAGGTTTCGCTGCGTGGCGATAATAGTATCTGTTTGGGCGACACGACGGAACTGTCATTCGAGCTTAGTGGCACTGGAACGGTGGACTTGGTATTGCAAGGCAACGATGGCACCGCCTTTACACTAACAGGTATTAGTAATGCGGATCGCTTCCCGATTATGCCACAAAACAACGTTACCTACACCATCGCTGCGGCTACATCGGGGAGTCCTTGCCCAGTACGTAGTATGGGGGATGCCGTTGTGAACGTTAGCAGGCTAACAGGCGAGTTGGTAGCTGATCGCAACAATGATATTTACCAGATCAGTTGTAATGGGGCGGCTGATGGCGGTTTACGCCTCAACATTTTAGAAGGTCAAGCACCCTACACCATTCTTTGGAACAACGGCACCGCCGTGGATCGCATTGGTGGCTTACCACCGGGTAATTACAGCGTGAGCCTAACCGACGCTGCTAATTGTAGTCTCAACTTAGCGGCTACAATTCAGGAACCCCCGCCGATTTTACTGAGCACCTCTGTCACGGCGCCAGGCTGTAACGATCTGAGCGGGCAATTGCGTTTCGACAGCATTCGAGGCGGCACCCCGCCTTATGAATGGAGTACCGATGGGACTTTCTTTCAGCCAATCAGCAGTTTCCCCTTCAGCCAAGCACTAGCCCCCGGTAGCTACCGCTTACACATACAAGACGTGTTAGATTGCAGAACAGAAATTAGCCTCCTAGTGCCCGAAGGCCAAGACCCCCGCATCATCATGCCCGAAGACGCTACTATTCGCTTAGGCGATAGTGTGTTCTTGTTGGTGCAAACCGATTTTAGGCCCGATAGTATCCTTTGGCAGCCTAGTAGTAGTGTGGCTAGCCCTGCTGCACTCGGAACTTTTGTACGGCCTTTGGAAAGCACCCAATATACCGTCGTTTTACAAGACAGTAGTGGCTGTAGGGTCAGTGGAGAGGTGCTGATAACGGTAGATCGGCGTGTGCCCATTTACGCACCCAATATCTTCAGCCCGAATGCAGACGGGGCTAATGATTTGTTCCGGCTCTTTGCTGGCCCAGGTGTGGAGCGCATCGAACTGTTGCAAATATTCGACCGCTGGGGAGAGCAAGTCTATGAAGCTAGCGATTATGACCCTAATAACCCTGTAATAGGGTGGAATGGCGTACACCGAGGCCAAGCCCTCAATCCGGCTGTATTTATCTACTACTTCCGTGCTAGGTTGTCCGACGGGCGGGTAGTAACGCAAAAAGGCGATGTGGTGTTGAGGCGTTAGGAACCGTAAGCTTCTTCTTTAGCGGGCAGCGGTTGGAAGGCTGATTGGCAGGAACGCTTGCGCTACAAGGCAAACACTTGCCCCTGCATGTATGCCAATACCAAGATGCTTCTACACCATCCCTATTCCGCTTTTCTGTTGTATCTTTGTGCGGTAAATAGTAAAAGTGCTTAAATCCAGAGATATGCGTAGCAAGCTTCGTTTTTCTAGTCAGTTAATAGCCATTTTAGTGTTGGTTCTTACAGCGGCGATGAGTCGTTTGCTGCCCCACCCACCTAATTTTACGCCGCTGGGGGCGATGGCACTGCTAGGAGCTGCCACCCTTCGTTCCTTTCCGCAGGCTTTACTACTGCCATTGGCAGCCTTGTATTTGAGCGATTTGGTCTTAAATAATGTAGTATATGCCGAGTACCAAAGTGGCTTCACTTGGGCTGTAAATACGGGTACTTATTTGGGCTTTTTAGCAGTGGTGCTACTAGGCTGGTATTTTCTACGCGACCGCGGTATGGAGGCGAAACGGATTTTTACAGTCACTTTAGCGGGCACATTTCTCTTCTATCTGCTTACCAATTTCCTAGTGTGGTACAGCGATCCGATGCAGCTTTACCCCAACCACCTGGGAGGGTTGGGGATGAGCTATGTGGCGGCTTTGCCTTTTTTACTCAATAGCCTATTGGGTGATCTCTTCTATACTGCCTTGCTTTTTGGGGCTTACAGTTGGTACCAGGCGAAAGCAGTGGCTAGCGCCTAGTTCTTTTTTAGTAGCAATCAAGTGCTTATATGACCTATCAAGCAGCCCTCGACTGGTTGTACACTCAACTGCCCATGTTTCAGCGGCAAGGGGCTTCAGCTTTCAAAAAAGACCTGGGCAATACGCAGGCTTTACTAGCGGCGCTGGGCAATCCGGAGCGGCGTTTGCGCGTCATTCACATCGGCGGCACCAACGGAAAGGGGAGCACCGCCCATCTCATCGCCGCTGCTTTACAGGCCGATGGCAGCCGCGTGGGCTTATATACCAGCCCGCATTACAAAGATTTTCGGGAGCGGATCAAGATCAACGCAACGCTTATACCCGAGCAAGCCGTCGTGGATTTTTTGCTACGTGCTAAGGTGAACAGCCCTACCCTTATGGCTGATCGCAGCGACTCCAACACTAGCGATTCTTTGGATGAACTGGCTGCCGATCCGCTTACTCAGGCGGGCATAAATGCAGGCGCAAGTGTATCTCCAAGCGCAAGTGTGGAACCAAACAGCTCCGGAGGTACCGACAGTTTGGGGGCTTTAATCGATCGCATACAGCCTAGTTTTTTTGAGCTGACGGTGGCCATGGCCTTCGACTATTTTGCTCGTCAGGCAGTTGATTGGGCCGTCATAGAAGTAGGCATGGGCGGTCGTTTGGATAGTACTAATGTGGTGGATCCACTGCTGAGCGTCATCACGAATATCAGCAAAGACCATACCCAGTTTTTAGGAGACACACTAGCGGCCATCGCCTATGAAAAGGCGGGTATTATCAAAGCCAATCGGCCGGTAGTAATCGGTAAAACACAAGCCGAAACGGCCGCAGTATTCTTGCAAAAAGCCCAAGTAGAAGGAGCACCTATTCTTTTTGCCGACCAGGTATGGCACTGCCAATTAGTAGCCGAATCGGCAGCTCAAAGTACCTATTCTGTTAGCTTGGCGGGGGAGTCTGTTTTCGCAGATCTATCCGTACAGTTACACGGCCCTTTCCAAGCAGAGAACCTGCAAACGGCCTTGGCCGCATTACACGAGCTCCATCGTCTTGGTGTCGGTTACACTTTCGACCTAACCAAACTACGACCAGTCTGGGCGCAGCTCCAAAGCAAAACCTATTTCATCGGTCGCTGGCAAATCGTGCAACAACAACCCCTCGTGCTACTCGATAGTGCCCATAACGAAGGGGGTTTGCAAATCGTATTAGCGCGGCTATTACAGCTACCTCATCGCCGCCTGCATATCGTGCTCGGGATGGTAAATGATAAAGAGCTGAGTGGCATCCTACCCTTATTTCCAACACAAGCCACCTACTATTTCGTGAAGGCCGATATTCCCCGCGGCCTAGACGCTGCTAGTTTGGCCGCTATCGCCGCCACCTATGGCCTGCATGGGCAGGTTTATTCCAGCGTAGCCGCTGGCTATGCTCTAGCTATTGCTAGCGCGGCCGCAGACGATATTGTATTTGTGGGCGGCAGTATTTTTACGGTGGCGGAGATCTTGTAAGGTTTTTTATCTAATTAACATCACTTCCCCTTTGATAATCCTACGGCTACCATCAATCATTCGCAAGCGTACGTAATAAGCATAGACACCCAAATTGGCAGCCTGCCCTCTATCCATACCATCCCAGCCAAACTGCGGGTCGTTTAGTGCTGCCAGAGGATGTTTGTGTAACAAGCCTACCACCTATTCCTAGCAATGTTTACGCCGTGGATGATTGTAGCAATACAACACTTAGCGTGGCAGATTCCGATTTGATCAATTGCCCCACAGGCGGCGAATATGTAATCAGAACATGGGTAGCAACAGACGCATGCGGAAACAGTAGCGTGGCAACCCAAAATATTTATCTTGGTAACAATGAAGCGCTGGAGTTGGTGATCACCGATGGCCCTCTATCGGGCTTAGCTGCTGGAAGTGAGATAGAAATGGAGGCAGTAGCTGGGGCAGCGTATGGCGTTACTGGCTTATCAGCTGAGCAAATAAGGGCTTTAAATGGTTGTCAGGACTTGGTGGATGTGCGCATTGAGGTAGCAAATACAGAAGAAGCCAACTGCTTAGAAGATGGCTACCTATATCGCGTGCTTGTGAACATTTGGGCTCGCGACCTATGCGGAAAAGAAGGACAGCTAGATTATGTGCTTAGAATCGTAGATACTACGCCTCCTAGCGTACTTTCCGCTCCCTCGATTACCTTAGGTTGTACGGATACCATTCCTTGGTTGGAAGTGACGGATAACAGCGAAGGAGCTATTTCCGTTGAGTTCGAAGATCTATCGGAAAGAAGGGTACATTGCGCAGAAGAAGATCCTATGACGCGTAAATGGACGCTGACCGATGCTTGTGGCAACTCAGCCGATTTTTTCCAGGAAGTTTATTTCATCGACCAAGAAGGTCCTATGCTATACGGAGTTCCGGCAGACGCTTGTGGTTTAGCTACCGAGCTACCATCGGTAATTGCTATTGATGCTTGTAGTTCAGATACCCTCGAAGTCATCTTTGAGCAATTCACGGAAGAAGGGGCTTGCGGGCCAGTAGTCGTTAGAAATTGGAGCGCAAGCGATGCTTGTGGGAATATTTCCACAGCTACGCAACGGATTTACCCCGAGCAAACTCAATTACCCACTATCGAAGTGGTGCACCCCGATCTGTTGGAGCTAGGGCAGGGGCAAGCTTTATCGGTAAATTGTTTCAATTTATCTTGGTATTTAGCTCGGTTTAACACCGGTTCCGTAGTAGCTAGTAATAGTTGCGACCTACCTCTCAATATAGAATTTATTACCAACTGGGAAGATGGAGGAGATTGTTCCTCTAGCGGCTATTTAGAGCGCTATAACTTGGTTTGGACAGCTACCGATCTATGTGGAAACAGCAGTTCGTATGCGGTCTTTTTGGAAGTGGTGGATGATTATGCGCCAGCACTCATCTTTGCGCCAGCTGATGTGAATTTATATTGCGGCGAGCCGCTGCCTGTGGTAGAACGGGTATTACCTATTGATTGTGCACTGGAAGACTTTAGTTACGCACAAACAATAGTGGCACAAACGGAGGCTTATACCCATTATACCCGTACATGGACAGCGGTAGATCAATGTGGGAACACAGCAGAACATGTTCAAAATATCTTTGATAGAACAAACGACCTCAGTTGTAGTATTGATCTGCCTGCGGTTGGTTTGTGTAATGCAGTAGGTAATCTGCTTACGGCTACCGTAGAAGTAGGTACTGCGCCCTATACTTATCATTGGGAAATGATCGATTGTGATGGCTTTATTACCGATGGCCAAGGTACTGCTTCCATTACTTATGTGACGGGCTATAAAACTCAGAATTTCTTGTTAACAGTACGCGATGTCAATGGCTGTGAAACTACTTGTTCTATTTCTGTGCCTTGCATAAAATTACGCGAAGAAGAGGAAGGGAGTATAGGACAAGAGCAACAACTACAAGATGGCTTTTCTCAAATAGCTGACGATCATAAGGATCGTTTTGATCCTTCATTCGACCTACGCTTGTTCCCCAATCCCGCCTCTGCTTTCGTTGCGGTGCAGGCACCGGCTTTCGTCGGTAAGCGTGTAGCCTTTGAGGTATTGGATATGAACGGAAAAATTCACCAAGAAGCCTTCTTGGTAGAAGAACTGAGTTTACAACCTATCCGAATCCAACTACATAACTACCCAGCTGGGATGTATATTCTACGCATCAAAGCAGCTGGTATGTCAGTACAGACTAAACGTTTTGCAGCCTTCAATACAAACGAATAGCGACGATGCCTAAGCGAAGCGGCTCGGATACAATCCGAGCCGCTTTTTAAGCCCTTTGATAGCGCCTAGCGCGCTAACGAAAAGCTTTTAGATAGCTCTTTAGCCTTTGCATAGCTACTTGTAGTTCCTCAAAAGAGACGGCCGTATAGACAATTCTGAAATAGCCAAATCCTTGATGCCCACCACCGATGCCTGGCGTGAGCAGAACACCAGTGTGGTCGAAAATATTTCGCCAAAGTACTAACTCTGCTTCTGCCGAGTCCTCGCGCAGGTAGGGCTTTAGATTGATCCAAACGAATAAACTGCCGTAAGCTATCGCAAATGTAATGCCTGCCTCGCGCAAGGTCTGTACAACTAAAGCATAGCTTTTTGTGAGTCGCCGCTGGTTTTCTTCTATATATTCGGCTATAAACGCCTCCTCTTCAAACAGCCGTGTCAGCAACCATTGGGTATGATTGGAAATCATGTGTGGAGCACTCGCATTGGCAAAGGCTCGAATCAGCCCGCGATTTTCGGAATACAACATACCTACCCGAAAGCCCGACATCCCAAAATCCTTACTCAAAGCGTACCACCAATGTAAATAAGGCGAGCGCCGTTGCCGAATAATCTTAAGAAAAGATAGAAAAGGAATCGCTTCCAAATAATCGCTTTGAATGGTAGGAAAACGGCTGTCTAGCCTAGAGAGGCCATAAATTTCACTTACAATCAGATGAATCTTTCGGTTGATACACCAATCGGCTAATTTATGTAAGTTGCTTTCCCGATAAATTTGACCTGTGGGGTTATTGGGGTGGGTGAGTATCAGGCAAGCCACCTGCTTACCTTGCTGCCGACAAGCCTGCCAAGCTGCCTCCAGTGCACTTATATCCAGCGACGCCTCGGCGGTTTCAAAAATACCACGCATCGGAACATCTATTCTCTCCATACCCGCCTTGATGCCTATATCTTGTGTATAGACGGAGTAGGCTGGGGACGGAATTAAGGCTACATCGCCCGGGTTGCCGAGGCAGAAAGCTGTCAGCTCCACGACGGCAGTGGCACCCGCTGCCATCGCTAAGGCATCCGCATCTAGTGCTTCTTCAGTAAAATGCTTTTCTAAGAAGCGACTCATTACCTCACGGAATGCTGTGTTTCCCCTGCTATCGGTGTAGCTGAAAATCCATTCGGGCAAGTCCGCCGCCGCAAGTTCTCTTAATTTTTCAGCTAGTAAAGATCGGCAAAGCCCATTCTCAGCTATGTTTAATAATAGGTTGCCAGTAGGATTATCTGCCCGATAGGTATTTTTAGCCGCCTGAAAATACAAGTCCAAATCTGGTCGTAGCGCATTGTGTTGCGCCTTAGTGCCTCTTTCTGAAAGCATAGTAATTTTTTTCAAAGGTAAGCAGAACGCTCTACTTAACTAGCTTTCTTCACTTATGCTCAATAGTAAAGGCCACTACCCCCATACCCTCAAATCCAAATAATTGAAGACCCGCTTTTCCGCAGGCTGCTGGAAGAGTTGGTTGATGTCCGCTTTAAAATCGGCTGCCAATTTTTGTTTTTCGGCCTTGTCGGGTCGGTTCAGCAGCTTTCCGAGGTAGCGAAACAGCACCTTCTCCGTGGCGTAGAGGGTTCTTCTGGATTTCAAGTATTTGGGCGTGGAAGCCAGCAGCGATTCCAACAAGTCGTAGTTGTCCAGTTCGTAGTGAATCAGCAAATTTAAGGATCTGGCAAAGTAGAAAATCTCTTTCACGGCGTCTTCCTTGAGATCATTCAGAATGAGGTTGTTCCACCGGAGGGCCTGGTCGTACTGGCCATTCAAAAAAAGCAAGTACGCAATCAGGTAGTAAAACGTGATGCGGTGGTGCTTTTCTATTTTCTTGCCAAACTGCTCCAACCCTTCTTCTATCTTCGGAATCCACTCCAGCGCTTTGGCAAAATCCCTTTGGCCGATACTCCAATTGATGAGCAGCAAATACCGCTGCCGAAACACCCGTGCCGCTATGTCTTTTATGGATTTGAACGCTGGCCGCTCCAGCGTCATCACCAAACGATTGATGCCTTCCTTCAACACATCGTAGTCCCCGATCACCAAACTGTCAATCAGCATATTGTTCAACGTAGCGATGTAGCGTTCCGCATAAAGCGGCAAAAAACGGGGGTTCGCGTCCAGCAAGTCCAAAAATTCGCGATTGATGTTATACGCCTTTTTGACATCGCCCCTGATAAACTGATAGGTTGCATTGGCCTGGTAAAAATGAATCTTGCTCTTGAAGTTGGTCGCCAAAGCAAGCGATTGGAATTGGGGCGATTGCGTAAGGCTGTCCAAATATTGCCGCTGCTCCTCGGTTTGGATTTTTTGGAACTGCACCTGAAATCGCAGCACCTGTTGCGCCAAGTACCCATATTCTATCGTGTTCTTCAGTTGCTCCAGACACGTCATCTCTTGGTTGAAGATCTGCTCAATCCGCGCATCATCCTGCTTGTTGAAGGGTTGCAACGAGCGCAATCGCTTTTCCAAGCTGGCCAGCATGATTTGCAGCTCAAACAATTCGTAATCGGCGGCTATGGCCTGCCCTTTTTTCAATTCTTGCTGTGCCGCCCGAACCAATCCCCTTTCGATCAGCATATTCGTAGCTGCCATCTTCTCAAATACGATGCTCTCTAAGTTTTTCTGACCAAATTGCGTCAGCCTTCTCAGTATCAAGTCGTACAAGTATTGTTTATTGACGGCGAGGTGCCTGACGAAGTTCGCTTCCTTATTGTCCTGTATCAACTGCGCCTCATCAAACGTCTTTTGGGCCAGTAGGGCGTCCATCAGTTGCAGGTAGTCCTTTTCCCCTGCCCCTGCTTGTACTTTGATGTAGCGCTTTTCCGATTTGCTCAGGCTGTGTACCAAGTCATACAAAAAGGTGGAGGCAGTTTTCATGCTTATAAGATTGAATCCTTATTAATGATCTTCAAAAGTACATTGTTTTTACCACAATTCTCATTTTTTATATCAAAGCAGCTTCGGCAGCAGTTCTCACTACCGAATTAGTTGTAATCTACAATTTGTCGATTTAGTAGTTGGGCAAATATGCAGGGGCAAGACTTTCTTTGTGGCGCAAGGGCTCAAGCTCCTTCGCAGAATAAGCGGCTAGGGAGCCCCAGGTGCTAGGGAAACCCAGGTGCTAGGGAGCCCCAGGTGCTAGGGCGGTGACTATGTAGCCTTATTGGCTATTCTCTTGCGCTATAAATAAACCCTTGCCCCTGCCTTCGGCCAATAAAAAGGAGGGGTAACGAACGACGGGGATTCTAACCCAAAGGCATAAAAGAAAGGACGGATAGTGAGAACGGCTGTTGTTTTCCTGTCATCAATACTACTTTTTTTATTTGGGGGTGCCCCCTGCGGGGTAGGGCTGTATGCTCTCACTACCTACGCCGCGCTTCGTCAGTACCACTGCCATCCCTCCTCTATGAGGTTTAACCAATTGACAAAGTGCCATCTGGAAAGAGAATGAAACATAGAAAAATAGAAACCTTATTTATAAAGAAGATTGTACTTGCCATCTCAAGGATACCAGCCTACATTTGAGCATGTTTTGAAACAAACACCTCGACAGTTTTGAATTCCTGCAAAGAAAAAATAATCATGAACGATTATACAAACCTTTTAAAGTCATTTCTCGTAATTGTAAGCATGGCGCTTTGTGCAGCGATTCATGCCCAAGAACTTTGTGCCAATGGCATAGATGACGATGGGGATGGCCTCATTGACATTCAAGACATAGCAGATTGTGGGTGCAGTGCTGCTAGTACCATCCTTTTGGAGTCAAGTTTTGAATCCAATTCTTGCTGCCCTCCTGACAGGAATTACAGCACGTTGATTGATTGTTTGGAGGAAGGCTGGCTGACACCTACCGGTTCAGCAGACTATTTTCATACCTGTGGTTTTATGGGCGACGAGTTTTCGCCAGTTGTTCCCTTACCCATGCCCTCCGGCAATGGCGTAATGGGCATTGCTACATTTACACAATCCTTTGGCTCTCCCTTTCCATTCTATGAAAGCCTTGTCAATTGCCTGAATAGCCCCATGACCAGCGGTGAAACCCATGGAATCAGCTTTTACCTGGGTTTTGGTACGCCTGCACAACAATTGTACATTTCAACGCTGAATACCACCTTGGCCCTTTACGGAAAAATGAGTTGCGCCAACCTCTGGATGGGCGACGATGATTGCATGACGAACTATGGCTGGGAACTGATCACAGAAATTCCCGTATCGGCGGGCAGTGAGGGCACTTGGGTTTTTGTTGATCATACCTTTGTGCCGAGTTCGGACTATGCGGCCATCGGCATTGCCATGACCTGTGGTGACTACCCCGTAAATCAGTATCATTTTATTGATGAAGTGATCATTACAGGGCCAGACGAAGGGACGGGGCAAGACGAACCGATAGAGGTGGCAGCATCGGGTGATTGCATCGAAGGCGTGACGATAGCGGTTTTGAACGGAGACCCCAACGCCGACTACCAATGGTACCTCGATGGTGTGGCTATTTCCGGCGCAACGTCGAACCCCCTCCTTGTCACCGACGCAGCAGCAGATGGTGTGTATCAAGTGATGATGACAACCGCCGGGGGATGCCAAATTTCCGACCCGCTGCCTGTTCAAATCAATGAGAATGCCCTGGTCGTGAATGGATTGGTGACGGATATAAATTGTTCCTCGGAGGAAATAGGCAGTATCAACCTATCTGTGAACAGCAACAACCTACCCCTGACATTCGACTGGGATTCCGGCGATACTTCCGGGTTCATTGGCGGCTTGGCGCCAGGGGAGTACCAAGTGACGGTGACGGATGCCAACGGTTGTGTGGGAACCAATTCGTTTTCAATCCTTGCTTCGCCGCCACTTGAAATATCCCCATCATTCGCCGAAATCACTTGTTCAAACCCAGCTACGAATATTACCATTGGCGTTTTGGGCGGAAGCCCACCCTTTGATTTCCTTTGGAGCAACGGGAGTACCAACGCGTCATTGACAAACGTCGGAGCCGGCCTGTATGAAGTGACGGTATCTGATGCAAATGGCTGTTCCGACCAGACAAGTGTGGAGATAACGGGGGTGAGCAACCC
>DAINNZ010000093.1:0-15331 GCA_036735605.1 Lewinella sp. | reverse complement strand
CAAAACGTAGGCTTAGTGGTGCTAAGACGTGGTGCTAAGACGTGGTGCTAAGACGTGGCTTTTTAACGCTGGCTGGGAGCAAAAGATGGCGAGTGAAAAGGTATAATTAATTTTGGCCGAGTACTTAAATATTTAAGTAGGCAATTAAGCTATCATAGCGCTCTTTGAGCACATTTTGTAGTTCTATCTCGTTGAAGCTAGCTTTTATTTGATAGTTGAAACGCTCGAAAGTAGCTAGGATGGAGGCTATCTGCTGCGCATTGAGCTTGATGGTTACTTCGATACGGTTGGTATCCGAGAAAGTTTGTAGGAAGCTAGATAAAACAACGGCACCTTCTCCTTCCACAATGCGGGCGATTTCTGCTAGGCTATAGTCATGCCGGCCCATTTCAAAAACGATGATGCTGCCAGGCTCGCGAAAGGAGCCACTCTCGGCGAAGAAACGGATCAGCTTTTCTAAGGTGATTAAGCCTTTATATTGCCTATTTTCGTCTAGTACGGGAATGGCAGTGAGTTTGTGAGCAGCCAATAGGCGCATAACGTCATACAAATGATCGTTTTGACTTACGAATACGGGCTGGCTGGGTAGCGCATAGGTGCTAATGGCCGCTAGAGAATCGCCTTCAAGTATTTGGCTTTCGGATAAGATACTGACTAGCTCGCCTTTCTCCACCACGGGAAGATGGCGTAGATAGTAATCGCTCATTAGACCAAGTGCTTCATCGCCAGTATCGGTGATGTGCAAAGGAAGAACGTCTTCGGAAATAAGATTTTCGGCGATCATAATGTAGTACAGTGCAAGAAGGTGATCGAAATAGAGGGGGGCTTAGCCGAGGAGTTTGCGTTTTTGGCTAGCAAATTCAGCTTCGGTAAGTAAGCCTTTTTCTCGGAGTTGGCCTAGGCGACTGAGCTGTTCCAGTAGGTCAAGATTGGCCGCCGGAGCGGCTGCTTTTTGGGTTGTTTGCTCAGCGTCTATGGGGCTGAGGGTATCTCCAACGGCCTTTCCGCCGGCGGGCGGGGCTGCTAGAGGACTGAGCCGGAAGTCATTCTCCGCAAACTTTAAATAAGCAGGTTGAATGCGCAGGTAAGCTAGCGCATCATGCTCGCGAATACGCTCAAAATCATCAAAACCAAGTGCCACGGCTCGGTCTAGATGATACATGGCTTTATCTGCATCTTCCGTGAGGCTATAGCAGCAAGCGATATTCCAGTGTGTGGCAATGTCGCGTGGTTCTTCCTGTAAGGAAAGCTCGAAAGCTTTGATCGCTCGCTCATAATCGTAGTCTTTGTAAAACCGAATACCTGCTTCCCGATTGACGTTTCCCCGAGCAGGCACTTTTTGCTTAACTCGACTGTCTGCGACCCCTCGGTTGCTAGCTCGGGGTGCTGCCGTTGAACTTCTTTGGTTAGGCACTGAGCGGGCACCGCTTCTGCGCTGTGCTTCCCGCTGCCGGTAACGTTCATAACGATCCTTGGAGTAATTGCCCGTGGGCGCTGCAGTTGTTCCTCTAGGCTGGCCTGCAAGGTCTCGGTTATACTTATCATCAAAGCTCGCCTCGCTCATAGAAAGGAAAATGATGGCATCTAAAACACCAATCATTGCCGCTATCGGGAAGAAGATACAGTAGAGAATACCTAGGCCGATCTGCCCCAAATAGAAGCGGTGCAGGCCAAAAGTGCCTCCGAAAAAAGCCAAAATTGCTGCTAGGTTTTTATCTTTCATATATGTATAGACGAATTGGGCGGATAGCTTATTGGCAACTACCCGAAGACGATACAATCTTACAACGGCAATATAGGGTGTTTCGTTGACTCAGCGGCTGTTTTTCCGATATTCACTGGGCACAAATCGATTAGCTTAAACCTATTCCTCGACTAAACCATTGAAGACACGACAGCTCAAGACCGTCAAATCATCAGGGAAAGCGGTATTGCCTCGGAAGTCTTCCAGCTTCGCACGCAAGGCTCTGTTGAAGTCTTTAGCCGAACGCCCATATTGCCGCCTAGCAAATTCGTAGAGGATTCCCTCATCAAAGTACTCGCCAGCAGGGCTTTGTAGGTCGGTTAGCCCATCCGTATAGGTCACAATAAGTGCCTGGTCGGGGATGTTCACCTTCCCGACCTCCAACATCGGCAAATCAGGGAAAGACCCTAAAACGAGCGTGCCTTCAGTAAGTAACTTAACCCCGCTTTCTGTCACTAAAGCTGCCGGCGGATGACCCGCATTGACGTAGTGGAGTACGCCAGAATTTAGATCGTACTCAGCCACAAAAAAGGTCACAAAACGCTCGCCACCAGTTACACGGAAAACCGCATCGTTGATTTCTGTCACGAACTCCCCAAGGGCCATTCGCTTGCGAATGAGTGTTTGAAAGTTCGCCTGAAAATTAGCCATCAAAAGAGCCGCCGCAACGCCCTTCCCAGAAAAATCGCCGATGCAAAACACAAGTTTGTCGTCGTCAAATTCTACATAATCAAAGTAGTCGCCCCCCACACCCATAACCGGCTGGTAAACAGCACTGAGCTCGTAGCGATCTTTGGTTGGGAGTTGCTTGGGGATCAATAGCGCCTGCACTTGACCACCTAACTCCAGATCAGCTTCTAAGCGCTCTTGCTCTAGTTGCCGTTTAAACAGCCGTTTATTTTCAATCGCTACCGCAATTACATTTGTAATGGTGGTGATGATCTGTACGCGCTCATACATGTCTTCCTCTTCCTCAAAACGCCCCACTAGCACATACGCAATCGGCCTTTCTTTGTGTAGAACAGGAATAATAAGGTTGAATTTTTTTAAAAAAGGATGCGCAGTCCCCAGTAAAGATGTCCCCGGTCGGCTATATTGCTGCAAAACATCCCCAATGTCATCCGAACAATCTTTGGCGCGTAGGCCTATATGCGCCACACAACTCCAGCGCTCCGTATCAGCCGTTTTTACAAAAAGTGCCATCAGCTTCAACTGTAGCTCGTTCTTCAAAAAACCACGATACATCGTGAAAAGATCAGGCACCGATACGTTATTATTAATAGCTTGGGTAATCTGCAATAGCCGCTGTACCTGAAGCTGCCGCAAATGCAACTCCCGCTCTAATTTACTTAATCTTGCAAATCCGTTCGCCATAGCGTGTAAAGATAGTGCTTTTCTACTTTTTTACTAGTTCTCTGGAAATTCTCCCTACTTTTTTGTCTGCATCCTGTCGGCTTTCCGACTTTCAGCAGCCTTTTGCAAATTGCAGGCTAGTGGTCTGCCAAGCGTTACTATTCGGGTTGATCGTTAGCGAATTTTGCGGCTAATTGAGGTGAAGGTTCCCGCGCATAGCGGGACTGTGCAAGGGGTTCTCCAACGAAGAGTAGCCGCAAAAAACGCCCCACGGGCAAGCCGAAGTTTTAGCCTTGACAGACCACTAGGTCAACAAACACAAGCCAATAGCCATTACTTTGTTGGCTAAAGCAGGGGCAAGGGTATATGGGTAGCGCAAGACTGCTTTAAAAGCTGCCCAGCGCCGACCTATGCTACTATCGGTTTATTCGTTTTGCTTAATTAGTCGCAGGGTTTCGATGCGGGTATTGGTAACGCTCAGCAACTCGAAAAGGAAGCCGTCCATTTCAAGGCTTTCTCCTTCTTCTGGAACGCGCTCGGCAGCAGTCACCAAATAACCCGATAAGGTCTGATAGTCCCCCTCCGGTATCTTAAGTCCGTAGGTCTCTCGGAGGTAACTAACCTCTAGCCGGCCACTGAAATGATAGGTGTTTTCATCAATTTGCAAATCGAGATATTCGTCTTCGTCGTATTCGTCTTCAATATCGCCGAAAATTTGTTCCAAAAGGTCTTCCATCGTCACGATACCTGAAACACTCCCAAACTCATCTACTACGCAAGCAATACTCATTTGCTTATTCACAGAAGCTTCTAGCATATCGGTTACACGGCTTACTTCCGGCACAAACCCAATTTCAAGAATACAATCTCGGATGGATTTTGGCGCACTTAGCAAGGACTGATGGTGCACGTAGCCTAACACATTGTCAATGTCGCCTTCTGTCACAATTAGCCTTGATAGCTTCGTGACTTTGAACTCCTCCTCAAGGGCCTCTATACTAGCGTTTACGTCTATATTCCTGATCTCTGTGCGAGGTATCATACACTCCCGTAGCCGTACACCGTGCAGTTTAAGGGCTTTGGCAAATAGCTCCTTATCGATGCCTTCTTCGTCGCCACTTTGACTACTTTCATTGACAAAGTTTTCTAAATCCATTCTCGTGAGTACATTGTCGAGCTCTTCATTGGGCGCTTTGTAAAAAAAACCCATTACCCACTCGCTACTCTTCGTCATCACTAAGCTAGGTAAGTACAGTAGCCACTGTAAGGTTCGTAGGGGCAAAGCTAGAAAGTAAAGGGCGTCATCCGAAAAAAGACGGAAAATAGCCTTCGGTATAAATTCTCCGAATACGAGTACTACGAGCGTTATTACTAAGGTGTTGGTTAGTATAATAGGAATTTCCCCCTCTAAAGCTAGCCAAGGGATTAAGTGTATTTCTAACAGCTGGGTGGATAGCGTAGAAAAAACAACCAAAACAATATTATTCCCCACCAGCATGGTACTGAGAAATTGACCAGGCTTCTCAAACCAAGCCGCTAGAATACTGCTTCTTAGCGTACCTCTTTGTTTTTTTAGCTCTACTCTGAGCTTGTTCGCAGACACAAACGCAATCTCCGAACCACTGAAGAGGGCCGACAAAGAAAGAAATATGAGAATTAATAGCCACATAGGTCTATTGCTGTGGTCTTTCTATTGGCACTTTGCCAGTTACTTGCCTGATCTTCGCATCACTGAAGCTTTCGTTTGCATCTAAGCCGTAACCATAGATGAGGTAATCAGGCTGGGTAATCACTACAAAACGATCCGTAGAAATTCGTTTGCTCGCCTCGCTCCAAGTGAGTTCGTCTGTTTCAAGTTTTTGTTGCTCCATCGATTGCCACACGACGCTGTCGCGCACCAATACTTCCTGTTTTAAAGCTCTATAAACGCCCTCTTTAGCGGTTAGTACACTCGTGGTATCGCCAGCTAAGCCTATAAAACTAACCTTTAAGCCAGCGGGGAACACCTGCCGAGGGTCTTTACTATCTAGAATGTTTTCCATAACGGCGGCTTCAATAACCACTTTCACTAAAGCAGAATCGCTATATAGAATTTGTACGCCATAAGCCACTTCCACATTGGGCTGCATGGCTTGCTCTAGTTTAGCTAGATCCTCAGCATCGACTTGGCAAGCTGTCAAAAGTAAACTGACAGCCGCCAAAATTCCTTTCCAGCGCAAAGACAAAGAGGGCATAGACGCTTACTATCGGGTCACAACCGGTATCTGGTCGAAATTGGCGTAGTAGATGCCCACAACCAAAATGATGAACAACAGAAAAGCTAGTAAACTATAGAAAAGGATATAACCTTTAGTGCCGGCATTTTTTACTCCGTCAGACATGACAATTCAGTTTTATGTAAATAGATAATACACCTACGTGTAGAACAGTACAAAGATAAATAAAATAACCGGCTCGTAAACAAATACGAGCCGGTTATTCCACTATTTTTAAAGCAGCTTACTGCTGGCAATCGAGCTGCGAGCGCCGATCGTCGATTTCTATATTGGCGCGCATAGCATTTAGTAGCTGCCCGCTCATCTGTGAACGCGCAACGGCATGGATTTGCGTACGGGTGCTAGGCAGGTTACCACTTTGGCCGGAAGCGGGGCTGCTAAGCGGCTTGATGACGAAAACACCCGTTTCGCCTACCACTGGTTTAGAAGTGGCTTGGGCAGCGGTTGCAAAGGCTGCTGCCACCACTTTTGGCTCTCTACCAGCCCCGCCGGGTAGGTTGGTCATCGTTAGGTTGAGGTTGTTGAGGGTATCTACCGCAACACCGTATTGGCTAGCGATGGCTGCTAGATCCTTAGCGGCTAGCGCACTAGCTAGTTGGCGGCCTTTGAGGCGGTTGCCTACCACAGGGGTTAGTTCGTCTCGCTTGGCTGCTGCGGTCGGTAAGCCTTCTGGGATGATGTCGGTGAGGCCTACAATCACATGTTTATTCTCGTAGAATAAAAGAGGATCCGTAAAGGTGTAAACCCTTGGGCTAATTTTACCTTTTCCAGCACTGAAGGCCCAGCAGGCAATATCGCGAATCTCGCTGCTATTGTTGCCTAGCTCCGGCAACTGGTAGCTGTTGATCGTGATCGGAGCTGTCTGGCGAATGCTCAAGCTTGCATCGTTAGCAATGGCCGCTTTCAATTTGTCGAGTGTGTTATTATCCGCTAATAACAGCTGCGCCTTCTCTAGGCCTGCGTCTTCTGTTTCAGGGCTAGGTACAATGTTTTCCTGCGCATAGGCTACCTTTACTCTTGTAGATTGGCTCGCAGAACGCTTCAATAATTCTACTAGGTGAACGCCAAAACTAGTACGCACTTTATACAACTTACCTACCTCTCCCGTACGGAAGATAATGTCATCATAAGGCTTCACAAACTGGCCCGGTGTAACGGCTTCGTAAAGACCACCTTTATCCTTGCTGCCTGGGTCTTCGCTGAATTTGGCCGCCAGTGCTGCGAAATCTTTCTTTCCATTGCTCTGGAGCACAGCAATCAGGCTATCTACCCGAGCTTCAGCCGTGGCAAACTGATCAGGGGTTTGCGCAGAAACTAAGATATGGCGCGTGTTGACACTATCAGCCAGTTGCTCCTTCGCTACCAGTTTAGCAATTTTGTAAGTTGCTCCTTCCACGTAAGGGCCATAAATATCCCCTACTTGCAGGTCTTCGAAAAGAGCATCCGCAATCGCAAGGCTTACGGCGGTTCTACCCACAGCCACATCTACATACGAGCCATTGTTCGCTACGGCCGTTAGGCTATCCTGTGAAATGTCTTCCTTGGGCCAGCTAGCTTTTAAGTCGGTTAATACGGCTCGAATAGCTGCTGAATCGGCTGCCGTAGGCACCACATCAACAGAAACGTAGGAAAGCAAGCGCTGCTCCTCTTTGTTATAGTAGGCCGCTTTGTTTTCTTTCATGTAAGCCATTATGTCGTCGTCGCTCACACTTACTTCGCTGTCAATAGCGTCGAAAGGTATCTTAACCATGGCGGCACTAATGGTTTGTATTTGTGCATCAGCACGGCTTTGTGCCATCCAGCTGGGCGCATAAGCTCCTCTACTGACTAGTGCACTCATCTTTTCTTGCAAACGCTGGGCTAATATCTCTCGGCGCTGGTAGCTCCAAATAGGAACAAAGTTGGGGTTCAACTGACCTTCCTGAATACCGCCCTCAATGTTGTCATTGTCAAGGTACGTTTGGATATTGTTCAATAGTTCCCGATTGAGCTGACCCGTTTGTGGGTCGCCAAAGTTGCGCTGAATAACAGGGCTAGGCGTTGGGCCGAACTCCAAGTCGCGCAACTCAACACTGCTCACACCTAGACCAAGCTGCTCTGCCTCTCGCCGCATAATCGCTTCGTTTACATGGAAATTCCAGAGGGATTCTCGGTTCTGATAAGCGTCTCCACCACTGTAAACAGTGCTCAAGGTGCGCTCAAAGTCCTGGCGGTCAATGTCCATACCGCTCACTTCACCCATTTTGAGGGGCCCTCCGCCGCCTAGATTGCCTTTGCCTGTCATGATGTCCATCATAATGAACAAGATGATCGCGAGGCCAATAAAAAATAATACGAAAACGGTATTCTCTCTAATTCTGCCGATAAGTGCCATAATTCTTGCAAGTTTAGTCGGGCGTTCCTAACTTCAATGAACTCTTTTTTAACAGTAGAACTGCTTAGTTCTAGGAACGGCGCGCAAAGATAAGTCATAACTATGGTGTGAGCAAGTATTTTTTGAAAGTCGTTGGGCTTTTGTAACTTACAGCTGTATTCTATACTAGATAGATTGACTTTCTGCTTGTCGAACTGAACTAATTGGGGCGCTAGGCTATTTAAACTAAGCGGCTTGTAGCCGATTGATGGCTTGCCGAACAAGTCTATTTTCTCACTTCTCAAATCACTTCTTACTGTGGCAATTCAAATCAATGATAAGGCACCTGCCTTTACTCTTTTCTCCGACGATAAAAAAGAGGTTTCCCTAGCGGATTACCAGGGCAGAAACCTGATCGTCCTTTTCTTTCCTCTAGCTTTCACAGGGGTTTGTACTACCGAGATGTGCACCATGCGCGATGCGCTAGCCGACTACAATGCCCTCGATACCGACGTACTAGGCATTAGTGTCGATTCCGTCTTTACACTCGAACAGTTCAAAAAGGCAGAACAGCTCAATTTCCCGCTTTTGAGCGATTTCAACAAGGATGTTAGCCTCCAATACGGTGCCCTCTACGAAGAGTTTGTGATGGGGATGCGCGGCGTCTCCAAACGAGCAGCTTTTGTAATAGACAAAGATGGCGTAATTCGTTATGCCGAAGTCTTGGAATCAGCCGGCGATTTACCTAACTTTGCAGCTATTAAGGCAACTATTGCCGCATTGTAAACGTATTGTTTTGCATATCGTTCTACCGCACGAGCTACTGAACCAGTAGCTCGTGCGGTACCAAAACTTGAGATTATGCGTTTCTCAACCGAATTCGAAGAAGACGTACTTTTAGAAGAAGACATCGCTATCGACACGGGTAGCCCCGCCGACCTGATCGTGTTCAACGACGATCATAATTCCTTCGACTGGGTCATCAAGGCCTTCACCGAAATTCTAGGCCATAGCTCCGAACAGTCGGAACAGCTCGCACTTATCATCCACCTTAAGGGCAAAGCAACCGTCAAATCAGCGGCTTTCAATGAGCTTCGCCCCCAACGCGAAGCACTAATTGATCGTGGCCTCTCGGCTGTGATCGAGGGTCGCGATTAATCTTCCTCTATTGGCCATGCCTATTTATCGGCTAGACCCTCGGCAGCCTACCTTGTTTCCTCCGCCCCAGGTGGCAGCCAAAGATGGCCCAGCAGCCTTCGGGGGCAATCTGAGTACCGAACAGTTGCTAGCAGCCTACCGCCAAGGCTACTTCCCTTGGTATGATCAAGAACCCGTGCTTTGGTGGAACCCTGACCCTCGATTTGTACTTTTACCCCAAGCTATTAAAGTGAGCAAAAGCATGCGGCCCTACTTCAACCAACAAAAATATAGCATCGCTTACGATACAGCCTTCGGCCAGGTAATCCGTCATTGCCGCGATACCCCTAGGTCAGGCCAAGAAGGTACTTGGATTAACGAAGATATCATCCAGGCCTTTGAGCAACTACACGATCTTGGCTACGCTCACTCGGTTGAAGTATATGACACAGCGCAGCAATTGGTAGGCGGCTTGTATGGCATCGCTCTCGGGCGTGTTTTCTTCGGTGAAAGTATGTTCGCGCATGCCCGTGATGCTAGCAAGTTTGCTATCATATCCCTCGCTCAACGGCTCGCTCAACGACAATACCGTTTAATCGACTGCCAGCAAGCAACCGAGCACCTCGCTAGCCTCGGCGCAGGGAATATGACACGAAAGGCTTTCGTGGCCGCTCTCGAACCCCTTGAGCAGGAAGAAACTGAAATTGGCCCATGGATAGCCTAGAAAAGAGGCCTTCATTGCTCCGGCTTGATGCTCAAAAGCAACTGCGCTACTACCCTCAGGAGGAGGGACAGGAGGAGGAACCCGATATGCTTCTCTTTCTCCCAGGCTTCGGTCGCCCCGGTAGCGATCTGAAAGAGCAGTTGCCCAATCTACAGCCTTCGATCGGCATTGATCTGCCCTTTATCAGCGAGCATTGGATCAACCGCGATTTTCGGCCTACCGATATTCGCGCGCTCTGCCTACAGTTACAAACCCAGTATCGCTGGCGTAGTATTCACCTGCTTGGGCATAGCCTAGGCGCTAGGGTATGGCTCAAGTCCTTACCACTACTCTTAGCTGCCGATTTGCCCATCGATAGTGTTACCTTAGTGGCTCCTGACGGACTGGGGGGGCGCTACACCGGCTGGCTCGATCGCTTGCCCGCTTTTTGCTTCCCTTGGTTGGAACGCTTTTTGCAGCAGCCAGCGCGCATTTTACGCCTAGGTGATTTCCTTTTTAACCGCAAATTGATCGATCCTTTTACCTATCAATATCTTCAGCAGCATCTGCGGGAGGAACAATACCAAAGACTATTACTTGGCACGCTCCGGTCGGTGATCCATTTTAGAATTGATGCGACCGATTGTAATTGCTTCGCAAAAGCCACCAAGCCTAGGGTAATCGTAGGACACAAAGATCCTATTATCCGACCCGTTCACATTCAACAGCGCCTAGGGTCTTTGCCCAATGTAGAAACACTTACTTTTAAAGGAGGCCACTACTTACCCAAGGAACTACTCTATAGCCTTTACGGAAAGCAGCTTCGAGAAGAGCCATAGCTCAAAGCACGCTTTTTCTCGTCACCCTTGCGCAATGAAAAAGCCCTTGCCCCTGCGCAAGCCATCAAAAAGGATGTTTGATCCCATTTTTGGCTAAAGCAGGGGCAAGGGCTACTTTGTAGCGCAAGCCGTTTTGAAGGAGCTTCCTAATGGCGATAGCTTCCTAATGGCGATAGCTTCTTTACGGGTGCATTGCCAAGGAAGGCTCTTGTGCCGCCAAGGCGAGGGCCATGCGGGCCGCCGATAGCTGTAACTTAGGCAGCTGATTATGTGCCAGTAAGGTGGTTTGCCGAATACCTACCAACCAAAGGTAAGGATCCAAGCCTTTCTCGCCGGCCAATAAATAGGCTGCGGCTAATTCTTTGGTGGCCACCTCCACCTGCGTTTTGGGGCAGTTGAGTAGGTGATGCACCAATAAATGAGCTTGCGCTGGCACACAGAAAGAATAGCCTTTGTTATTTTCAGGAATGAAGCCTTGGCGAAAAGCTGGATTGAGCCGAACCAAATGGCTGTAAGCTAGGCCTGTTGCCTTGGCTACTTTCCGGAAACTTAATTCATCATACACTTTTAAGTAGGCCAAGGGGTCTTTAGTGTAGCGGCTGGTTTGAGGACTTAAGCCGTGATCGCCATAATAATTGATGGCATAGGCTGCGGCCAAATAAGCAGATACGTAGCGTTGGGTCTCTTTGGGTAAGAAGCGCTTGAGCTTAGTATATGTTTGGCTGTTGGCCGAGCGGATGGCCTTACGAACCGTGCCCGAGCCAGCATTATAGGCTGCTAAGGCTAAGTGCCAATCGCCAAATTCCTCGAAATTGTCTTTCAAAATACGAACGGCCGCATCGGTTGCTAGGTGAATATTTAATCGCTCGTCAACGGTGTCGTCCACCCGTAAACCATAGGCGCGGGCGGTGGTGGGCATTAACTGCCACAAACCAGCTGCCGAGGCATCGGAAACTGCACCGGAACGCAGCAAAGACTCCGCAATAGGAAGGTACTTGAGGCTAGGAGGGAGCTTGTAGAGGCGTAAGTACTGCTCAAATACGGGCAGATAATGCTCTGCTCTGCCTAACATGAAAGCGGTGCTTTTACTACCCTGTTGCACATACTCGCTGATTTTTCGGCTCAGCTGTTTGTCCATAGGAGCTTGCAGCGGTAGGTTTAGATCAGCTAAACGGTCGGCATAGAGGGAAGATTTGCTCTGCGGCACCGGGTCGTTAACTGAAGAAGGATTGGCTTTGAGGGATGAATAACTGCTTATAAATAGGCAGCAAATGGCAGCCAACCGCAAGAATTGAATCATTATAACTGGTTTCGTTCAACAATCCCGGCTTCTTCATGGGCAACAAAGTGCGCTAAAAGAGCCGGCTTTCGTGGGCCTATTGCCCTGGGATTATGGTTAAGCTGCTGGAGGCAGCCGTTTCAAATATGTTCAAAAATGGCCGCAAAGGTACAGGCATTTTCGTTAGTAAGCTGTATTTTTTGGCTTTTTGCTGTAAAATGTTTGTATAACAGCGGTTTAGTGCAATTTATTGCCTGCTAGAAAAAAGAACAGAAGGCTAGGGAATAACTATTATGGCCGTATTTTGCTAGGCGCTTGGTTGCTTTTCCAAAAGATAATCTGTTACACTCCTTTGCAAAGGAGGCAGAAGGAGAAGTGTTAAAAAAATGTTAAATTTTTAAAATTTCGCAAAAAAAAGCTGGCTTTATCCGCTGCGATCGGTTAAAGAGGGTGTTTTGTCTAGGCTACTCGCCTCTGGGGATAAAGCGAATGGATAGGCTATTGACGCAGTGGCGAGTGTTCTTAGGCGTGAAGTGTTCGCCTTTGAATACGTGGCCTAGATGCCCATTACAATTAGTGCAAAGGATTTCCGTACGCCGGCCATCGGCGTCAGTTTCTCGACGGACGGCGCCCGCTATTTCGTCGTCGAAGCTAGGCCACCCGCAGCCGCTGCTGAACTTATCTTGGCTATCATAGAGCGGTGCTTCGCAGCGGCGGCAAATGAAGATACCATCTAGCTTGAAGTTGTTGTACTCATTGAGGAAAGGCCGTTCGGTACCTTTCTGAGCGATGACATATTCTTCTTCGGGGCTAAGCGGATTCCAATCTTGAGGTTTTTTCCCAGCAAGCATAATTATCTATTTGCTTTCATAACAAAAGGCTGCCTACAAGGTTGAGGGAGGCTGGCTAGCTGCTAGTAGGCCTTTGCGAAGAGCACTCTACGGCTGCTAGGTTTGCCTGTAAGGAGGTCTTTGCCAGCTTCCTCTTTTACATCATTAGGGATGCAACGGATGGTAGCTTTGGTGAGCTCCTTGATTTTGAGTTCGGTTTCCGTGGTGCCATCCCAATGTGCGGAAATGAAGCCCGGTTTGTCACTCTCGATGATGCGTTGGAAGTCTTCAAAGGTGTCCACTTCGGTTGTTTTCTCGGCGCGGAATTTGAGTGCCCGTTGGAAGAGGTTGTTTTGAATATCTTCCAAGAGTTGCTCTAGGTGGGTTGCGATAGTGTCTAGGGGCATAGCCGTTTTTTCGCCCGTATCTCGCCGAGCTACTTCGATGCTGCCTTGTTCCAAATCGCGGCTACCTAGCCCTAGGCGAATGGGAATACCTTTGAGCTCGTTTTCTGCAAATTTAAAACCTGGTCGTTTTTGTGTGTCGTTATCGTAACTAACCCGGATGCCTTTTTGGCGCAGTTGATCCATTAGTTCTTTTGCTTTTGCATCCAGTTCTTCGCTCGGTTTAGGAATTGGCACGATAACTACTTGAATAGGTGCTAAACGAGGAGGCAAGACCAAGCCATTATCGTCGCTATGCGACATAATTAAGCCGCCCACTAACCGAGTGGAAACACCCCAGCTGGTGGCCCACACATATTCCATCTGGTTTTGCTGGTTGGAGAACTGAACGTCGAAAGCTTTAGCAAAATTTTGGCCCAAGAAGTGGCTAGTGCCAGCTTGTAAAGCTTTGCCGTCTTGCATCAGCGCCTCAATGGTGTAAGTGTCCACCGCACCAGCGAAGCGCTCGTTAGCCGTTTTTACCCCTTTGATCACGGGCATGGCCATATAGTCTTCGGCGAAGCGTGCATAAACTTCTTGCATGCGCAGGGTCTCTTCAACGGCTTCTTCTGCTGTGGCATGAGCTGTGTGGCCTTCCTGCCAAAGGAATTCTGCGGTGCGTAGGAAGAGGCGTGTCCGGAGCTCCCAACGCACCACGTTGGCCCATTGATTGATGAGTAGGGGCAGATCGCGGTAGGAACTGATCCAATCGCGGTACGTATTCCAAATAATAGTTTCAGAAGTAGGGCGTACAATGAGCTCTTCTTCTAGTTTGGCATCTGGGTCAACGATAATACCGTTGCCATCGGGGTCATTTTTAAGACGATAGTGAGTTACTACGGCACACTCTTTGGCAAAACCTTCGATATGCGCAGCTTCTTTACTGAGGAAAGACTTAGGAATGAAGAGTGGAAAATAGGCATTTACGTGACCCGTTTCTTTGAACATATCGTCCAATTGCCTTTGCATGCGTTCCCAGATACCAAAACCGTAAGGTTTGATGACCATACAGCCACGGACAGCACTGTTGTCGGCTAGGTTCGCACGCTTGACAATGTCGAGGTACCATTGGGAATAATCTTCGTCTCTTGGAGTAATTACCTTTGCCATGTAGCTGAACTTATTTTAGTCGTGGGGGTTAGATAAGTAGATTTTATGTTACTTTTAAACGCTTTTTGCGTCGCTAATAGCATGAAAATCAAGCGTTTTTTAAACTTTAACAGCCTTTAACACGGCTTTTAAGTTTTCATTAACGGTTCAATCGGCACAAAAGTAGTAATTTAGCAGCGTAAATGAAACCTACTTATTGTTTACTTCAAAATTTCAAAGACATGTTGACTACTAAAAAGCTCCTTTCTTTCGGCTTCGCACTCCTAGCTATGCTATTGGCGAACACTGCTTTGGTGGCGCAGTTTGATGATATCTACTACAATCCAGAGAGAGATTATCAAACCACTACCACTACCACCACTAGAACGACTACCACGTATAGCGGTAATGATTATAACGATAGCTACTACGAAGAGCCAACTGCTCCCGCTTCTAGCTACGACGACGATTACTACGACTATTACTATAGCTCGCGCATTCGTCGGTTCAATCGCCCTTTGCGCGGCTTTAGCTACTTTGATCCGGTGTACGTGGATGTAGGTTACTACGATCCTTTCTTCCGGCCTGGGGCTACTACGGTCTTGATTTATGATAATTTCGGGCCTGCTAGCTACTTTACTTACCGCCGAGTAAATCGCTTCAACCGTTGGAATAGTTGGAACAACTGGAACAACCCATGGGCGCCTACCGTGGGCTGGAATCGCTTCAATAGCTGGAATAGTTGGAACAATCCGTGGAGAAACCCTTATGGCGCAAGCGCATGGGGCGTCAATAGCGGCTGGGGTGGGGGTGCCTTTGCTGGTGGTGGTGCTTTCGGTGGTGGTGGTGCTTACTATTGCCCTCCTACTTGGGGTGGTGGAAACACCTACAACACGGTGAATGTGATCAACACGAATGCTGCTGCTAACAACACCAATAGCGGTATTACGAATAGCCGGAATACGGTTTCTGCGCCACGCACCGGCACCACTTCTATTGCTCCTCGTATTGCACGGCAAACGCAAACTACAACTACTCGCCCAGCTGAAACAGTTCGTGGCAGCACGGGTAGCCGCCCAACTACCAGCGAAGGTGCCAGTCGAGTACGCAGCGCAAGAGGTGGTACAGAAACTACCAACCCTGCGGCTACCTCTCGGAGTCGTTACGACAATCCAAGTGCTGCGCCTGCGCCAAGCCCAAGCCGTTCGGCTACGCCTAGCAGAAGTAGCACGCCAAGCCGCTCCGCTAGCCCTGCGCCAAGCCGCTCCGCTAGCCCTGCGCCAAG
>DAINNZ010000092.1:11227-15632 GCA_036735605.1 Lewinella sp. | reverse complement strand
GCCTTCGGCGGTCGTGCTTGCCTCGGCTGAAAGCAAAATCTACCAGATTGAAAAGCTGCATTAAATAGGTCCGAGTACTTATATACTTTAACGATTGAATCGCAAGTGCTTGAGACTGTAATAAAAAATAGTGCCGTAGCCGATAGCTAGTAAGAAGTGGAAGACGATAAAAGTCGTATTGCCCAAGTAAATGCCTGCCAGCACGGCTAGGAGGAAGTAAACAGCCAACAAGCCTTCTCCGATAGTGATGGCGTTTAGGCTACCTTTGAGGTAGCTGTTGGCGGTGAGCTTGTCTTTGACGCTATTGATGTTAAATTTAGGGGTGCGCACAAAGGGGCTTTTCTTGCCTCGGTAGCCTTCTATGACCGCGACGCTATTGTGCAGTGCCAGACCCATGGAAAGTGCTAAGAAGAGCGGAAAGAGGAAGATAAATTTGAGCACGGAGCGCAAGAAACTATTATCCTTATTGGCAGGGCTTTCTACATTAGCGGTATAGTAAATAGCAATAATGGAGAGTAAACCGACTAAGAAAACAGCGAAGGCATTTTTGCTTAGGCCAAAGTTGACGAGCTCGCCAAAGAGTAGCAGTAGTGGCACGCTAAAGACGCCGCAGATGAACACGAATACAAAGATCGTGGAGCCTAGGAGGTGCATGGTAGCATGCAATTTTTTTTGCCAGCTCAAATTGCTTTTCCAAACAGCGGGGAGCATTTTTTTAGCCGTTTCCGCACCGCCTTTCATCCAGCGGTGTTGTTGGCTTTTGAAGCTGTTCATTTCTACGGGTAGTTCGGCAGGGGAGCCCACTTGTTCTAGGAATTGGATGCGGTAGCCTGCTAGTTGCGCACGGATACTGAGGTCAAAATCTTCGGTGAGGGTATCGGCTTCCCAGCCGCCGCCAGCTTCTATGGCCGCACGCCGCCAGACGCCTGCGGTGCCATTGAACTGAAGTAAGTGGCCGCCTTTCATCCGTCCTACTTGTTCCACGGTGAAGTGAACGTTTAGCTGTAAAGCTTGTAAACGGGTTATGAGGCTATAGTCGCGGTTAATATGTTCCCAGCGTGTTTGCACCACCCCGATGCTTTCGTCGGCGAAATAGGGAATAGTGCGTTTGAGGAAGTCGGGCTCTGGTACAAAGTCTGCGTCGAAGATCGCTAAGAACTCGCCATTGGCTAGCTGCGTACCTGCTTTGAGGGCACCTGCTTTGAAGCCACCGCGGCTTTCTCTTCGGATCTGCTCGATTTGGTAGCCTTTGGCTTGGTATTCTGCTACTTTTTGTGCTACTAGCGCTAGGGTTTCATCGGTGCTATCGTCTAAGATATGAATTTCAAAGCGATCGCGTGGATAGTCGAAGGCGGCAACGGCATCGATCAGGCGGGCGATGACGAAATATTCGTTGTAGATCGGTAGCTGCACGGTTACCATTGGCCAATTCGAAGAGGGGCTTTCGTCCTCTTCTGTATCGCCAACAAGTGCCATTTGCTGGGCCGCGGCTTGCATTTTAGCCAAGGAGGTAGCCGCTAGGGCGGCCGCTAAGTCAGGCCGCTCCCCTTGGTTATTGCGCTTATAATGATAGAGCAAATTGAACTGTAGCACACAGTAAATGGTGATATACAGTAAAGCAGTAGTGTAAACCGCTAAAACAAAAAACGCGAGTATCGCCGTCATCTTAATACAATTTAAAGATGGTCCAAAGAATTTTATGGCCAGCTAGTAAGGTACCTCTGATAGTACCTGATATTTTAGACGTGCCAATCCGCTTTCTGTAACGAACGGGCACTTCTTTGCAAACTAACCCAGCTTTGGCGGCTCTTACTTGCATTTCTACCGTCCAGCCAAAATCGGGGTCTGTCATTCCTAAAGTTCGTAGGGCTTCGTAGCGCACGGCTCTGAAGGGCCCCAGGTCAGTAAACTCATACGAGTAGAACAAGCGAATCAGATTTGTGGCGAGCCAATTTCCAAAAATCTGTTGTGGCTGCATCGCGCCTGCTTCTAGTTGGCCTAGGGCACGGCTGCCAATCACTAAATCGGCCGCTTCTTCCACGATGGGGGCGATGAGCGAGGGCATTTCCTCGGGGTAATCGCTGTGGTCTCCGTCTAAGAAAACGACAATATCGGGCCATTGTTCTGCCCCTTTTGCGGCGATGTGTGCCATCCCTCTCAGGCAGGCACTGCCGTAGCCGGGGCGGCTTTCGTGTACTACAGTTGCGCCGGCGGCTTTGGCCACTTCGGCTGTTCGGTCGCGGCTATTATTGTTGCAGACAATGATCTCCCTAACCAAGGCTGCTGGGATCGCCTGCACGACTAGGCCGATACTATCCTCCTCGTTGTAGGCGGGTATGATGACGTCTATAATGGGCGTTGGCTGCGACAAAGGCATCTATTTTTGCGCAAAATTACGCGTATTTTGCTAAAACAACTGTCGGGAAATGACGAACTAGCTAAGTCCACCATCCACGGCTAGTACTTGGCCATTTACATAAGAACCTAGCGAACTGGCTAGAAAAATACAAGCCCCTGCAATTTCCTCCGCTTGGCCAAAACGATTGAGGGGGATGTTGCTCATATAGGTATTTCGAACGGCTTCGGGTAGCTCGTCGGTCATGTCGGTTTGGATGAAACCAGGTGCGATTACATTACAGCGAATATTGCGTTTACCCATTTCCTTGGCGATACTTTTTGTGAAGCCAATAATACCAGCCTTACTAGCTGCATAGTTGGCTTGGCCTGCATTACCCTGAACACCTACAATCGACGACATATTGATAATGCTACCACCGCCTGCTTTCATCAAAGGCCGCAGGGCATGCTTGGTGAGGTTGAAAACCGATTTTAGGTTGTTGGTCATCACCGTATCCCACTGTTCTTCGCTCATCCGTAGCATCAGCGTATCGCGGGTAATACCTGCATTATTGACCACAATATCTAGGCCGCCAAAGTCGGCTACCACTTGACTGATTAAAGTCTCTGCTGCCTGATGATCTGCCGCATCGCTCTGGTAGGCTTTGAGCTTGCCCTCGATGCTTTCAATAAGTGCCTCTGCGGCTGCCGCAGAACTATGGTAAGTGAAGGCAACGCTAGCCCCCTCTTTAGCAAAAGCCGAAACTAGTGCTGCACCGATACCGCGGCTGCCGCCCGTGATGAGGGCTATTTTTCCGTCTAGTAATCCCATCTTACTTCTTTCTTTAAAGCTGCAAAGGTAGTGAGAATCTTGTGAATACCACCTATGAACTTTTTCGTACCTTTTTTACTGGCTTTCAACTCTGTTAGAGTTGCTGTTCGGGCGGTGTAGTGCAAGCGCCAACTCTTGCGATGGCTTCGAGTGGCAGATTCGCTAGGCAGATTCGTTTGGCGGATTCGTTTGGCATGAAAAGACCGCTTCTCCATTTGGTTTGTCCGCCACAGTTGCTGGTGTATGCGCCTAAAGTACTACCTTTGCGCGCAGAAAGATAAACAGCGCATGACGAACGAGATTTTTGCTAAAGTACGAGCCTTGATGGAAGACATCAAAACGGAACAGCCCACGGATGCGGCGGGCATTGAGCAGTTCCGTATCCGTTATTTGGGCACTAAGAACCTGATCAAACCTTTGATGGGAGAGATTCGCCTAGTGGCCAACGAAGATAAGCCCGCTTTTGGCCAGCTTATTAACGAAGCAAAGCAATTGGCGCAGGATCGTTATGATGCCCTCGTGGCGCAAGGAGCTGCGGCGGCTGATCAAGCAGCAGCGGTAGCCCTAGACCTTACCGCTCCCGGAGAACCCATGCCATTAGGCAGCCGCCACCCGATTGCCATCACGATGCGCCGTATTATCGACATCTTTGGCCGTATTGGTTTCACCGTAGCCGAAGGCCCCGAAGTGGAAGATGACTGGCATAATTTCACGGCCATGAATACGCCCGAAGACCATCCGGCTCGGGATATGCAAGACACCTACTACGTAGCGGATGGCTTACCCGCAGGGCCTAATAATTCCGCGATGTTGCTGCGTACTCACACTTCTAGTGTACAAGCACGGACGATGGAAAATAACCAACCACCTATCCGCATTATCGCCCCAGGGCGCGTGTATCGCAACGAAACTATTAGCGCACGCAGCCATGCCCAATTCCATCAAGTGGAAGGACTTTACATTGCCGAGAAGGTGAGCTTTGCTGATATGAAAGCCACTTTGTTGCATTTTGCGCAAGAAATGTATGGCGCTACAACTAAAATCCGCCTGCGTCCCAGCTATTTTCCCTTCACCGAGCCGAGTGCCGAAATGGACATCTGGTGGGGCTTGGAAACCGAACACGACCATCGTATCACGAAGGGCACGGGCTGGCGATCCTTGCGCCAGTAGTCCCAGCCGCCGGACCAGTGCTGACGAGCGCCGAGGCGCTCGAAGTCCTTGGTCATGCTCCGCTTG
>DAINNZ010000092.1:0-11217 GCA_036735605.1 Lewinella sp. | reverse complement strand
ATGTAAAATTTGTAAAAATACCGGCTGGCTTGAGATTTTAGGCTGTGGAATGGTAGATCCGGCCGTTTTATCCAATTGCGGGATCGACCCAGAAAAATATACGGGTTACGCCTTCGGGATGGGCGTGGAGCGCCAAGCCATGCTGCTTTATAATATCACGGATATTCGCCTAATGTTTGAAAATGATGTACGCTTCTTAGGCCAGTTTAGTGGGGTAGTTTGATCGACCCAAGAGGGAGTTATTCCACCTGCGGCTTTCCCAAAAAACAGGGTAGCTGCTGGCTGCCTGATAAACAATGCCTGCCAAGCCTAAGCCTAGGGGCACTGCCGCTAGCACATCCTCCAAAAAATGCTGGGCTAAATATACGCGGCTCAAACCGATCGCAACGGCTAGTGCGGCTAAGCGGTAGGCCCAAGCGCGGCGGCCTATAATGAGTGCGAGAAAAAAGCAAAGGCTAAAAGCCGTTACAGTATGCCCAGAAGGGAAACTGTGCATGTGGTGAATGCGGATGCCGCTCACTACGTTCAGTAGTGTGCCCTCTTCAAAATAGGCAAGCGGGCGCGGCATGCCGCTAAAAACGACTTGCTTGAGCCAACCAACGAGCAGCAACTGCAACCATCCAATAAAAGCTAGTGTGATAGCATACTTGTAGCGAAAAAAGCAGAGCACCAAGCAAAAAACACCTATCCAGAGGCCGTCGCCCAAGTTAGTTAGCCCAATAAATAGTGCGTCTAACCAAGGGCGATGGAGGCGGTCAAAGAAGATCACCCCTGCGCCTTTCTCTGAAAAAGCAAGCAATAGCCCCGCAGCCAGCACGAAAAGGAGGGTCACGCTAAGGAAAGCGCGGTAAACAAGACGATGATCCATAGTCTATAGTGTAAGCGGTCAATAAACGCTCACAAAACACGGCAAAAACAGGAACAATAGCTAGTTTACAGCGATTAAGAAATTATTATCTTTAGGTAAATTATCTGGGTAACCTACCGCTCAGCCGCAGTAGCCCCCAGCGTAGTAGTAGCAGCCACGGGGTAGCGTGCATCAGTAAATCCAGCCAATCCATCAGCGCCATGCCCTGGGCACCGCCAGCCACCCAGCGCAGCTTGCCCCAAAGGTGTGGCTCGGGGGTGAAAGGTGCCAGCCCTAGGCTAAGGCAAGCGAGGAGCAGCAGTTTCCAGTCGTTTAGCATGTACAGGGGGGGCGTGAGCCCGTTTTATTCCGGATAAACGCTTAAGCGAATCGTTGGGTTGTACGTTGGGTAGTTTAGCCAAAAAACCTATCGGTACGAAAATTTATAGGTTGGCTAAAGCAGGGGCAAGGGCTCCTACTTTGCGCAAGACTTTAGTGGATAATTCTTCAAAATCCTCCAGCAATAATGACCTATTTCCGATGGCGGCGGCCATCGTTTCCTTCGGCGATTCGCGGGGCGGGTACACGTTGGTTCAAAAATATGGGGAAGGGCGTTTTAGGGCGAAAAGAATTGGGTGTCGATTACTCTTCTTGCCGAGTTTGGATGTTGTACCAATCAATATTCCGAGTCAGGTACATAATCGCAGCCAAGATGATGAAAAGCCCAACGGAGCCGAAGAGCAGCGCGTAGTCTTCCAATTGCAGCAAGCTGTAAAAAAAGCAATACAAGACCAGTAATACAGCTGCTACCAAGGTGGTGAGCTTAACATTCCGAAGCACAAACCAGCTGTAGGTAGCAATCAAAGCCACCACGGCAGCACAGCTGATCCAGTAAGCGATATTAAAGCTCAAGTGCTCGCTGATCGAGAGCAAAAGGACGTAAAATAGTAGGATAGCGGCCCCGATGAGCAAATACTGAATAGGGTGAACACGCCGCTTATTGAGTACTTCGATAAAGAAATAGGTCAGGAAGGTGATGAAGATGAAGAGGAAGGCAAAATTGGTGCTACGATAGGTCTTCTTATATTCATCCACGGGTAAAAGGAGGCGGAGGCCAAAGTTGTCGCTGCCATATTCACTACCCTCGTCATAATCGTATTGGCTAAAGCTCGCGGAAAGGCGGGGCGAGCTATTTTTTTGTATAAAACCACCCACTCCCTGTTGTGGGTAATTTCTATTGAGTTGCAGCACCTCCCAGCGGGCTTTGAAGCCGGCAGCGCTTACCTCGCGCTCCTTGGGGAGGAAGCTGCCGTCAAAACTAGGGCTCGCCCAGTTGCCTGCTAGTTGAACGTTTGTTCGCTTGGCGTGGGGCCTAAAGTAGAGGGCAGAGCTACCGTTGATATCCAGTGCAAAGCTAAAATTGAATGTATCACTAGCGGAGGTCATGTTCATTTTACGAGAAACCCCACTGTCGAAGACTTCATTAGTGGGGATGCCCGGCCCCATACTGAGTAGCGTGTCGCCTAGATTGACGTCGATTGCGGCTTGCACGCCGGTCATGTCGCTAATGCCTACGGTGAAGAGGGCATCCTCCCAGCGCAGCGCATCAGCCGGCAGGCCAAGGGCTGCTGTATCGAAAGTCTTAAAGCTGCCTTTAAGTGCTAGTTGGGTGTTGTAGAGCACGACTACGAAGATGCCACGTTGCCGCTGCTCGGGCTTCATACCGCCATCGATGAGTAGCTCGTCGGGTAAAAAATGGGCATAGCCCTCACGGGTAATAGCCACGGTTTTCCCGTCTTGTAGGCTGCTGGTCTGGTAGCTGTAAGGCACAGAAATTACTGGGCCGCCTATCTCCTGCGCTAGTCCCCACTTAGAAGCTACTTCCACCTGCGCACTGTCGCGTAGGTTTTGGCGCTGGAAAATTAAATTCTCCAACATACTACTTGGAATAAGCAGTAGCAGGATCAAAAAACCAATAACAAACAGCTTCAAAGTAACGGAGCTGCGGGCCCATTCATTGAAACGATCGTAGGAAGAAGTGGAGCTGGACATAGCGTAAGCGTGTGGTTAGCAAAGGAACGCTTTTTCAAGGGTTTTGGTATGGGAGGGTGTGGTTATCTAGGTATATCGTATCTTCACTTTCTAAAACGTTTCATCTCCACAATCTACTCGTCTTATGGTCACAACTACTAGGAGCTCTTGGGAGCTTTTCTTTGGGGGGGCATTTGCGCTTTTAAGCAGCTTTTGCTCCTGCGTCAGCCAAACAACTGATAATCCTACCCTAGTGGATCGTAGTGCGGAGCTAGCCGCCATAGTGCTTCTCAGTGGGCAATTGACGGAAAATTATGATCAGTACCGAGATAGCACGCTCTGGCATCAGCGCTTTACCCTAGCGGACATAGCGCCGGTCATCCAGGCTTTGCCGGCTCCTTTCAAAGTGTCGGAAGCTGGCCGTTCGGTGGAGCAGCGGCCGATCTATCGGGTGGAGTGGGGAAAGGGCAAGACACAGGTGCTACTTTGGTCGCAAATGCACGGCGATGAACCAACGGCCACGGCTGCTTTACTGGATATTTTTCGGTGGTTAGCGGCGCAAGGCGATGCCCACGACAGCATCCGCCAACTGCTGGCGGAGCAACTCACCCTTACGTTTTTGCCGATGCTCAACCCGGATGGTGCCGAGCGTTTTACGCGCCGGAATGCCATCGGGATTGATCTCAACCGAGATGCGCTGCGCTTGGCTAGCCCAGAAAGCCGTGTCCTCAAGGCTGAGCGCGATCGCCTTTCGGCGGATTGGGGCTTCAACCTTCACGACCAGAGCCGCTACTACGGGGTGGGTTTTCCTGCGGAGAAGGTCGCCGCACTTTCCATCCTGGCCCCTGCCTACGACTGGGAAAAAAGCGTAAATACACAGCGGCAAGCGGCTATTCAGCTCATCGCGCTGATGAATCGTACTTGGCAAAAGGCCGTGCCTGGCGGGGTAGGGCGCTACAACGACGATTTTGAACCCCGTGCTTTTGGCGATAATTTACAAAAATGGGGCACGCGTACCATCCTCATCGAATCGGGTGGCAGCCCTCTGGACTGGGAAAAGCAAGACTTGCGAAAACTCAATTTCGTGGGCATTCTCGCAGCTTTGCAGGGCATCGCCACGCAAGCTTATCAAGGGATAGATCCACAAAACTACTGGGATATACCCGAGAATAGTTACAACGCTTTCTACGATCTCATCCTCCGAAACGTCAGCTTGGAGGTAGAAGGCGAAGCCCGCACAGTAGATATTGCTATCCGTCAAGAACAGCGAGTAGTGCCGGGCGATACCTACCAATATTACCTAGACGCGAGCATCCTAGATATAGGTGATTTACACACTTTTAAAGGCTTTGAAGAGCTAGACGGCAGCGGCCTAGTGGTGCGCAGTGGCAAGACCTATCCGCAGGCACTTACGAAGGCGGAGCTAAAGCAGATAAACCATAGCGAACTACATCAATCGGGCTACACCGCCATTTCCGTAATCGATTTGAAGGAAGCTTGGAAGGTGGCTCACGCGGGGGCAAGACTACTCCCTGCGGGGCGCAAAGGCGAGGAGAAAATCTTCCTGGGCAGCCGAGCCGACCTAGTCCTCTATCGAGGCGATCAGGTGGAGAAAGTAATCATCCAAGGCCGTATTTACTAATATCTGCTAGATTTCGTACCTTCGTGCCCGTATTCGTCTGCTCAAGGTATCCAAAGTGCCCAAAAGCGGCTGGAAAGCGAAACGAAAACCAGCTTGTTTAAGTATAATTCATGAATATCATCGCCATTGTTGGCCGCCCGAATGTGGGAAAGTCCACGCTTTTTAACCGCCTCATCGGGGAACGGCAGAGTATTGTGGACGACCAAAGCGGCGTCACCCGCGACCGCCAGTATGGCGACTCTAACTGGAACGGTAAAGAATTTGTAGTAATCGATACGGGAGGCTTCGTAAAAGATAGCGACGATGTATTCGAGGCTGCCATTCGCTCGCAGGTGCAAATAGCTATTGATGAGGCTTCGGTTATCGTTTTTATGGTAGATGTGAATACCGGTTTGACGGACTTAGACGAGCAGGTAGCCGATATGCTGCGGCGCACGAAAAAACCGGTTCTATTGGTGGTCAATAAGGTAGAAAACCAACAGAGGCTACTAGATGCCAACGAATTTTGGTCGCTCGGCTTTGAGCACACTTACTTCTTAAGCAGTATGACGGGTAGCGGAACAGGCGAGCTACTGGATGCGGCTGTGGAATTTTTAAACGATCAGCCGCTCGTTAAGCCCGATTTGCCGCACATTGCCATTGTGGGCCAGCCGAATGCTGGCAAGAGCAGTTTCATCAACGCTCTGCTAGGCGAGGAACGCAACATCGTAACAGAAATCGCAGGCACTACCCGCGATAGTATCAATACCCACTACAACAAATTCGGCAAAGAATTTATTTTAGTGGACACGGCCGGGATGCGTCGGAAAGCCAAGGTGCACGAAGATTTGGAGTTTTACTCCGTTATGCGCGCCATCAAAGCCATCGATGAAAGCGACGTTTGTGTGCTGATGATCGATGCCACGTTAGGAGTTGAGGCGCAAGACTTGGCTATTTTCCGCCTAGCGCAAACGCGCAGTAAAGGCATCGTAATACTGATGAACAAGTGGGACTTGGTGGAAAAGGAAACCAACACGGCGCGCGATATGGAAAAGGAGATACGGCAGCGCTTTGCTCCTTTAACCGATTTGCCTATCCTCTTCATCAGTGCGACGGAAAAGCAGCGGATCATGCAAGCTATTGAGATGGCTTTAGAGGTACATATCAACCGATCCACCCGCATCGCCACGAGTAAGCTTAATGATGTAATGCTGGAGGAAATAGAGCGCAATCCCCCCCCTGCACACAGAGGGCGGTATGTGAAAATAAAGTTCGTCACCCAACTTCCGTTGGCCTATCCGGCTTTTGCTTTTTTCTGTAACAACCCCAAGCACGTTCGCGAGAGCTACAAGAATTTTTTAGAAAATAAGCTACGGGAGCATTTCAATTTCACAGGCATACCGATTACGATTTTCTTCCGGCAAAAATAAGTCATGGGTGCAGCGCAAAAAGTAGGTATTCTAGGCGGGGGCCAGCTGGGTAAAATGCTCTGTCAAGCTGCTTCGGATTGGCACCAAGCAATCTATGTGTTGGAAGCAGCGGCTGATTTTCCGGCAGTGCCCTATGCGACTGGTTTCACACAAGGGAATTTCCAAGTAGCGGAGGATATACTCGCCTTCGGTAGAACGGTGGATGTGCTGACGATCGAGATCGAGCATATCGATACGGCTGCTTTGCGGCAACTAGTAGCCGAAGGCGTGGCGGTTTATCCGCAGCCCGATGTCATTGATACGATTAAAGACAAGGGCCTGCAAAAAGCTTTCTACACCCAGCACCAGCTGCCTACGGCTCCCTATGAACTCTTTGAGGATGCCGAGGCGGTGCAAGCAGCTGTAGCGCAAGGCCGTTGGGCTTACCCCTTCGTACAGAAAGTACGTACAGGTGGCTACGATGGGAAAGGCGTGGCGGTGATTCGAGACGAACAAGACCTAGCGCAGCTACTACCAGGCCCTTGTTTAGTGGAGCAGTTGGCTGCTATCGACAAAGAGCTAGCCGCCGTAGTGGCGCGTGGCCGAGACGGGGAGCTACGCGTATTTCCCTGTGTAGAAATGGAGTTTCATCCTACGGCTAATTTAGTAGAGCTGTTACTCTGCCCTGCTCGCATCCCCGGCGACCTACAAGCCAAGGTGAATAATCTAGCGCGGCAAACCGCTGAAGCCTTCGGGATAGTGGGCCTGTTGGCCGTGGAGTTATTCCTGCTCAAAGATGGCAGCCTTTGGATCAATGAGGTAGCCCCGCGTCCGCATAACAGTGGCCACCACACCATAGAAGCCTGTGTTACGAGCCAATATCAGCAGCATCTGCGCGCTATACTCGGTTGGCCGCTTGGCGACACTGATTTGCTGCGTCCTGCGGCTATGGCCAACCTCTTAGGTGCCATTGGCCACGAAGGGCCCGTACAGTACGATGGCTGGGAGCAAGTATTACAAATACCAGGCCTGTATCCTCATCTATATGGCAAGGCAATTACGAAGCCTTTTCGCAAAATGGGTCACCTGACGGCCTTAGGTGATACGCTCGACCAAGCCATAGAAAAAGCAAATAAAGCAAAAAATAGTCTTCAAGTGATTAGTCGGCTCAACCAATAGCCTTTAAATATCCACCACCATGCAAAAAACAATTATTGATACACAATCTTTGGTGCGCCCCAATATCTTGCATCTGACGCCTTATTCTAGTGCGCGCGGCGAGTTTAAGGGCAAGGCTGAAGTGCTTTTAGATGCCAATGAAAGCCCCTTTGAGACGGGCGTTAATCGCTACCCTGATCCTTTAGCTACGGAACTACGGCAGCGTTTAGGGGAAATCAAAGGCATTCACCCCGACCAAATCATGCTCGGTAACGGTAGCGACGAATTAGTGGACTACGTCACGCGCATCTTCTGCGAACCTGGCGTGGATAATGTGATTGCACTACCACCTACTTTTGGGATGTATAAAGTGGCTGCGGGCATCAACAATATAGCCTGCCGAATGCTGCCCCTTACGCCTGATTTCGACCTACCCATGGAGGCGATTTTGGCAAATACGGATGCTCACACTAAGCTACTTTGGCTCTGTAGCCCGAATAACCCCAGCGGAAATCTAATGCCTAGGGAGAAAATGGAATATTTACTCGATCATTTCCCTGGAATTGTTATTATCGATGAGGCTTATGTGGAGTATGTACCGGAGGCATCCTTCCTGCCGCTGCTCGATCAGTATCCGAATTTGATCATTCTACAAACCCTCTCCAAAGCATGGGGTATGGCGGGTATCCGGCTAGGTGCGGCTTATGCTTCTGAATTTATCATTCGCATGATGCGTGCCATCAAGCCTCCTTACAATATTAATGTTCTAACGCAGCAATACGCGCTGAGAGCCTTGCGAAATACAGCTGCTACGGAGGAACGTATCCAATATCTAGTAGCCCAGCGAAAGCGACTGGAAGCAGCCTTCGAGACGCTGCCGATAGTGGAAAAGGTATTTCCTTCTGTTACCAATTTCTTGCTCGTGCGCTTCAGCGATGGATTGAAGGTGTATCAGCATCTCCTAAACCACGGCATTGTCGTGCGCTACCAAGGCCAACAGCCCAATTGTAAAAATGCCTTGCGCATCACCGTAGGGATCCAGGCGGAAAATGATCGTTTGTTGGAGGTGTTGGAAACAGCATAAAGCCTTGGCCAAAATAAATTTCTGTATAAGTAACGGTCTTAAGCCATATATAAACGTATATAAATGTTTAAATAGCGACTCTCTACTTTTTACATCATTTTCTTTGCACGTATGAAGATAGGTTTGTCAACCAACAATCAACCTGGTGACAAGTCCCTGTCTTAAGCGCTTGTTTGTCCCCCTAGGGCAGCAAACCACTAAATGCAATAAAAATGAGTAAATACCAGCAAAAATATCGAGTAGCCTCTGCCCGAGCACAATGGAGGGACTATGGTTGGAACGGAGCCTATTTCATTACCATTTGTACCGCCTATCGGCGGCATCTATTCGGTCATATCAAAAACAATGAGATGTATTTATCACCCTTGGGCGTGATCGCAGATATATTTTGGCACGAGATTCCCAAACACGCAGACGACGTGGAATTAGGTCGTTTTGTAGTTATGCCCAACCATATTCATGGAATTTTAATCCTGAACAAACCTTTCCAAAAACAGGATGAGAATGCCAATATGGACGTTGTTGTTGTAGAGACAAGGCATGCCTTGTCTCTACAACAACAACCAGGTTTCCCCCAAACCATAGGGCAAACCCGATTCCAAAATCAGGGAAAAAACACGGTTTCGTCGATCATTGGATCCTACAAATCGGTGGTAACAAAACATGCCAATCGGATGGGATTAGATAATGGATGGCAGGATCGATTTCACGACCACATCATTCGTGACTACAAGGAATACACGCGTATAGACAAATACATAACGGATAATGTCAATAAATGGGAAGATGATCGTTTTTACAAATCCTAAATTGATACACAACACACAAGCCCATCGATGAATGATTCGACAGCGGTCGATCCTCGTCTTGCCTGAAAAAAATCTATTACCTTTGCCCAGCCCGCCGTAAATCATATACCGACTATGTCCAAAACAAAAATTCTTTTCCTCGATCGCGATGGCACCCTGATTCTGGAGCCAACAGACTACCAAGTGGATAGCTTGGAGAAACTGGCCTTTTATCCGGGGGTTTTCCGTTGGCTCGGGCGGATTGCGCGCGAGCTAGACTACCAACTGGTAATGATTACCAATCAAGATGGGTTAGGTACGGCTGCTTTTCCTGAAGCTAACTTTTGGCCAGCCCATGAGTTGATGATGAAAACCTTCGCCGGCGAGGGCATCCATTTTGAAGAAGTTATCATCGACCGCACCTACGCGGCGGAAGGGAAACCTAGCCGTAAACCGGGCACGGCCTTATTGACCCGTTACTTGGCAGGAGGCTATGATTTGGCAGGCAGTTATGTTATCGGTGATCGGCTCACGGATATGCAGCTCGCTAAAAACCTAGGTTGCCAAGGCATTTGGATAGCGAATGAACCAGCTCTCGGAGCCGAAGAACTAGCCGACGAGCAACTGGCCGCTTTGCAAGACCACATGGCTCTGCGCACCACCGATTGGGCGGATATTTACCAGCGGCTACGCCTCGAAAACCGAACGGCGAGCCTGCAAAGAAAAACCAAGGAAACCAGCATCGAGATTGAACTAGACCTCGATGGCAGCGGACAAACCGACATACAAACGGGGCTGCATTTCTTCGACCACATGCTCGATCAGTTGGGGCGACACTCCGGCTGTGATCTGCGTATCCGCGTAGTGGGCGATTTAGAAGTCGATGAACACCACACCATAGAAGATACAGCTATCGCTTTAGGAGCTGCTTTTCGGCAGGCATTAGGCGATAAATTAGGCATTGCACGCTATGGGTTTAACCTAGTAATGGACGATGCCCTAGTACACTTAGCCCTCGATTTTGGCGGCCGCCCTTGGCTGGTGTGGGAAGCCGAATTTAAGCGCGAAAAAGTTGGGGATATGCCCACGGAGCTATTTTTTCACTTCTTCAAATCCTTTAGCGACGAAGCCCGCTGCAACTTGAACATCAAAATAGAAGGCAACAACGAGCACCACAAAATAGAAGCTACCTTCAAAGCCCTCGCAAAAGCCATCAAAATGGCCAAGCAGCGCGATGTGGATAATATGCAATTGCCTTCTACGAAGGGGGTGTTGTAATAGGTTGGAAAGGTGGAAAGGTGGAAAGGTGGAAAGGTTTGGCCAACCGCCTCCGCAGCTCGAAGCTAGATCTTTCGCACCCTCCCTGTATGCATCTTTCTCCAAGCGCAGCGGAGAGAAAGTTCATCCTAGGCGTGGTGCCAACCAAAAGCCAGCAGCCAAAAGCTAAAAAGCCTCTAGCGTAGCCAAAAGCTTCCCTTACGAACAAAAAAGCGGTGTGTTGAGCGAAGCCGAAGTGCCTTAGCCATAGCCAAAAGCCTTAGCCAAAACTTTACAGCGTAGCCATAAAGCTTCCCGCACCAGAAAAAGCCAACAGTTAAAAACCTTGCTCAAAAGAGAAAACCTTGCTCCTGCCCAGGGGGCGCGTATGTGCATGAGCCAAAAAAATGACTAAAGCAAGCCAATGATAAGTGTAATCAACTACAATGCGGGCAATATTCGCTCGGTACTATTTGCCTTAGAGCGGCTGGACGTGGACTATCAGCTCACGGCAGACCCAGCTCTCATTCGGCAGTCCGATAAGGTAATTTTCCCGGGAGTGGGGGCTGCAGGAGCAACGATGGCGCATTTGCGTGCTACGGGCTTGGATGCGGTCATTAAAAACCTGATGCAGCCTGTTTTGGGTATCTGCGTCGGCTTGCAATTGCTGTGTAGCCACTCGGAAGAAAATGATACCGATTGCTTGGGGATTTTTCCAGAAAAGGTGAAGCTTTTCCAGCCTCGCCAAGGAGAGAAAGTTCCGCACATGGGCTGGAATAGCCTGAAGGTTGGAGCCGATAGCTGGCTGCCAGCATCGCTAAACGGTGCCTATTGCTACTATGTGCACAGCTACTATGCCGAGCTAGGCGAGCATACCGCAGCGACGACGGATTATTGCCTACCCTTCAGCGCAGCGATGCAGAAGGATAATTTCTATGCTGTGCAGTTTCACCCCGAAAAATCAGCCAAGAGCGGGGAGGCGGTATTAGCGGCTTTTCTAGCCATTTAAATTTTAGCCTTTA
>DAINNZ010000091.1:9911-15815 GCA_036735605.1 Lewinella sp. | reverse complement strand
GTTCTCCAACGAAGAGTAGCTGCAAAAGACGCCACGGGCAAGCCGAAGTTTTAGCTTTGACAGGCCAATAGTCATCATTTTAAGTTAAAAAGCTCCTCAGCGGCACTTTGGCGTAGGGGGCGCAAGCGAGGTAAAACAATCGTATGGCAGTTAATGTATCACATCTTGCAATAGCCGATCAGTTGGATATTTTGGAGCTGGAGGCACGGATTCAAGCGTTTGCTCAAGGGCGGGAGGATGAAGACCGTTTCAAGCATTACCGCCTCACGCGCGGGGTGTATGGGCAGCGTCAGTTCGGGGTTCAGATGTTTCGTACTAAGATACCTTTTGGTCATCTGACGCCTAAGCAATTGGTACTTTTAGCCGATCTGAGCGAGCGCTATACGAATGGGCGTTTACACCTCACGACGCGGCAGAACATACAGCTGCACTACGTCAAGCTAGCGGACAGTCCGGCTATTTGGCAAGCCTTAGCGGAGCAGGGTCTCACGGCTCGGGAGGCTTGTGGTAATACGGTGCGTAACATCACGGCTTCTCCCATGGCAGGCATTGATCCAGAGGAGCCTTTTGACGTTACGCCTTACGTGCAGGCCACTTTCGAGTATTTCCTACGCAACCCGATCTGCCAAGATATGGGCCGCAAGATCAAACCAGCCTTTAGCAGTAGCGAGCGAGATACAGCCTTTACCTATTTTCACGATTTTGGTTTCTTGCCTCGGATACAGCATGGCGAAAAGGGTTTTAAGGTGGTTCTAGGCGGTGGCTTGGGTGCCGTAGGGATTACAGCCCTCACGGCCTATGAATTTTTAGCAGCCGATCAGCTTATTCCTTTCATGGAGGCGGCTATCCGGGTCTTTGATCGCTACGGCGAACGGGAGAAGCGGATGAAAGCCCGGATGAAGTTCCTCATTAAAGATATCGGCTTGGCGCATTTCCTAGAACTGGTAGCTGCTGAGTGGCCAGCCCTGAAGCATAAGCGTTACCCCATCAACGATACCCTAGTGCCTAGCCTTGGGCGGGTGGCAGCCGATAATTTTCCCGCTTTAGAACCTACCAACTCCCTTTTATATGAGCAGTGGCTACAAACGAATGTAATCGAGCAGAAGCAAGGGGGCTACCGTGCCGTCAGTATCCGAGTGCCTCTTGGCAACTTGGAGGCGGAGCAAGCGCGCTTGCTAGCAGCTGTTGTAGAGCAGTATGCTTGTGAGGATATGCGTATTACACCCAACCAAGGCCTACTGCTTCGCTACGTACCGCCTACGGCCTTACCCCATCTTTTTAATGCGCTCTACGCTTTAGACCTAGGTTTGCCGGGCTTTGATACAACAGCCGATGTAACCGCCTGCCCCGGTACCGATACTTGCGCATTAGGCGTTACGAATAGCACGGGTCTGGCTACTCGCTTGGAACAACTTGTGAGAGAGGAATACCCTCACCTAGTAATAGACCGCGAAATACGGATGAAAATCAGCGGATGTATGAACGCTTGTGGCCAGCACATGGCAGCCAATATAGGCTTTCATGGCTCCAGCATCAAGGAAGCGGGTAAAGTTATTCCTGCCATGCAAATTGTAGTGGGTGGCGGAATAACCCCTGATGGAAGAGGCTTCATCGCAGATAAAATCATCAAACTTCCTACTAAGCGTATCCCCGCCGCCGTACGTCGCTTATTCGACGATTACGAACAGCAGGCTTTAGAGGGCGAATACTACAACGACTACGTTCAGCGCCTTGGTAAAAAGCATTTCTACGATCTACTAAAAGACTTAGGGGATACCACGAGCCTCACGGCCGAGGATTATCACGACTGGGGCCAAGACTTCGACTACCGCCAAGAGATTGGGGTAGGGGAATGCGCAGGCGTGAGCTTAGATGTGGTCGGTAGCATCCTCAATGATGCCCACCTCAAGCTACAAGCCGCCGAGCAATGTATGGCAGCGATGGCTTATGCTGATGCTGCTTACCACGCCTACACCGCTTTCGTAATTGCAGCAAAGGCACTGCTGCTAGCAGCCGATGTGAAGTGTAATACACAGATCGGTATTCTAAACGATTTTGTGACGCAGTATCCCGCTATTTTCGCTGCTGAGCCAGGTTTTGTGGCCACTGTTCTGCAAATTAACCAACAAGAGGCCGATGCTAGCTTCACGGCGGCCTACCTCGCTTCGGCTAAAGATTTCGTGGGGCAAATTACCCAATATCGAGCCGAGCAGTTGCAAGTAGCCGCCGATGATAAACTAGTGGTAAACGCCTACTACAAAGCATAAGCCAATGGGAATACATTTTCATAGCACTTCGACTCCAAGGCTTACACTAGTTGGTGCAGGCCCCGGCGACCCCGACTTAATTACCCGCAAGGGCCTCCAAGCACTGCAAACAGCCAATGTGGTCTTATACGATGCCTTAGTGGCCGAGGAACTGTTGCAGGAAGCTCCACCTACGGCTATTTGTCTTTTCGTTGGGAAACGTGCTGGTAGCCACTACAAAAGCCAAGCACAAATCAATGCCCTTATTGTGCAAATGGCCCAAGCCCACGGTCATGTCGTACGCCTCAAAGGCGGGGATCCTTTTGTGTTCGGAAGAGGCTACGAAGAACAGCGGTATGCCGAAGCGAATGGCCTCAGCGTAGCGGTTATACCCGGTATTAGTAGCAGTACTAGTCTCACAACACTGTCGGGCGTGCCGCTCACCAGTCGTGGATACGCCGATAGCTTTTGGGTGCTCACCGCTCATACTAGCCAAGGTGTATGCAGTAGCGACTTGTCCTTAGCCGTCCAATCTAAGGCAACGGTGGTCTTACTGATGGGCCTCGGTAAATTACGTGAAATCAGCCGCTTGTATTGCCAAGCCGGTAGAACTGATTTGCCTGCAATGGTTATCCAAAATGGTAGCATGGCTAATGAGCGGATCTGGGTTAATACCATACAGCAAATCGTGGAGGACGTAGAAAAGGGAAAGGATAACGGACCCGCCATCATCGTTCTAGGGGCTGTAGTAGCTTTACACCCTAGCTTCGCTAAGGAAACAGCCATCTTACAAACACAGCAACTAGTGCGCAAAAATTGCTAGCCTAGTCGGCCGGGCAAAGTAATACGAGAACACGATGCGAAACGATTTATATCCCATCTTTCTGCGCTTGGATAAACTCCGGCTGCTGGTGGTAGGTGCCGGTGAAGTGGGCGATGAAAAGCTCCGTTTCTTACTAAAAAGTAGCCCCCGCGCTACCGTTACTATCGTGGCTCCTTGGATGGGGGAGGAGTTGCAGCATCTGCTGAACCACTTCACTTGGGAAGGGGATCACTGGCAAATTTATCGCAGCGATTGGGAACGTGCCTATGGCCTAGCACCCACGGCGGCAGAGACAGCAACCAACAAGCAGGCCGGAATAGACGAAACGCCCAGCCCAAGCTCGTTTCAAGCTCCAATATCTTCTCCTACCAGGCAAATAGTGGATAGCTTTTTGCCCCAAGGGGCAGGGGCAAGGGCTTCTTCATTGCGCAAGGGTGAGGAGGCACTCGGCTCCGTCCGCTACATCCCTCGAGCCTTTGAGCCTGCGGATGTTCAAATAGCTGATGTCGTGCTAGCCGCTACTAATTTCTCCGCGGTCAATCAAACTGTTTATGCTGCCGCGAAAGCAGCTGGCAAACTCATCAATGTAGCCGATACGCCTGACTTATGCGATTTCTATCTAGGCAGCGTCGTCACCAGAGGTGCCCTCAAAGTGGCTATCAGCACCAACGGGCAAAGCCCTACCTTCGCCAAGCGTTTCCGGCAATGGCTGGAAGCCGAACTCCCACAGGGCGCCACGGAAGAAGTACTAGAACAATTGAAAATTTTCCGCGATGAACTACAAGGCGATTTTCGCGCCAAGGTGATCGCACTAAACGAACTAACCAAAGGCTTAGTTAACGAATACAAATCAAAATAATATCGAATGACAGAACCGATCACAAAGCCAGCCATAGCGGCCTTGAATGAGGAATTTAGGCCACTAGATTTTCAAGACCGCATTAAGCACTTATACGATTACTTTCCCGTAGAGCAGGTCTTGTTTACCTCTAGCTTTGGTACCAAATCGGTGGTGATGCTCACACTGGTGAGTCGGGCAAATCAAAGGCAAGTGGTGCATATTCTCAATACCGGCTATCATTTTCCCGAAACCTTAGCCTACAAGGAAACACTGCAGCAGCTAACAGGCCTGCCAATGGCAGAAATTGACCCCGACCCAGCGCAGCACCGCCTAACACTTGAAACGAAGATGTGGGAAAGCCAAGCCGAACGCTGTTGTCATTACAACAAAGTATTGCCGCTGCGAGCTATTAAGGCGAGGCATCAAGTATGGATGAGTGGTGTGCACGCTTACCAAACAATGAATCGGCGAGGAATGGATATCTTCGAGCAAGTAGATGATTTAATTCACTTCCACCCACTGATAGATATCACCGAGGGCGATTTTCGCTACTTGCTCGAAAAGGATCAATTACCTCGCCACCCCTTGGAAGAGCTAGGTTTTGGCTCTATTGGCTGCACGCATTGTACCGCTAAAGGTGAGGGGCGAAGCGGCCGCTGGAAGGGTAAAAATAAGGACGAATGCGGCTTGCACCTCAAATAAGGTACAACGATTTAAACCTTTAGCTGTTATCAAATTTATTTAAAAGCGAGTGAGGGTAAGCGAATCATCCTTGCTGCCGAACGACTGAAACTTCATCTATATGATCCGAACGGATATTCTTATTATAGGAGCAGGCCCTGTTGGGCTATTTACCGTTTTTGAAGCCGGACTGTTGAAACTGCGTTGCCATTTAATCGATAGCCTTGGCCAACCAGGCGGGCAGCTCACTGAAATCTATCCTAAAAAGCCAATCTACGACATCCCTGGCTACCCCTCCGTATTGGCAGGCGATTTAGTAGATAACCTCCTGGAGCAAATAAAACCTTTCAACCCAGGTTTTACCTTGGGGGAAAGAGCGGAAACCTTAGAAAAAGTAGGCGAAAAGATGTATAGGGTTACTACCAACCTAGGCACTGTACACGAAGCACCTGTGATTTGCATTGCCGGCGGCCTCGGCTCCTTTGAGCCTCGTAAGCCACCGATTGACAACCTAGAACGCTTCGAGAAAAACAGAGGGGTGGCTTATGTAATTCGCGACCCAGAAGTCTATCGCAACAAAAGCGTCGTTTTGGCCGGAGGAGGGGACTCGGCGCTCGATTGGAGTATCTTCCTAGCAGATGTAGCCGCAGAGGTGATGCTGGTACATCGCCGCGATTCCTTCCGTGGCGCACTAGATAGCGTAGAAAAAGTGACGGAGCTAGCGGCAGAAGGCAAAATCCGGCTTATTACCAATGCGCAAGTTAGTGGTCTTGTAGGTAGCGATACGCGCTTAGATGCTGTGCTGATTCAACAGGCCGATGGCCAGACTGCGGAAGTAGCCTGCGATCACTTCATCCCACTATTTGGCTTGAGCCCTAAACTGGGCCCCATTGCCGATTGGGGCGTACAGGTCGATAAGAGTGCTATCGTGGTGGATACCACCGATTATAGCACGGGCGTGCCGGGTATTTACGCCGTGGGTGATGTGAATACCTATCCAGGTAAGCTGAAGCTTATTCTTTGCGGTTTCCATGAGGGAACTCTTGCCATGCAGTCCGCCTTCCAATATATTTACCCTGATAAAAAGCTAAGCTTCAAATATACCACGGTGAATGGAGTGGGGGAGTTGCCGCCAGTGGCTAATGCCAATGAAATAGTGGCTAATTAAAAAAATGTTCCAAATGGAAAGTTAGAAGATGCTCAAATCGCTCGTTTCGGTTTGGGCATCTTGGCTTTCTATACCTTCGGCTACAAGATATAGATATCTAGCTCGATGATTGTTTTTTCTCCGGGCTTACTGCTTGGGCTAGAAC
>DAINNZ010000091.1:0-9811 GCA_036735605.1 Lewinella sp. | reverse complement strand
AAAGGATAAGGGAAAGTAACCAAGTAAACATAGTGAATGATTTGTGTGTAGTTTTTTGAAAGGATGTGAAATGAAGCTGGGCTTGAATCGCCACGATGCAGCAAATCTTTTAGTCTAGGGAAATTACAGAATGTAGATATCTAGCTCGATGATTGTTTTTTCTCCGGGCTTACTGCTTGGGCTAGAACCATCTTGAACACCCGCCTGAATGGTAGTTGTGTCTGCCTTTGGTGGTGTGCTAGGGGTTTGCGTAGCGGTGAAGAAAGAAAGGATAAGGGAAAGTAACCAAGTAAACATAGTGAATGATTTGTGTGTAGTTTTGTGAATTTTGTATCACCAAAAAGATCGCGGCTATGCCGCGATCTTTTTGGTGATACAAAGCTAAGTGCGAAAAAAAGTAGTGTCAATACAAAAGAATTCAAAAACAGTAGGTACATTTGTGAAGCTAAGTTACTACGGTTTTTTTATAAAATGTTGATTATCTATTTTTTATAATTGTTATGAACTTTATTTTTCATTCAATTCATGTTTCTAATGATTGCCTAAATTTAACTTAATTTATCAATAAAAATGGAGGATTTACTCGCGCTGGCAAAATACGTGACACCCAATCGTTTGAAGCGACTAGCTTTCTACGGCGGTAGTACCAAGGAGATGAATGGTATGCTGGCGCGTTTCCACCAGGATCTTAGCGAGGGGAAGTTTGCTACAGATACGGAGGCTTGTAATGCGTACTTTTCTAAGAGCAATGACCAGCGTTATAGAAGGCTAAAAGCGAGGCTAACGACTCTGCTGTCTAATGCGATCTTGCTGATAGATGTGGATGCCAAACGATTAGGAGGGGTATATGAAAATGATTTAGAGCTACGCAAACAATTAAGTGTTGCACAAATCTTATGGTATGACGGTCAATACAAAGGTGCTGCTATTATTCTAGAGCGATATTTACCATTAGCCCTGAAGGAGGAGGCGACCGTTTATTTAGTGACAGCACTGCCACAACTACGGTTTCACGCCTATCACTATCTCAAGAATCCACAAAAATTTGAGACCTACGAAGCCTTATTTCAGAAATGGAATTGGGTAAGGAATGCGGAGCAAGACATTCGCTCCATATACGAGAGATTATCGGTAAGTTATAGTTTGTCCACGATTCCAGACCGTGCTGCTTTGACGAATCTCCTTAATGATGCGTTAATCCGGCACCTACAGCAGTTCGAAGGAGTTGATACGGCTTATTATATTATGCAGTTCCACTTACTAAAAGTGGTGGATGCGCTCAACAGGATAGATTATCGCAAGGTAGTGGCTACTTGTTGGGAAGCGATTGAGCGGTTGAAAGAAAAAGAACAGACTCGTCGTGCTTATATCTCCGTTTTTTTATTGCAGATACCTATCAATGCGATCCGATTTGATGATTTTCAACAAAGTCGTAGGGCGATACTGGAGTATATCCGGCTTTCAGACGAAGGCAGTATGGCATGGTTTTCAATCTTGCGGGTATATTATTACGTTTGCCTTCAATCGGAGCAATATCAAGAAGCGGTAAGGGTGAATAACCAAGTTTTTAACCATAAGAATTTCAAGCGGCAGCCACAAGAGATGAAAGAGCGTTTTTATCTATTGCGGATATACCTGAATTGGCTGGTGAAAGCGGGGGTGGCTAATACGGGCAGTTTGGTAATTGATGCCTTCCGGTTTACTCGTTTCTATAACGACATAGTAACTTTTTCGCAAGATCGGCAGGGCGTTAACATTCCAAAGCTGATTATACGAATTTTGTGGTATATTACGGTTGACGAGCTGAACACAGCTTGGAGGTTTATAGAGAATTTAGACCGTTATCATAGCAGGCACTTGCGTAATGCAGCGAGTTTAAGACGTACCTACTACTTTGTTAGGATCGTACTGCAAATAGAAAAGGCTAGTTTCAATAGTGCTGTTTTCGTTCGCCAAACCGAAAAGCTCTACGAGACATTGCGCAGCCATACTCGACCGTCGGAGCAGCAATCTTTTGAGGTGGAAATTATTCCCTACGAGCGGCTTTATAGCCAAATTGTTGCACTGCTCAAGTCAAAGGAGTAGCGGGTGGTTTAGCGGATGCCTGGTAAAAAAGGTACAAAGGCGCAAGGCCCATGATCCTCTTCCTCGAACGTATCAACATCCGTACGGACGATTGTGAGCATTCTTTGGGCACCCTCTTCCGGCCCAAAGGGTAAAACGGCTAGGCCACCAATACGAAGTTGCTTGAGCAGTGTGGAAGGGCGGCTCGTGGCACCAGCGGTTACTAGTATCCGATCAAAGGGAGCCATTTCGGGAAGACCTGCATAGCCATCCCGCAAATAGCAGCGAATAGGATGAAGCCGAAGCTTCCGTAGTGTGAGCTGTGCTTGTTGGAAGAGCCGCTCGTGCCGCTCCAGCGTAAACACACGCGCACCTAGGATTGACAAGACGGCGGCCTGATAGGCAGAGCCCGTACCGACCTCCAAAACTTTCTGCCGAGGCAAGACTTGTAACAAAGTAGTCTGGAAAGCCACTGTACTAGGCTGGCTAATGGTTTGTTCGCAAGCGATAGGGAAGGCTTTGTCTTGATAAGCCCACTCTGCAAAGGAGGAATCCAAGAAAGCGTGCCTTGGAATCATGCTCATGGCTTGCAGTACCTTTTCATCGTAACGGTTCTGCGCCCTTAATTCCTCGATGAGGCGCTTGCGCAAACCTCTGTGGCGAAAGCTATCCACGGCCTATAAATCGAGCTGCTCGGCAATGGCCGCTGGTGAATAATGAACGTTTTTGAGCACTTTTCCGTCTTGCTCCCGATACACTAAATAAACAGCACCACTCGCCACGATATGGCCGCTCTGCCCTAGGGCTGCATAGTGCGCAAGTGTGGCTTGTGCTTCCTCTAGTGTGGCGCAGGTTTTGCTCATATTGGATCGGTGCACTTCCTCGAAGATAGCTCGGAAACGGTGCCCCATACCAAATTCTAAGATGGCACCGCTAAGTACATATTGCAAATCAGCAAAGGCATCGGCTACTTCCACTAAATCCTCCTTCGCGATTGCTTCCTCTAGTTCTTTTAATTCTTCCCGCAATAAATTGATCCGCAGGCGACAGCGAGCAGCATCTGGGATGAGGGGACTTTCCTCAACAGGAAGTTGGAAGGTACGATGAAAAGTAGCAACGGCGGCTAAAGCTTCTGGACTCTGCAAGGCTCTATTTTTTTATGAAATGCAAACTTAACACTCTTGCGCTAAAAAACTACCCTTGCCCCTGCTTTAGCCACAAAAAAAAGAAGATTAAAGCTATATTTGAAGCCGGCACCTAGGTTAAAAGACTAGTGTACTTGAATCAGTATAGAAAGGGAAAAGGCTGTAAGCGGGGTAAAAAAAAAGCGGCTCCCAAAAGGAAGCCGCAACGTATAAAGCTTAAAGTCGATCATGCCGTAAGAAAGAACCGGAAGTTGAAAAGGCAGACTTGATTTGCTACCACTACTTTTGTAAATGAGTAGAAAATTTATGCGTTGCGTATCCATCTCTCCGATTGATGACACAAATGTACAGCGGTATTTGATAGCAATACAACACAGCCTATCAGGGTTTTTGTGACGGCTAAGAGGACAAGGCTGTTTGGTATTATTTGCTTAGCCAAGGATTTAGCTAGTTTTTTTGTTTTTAGCCAAATAAAAATCAATGTAGCGGCTATGTTTCAACAGATATTCGGAATAGCTGCGATTCGGTTGGTTTGCAATATGGTATAGCAAAGAAAAAAAGGCACTTAAAACTTTATGATTTCTTAACGTAAGAAGACCCATTTCAGGGTTTTTTATCCCATTTCGTGCCACAAGAAGGGATGCTGAAAGGCCTTTGTACCGATGCTGCGATGCTGTTGAAAAGCCAAGTAGGAGACCGAGCTACGTAATTTTTACCAGCCTTTACACACGCTTAACACCAAGTCTTAAGAACATAGCTTACCTTTGCGGCATATAAATCACTTTGGATGTATTCAATACTTTTCGGCCGAAGGGCATTTCTCTTGTTCTTTCTCTTTTCGATGCTGTTTGCTGGCGCATCAAGTGCTCAGGTCACCATTATTGGCACGGTGCTGGATAAAGCTTCGGCATTACCTTTGCCTGGTGCCACTATCGGGGTGGGCTTGGACAAGGTTTTGAGCAATAGCGAAGGAGATTTTCGGATCACACTTAGTTTTCCTGAAGGAACTCTAAAGGTGCTCACCGTTACGGAGGCCAACCATCAAAGCCAAACCTTAGAGATTACGATGGGCGCAGCAGGTAGCACCCAAAATCTAGGTACGATCGCATTGCTTTCGGGCGACAACCTGACGGCGGATCTTGTACAAGAATTGCTGCCTACCATCAGTGTTAGCGATCTAGGTGCTGAGGAAACAGGTGGTGCGCGCACGGTGAGTAGCCTACTGGGTGCCAACCGAGACCCCTTCGTAAATGCTGCGGCCTTTAATTGGGGGGTAGCCCGCTTCAATATTCGTGGCTACGACCCCGAATACACTGATTTTTACCTCAATGGCTTACCCTTTAACGACCTAGAGAGTGGTCGGGTTTTCTTCGCGCAGTGGGGTGGCCTCAATCGCGTTACCAACAACCGTGCGGCCGATATTGGCATTACTGCTACGGAATACGGTTTCAATGGAATCGGTGGCGGCTCTACGCTCGATTTGCGCGCTAGAAATATGCGTAAGGAAACACGGATAGGCTATGCCGTCTCTAACCGTACCTATCGCAACCGACTTATGGGTACTTACACTACGGGCTTGAACGAAAAAGGCTGGGCCTTGGCCGTTTCTGGTTCTCACCGTTGGGCTGAAGAAGGTTATGTAGAAGGAACACCCTACGAAGCAACCAGCTACTTTTTATCGGTTGATAAGGTGTTGAACAGCCGCCATGCTATTAGCTTCACGGGCCTTGGTGCCCCTGCCAAAAGAGGCGGTACTTTCCCCTCTTTCCAAGAAATGAATGATCTAGTAGGCAGCAACTACTACAACCCGAACTGGGGCTTCCAAGATGGTGAAAAACGAAATAGTCGTATCAGCACTTTTCATCAGCCGATCTTAATGCTGCGCCACGATTTTACGCCTTCCAATAACCTCAATTTTAGCACGGCTCTTGGTTACCAATTCGGTAGAGGCGGCACTACGGCCATCGACTGGTTCGATGCACCCGACCCGCGCCCCGATTACTACCGGAAATTGCCTTCCTTCCAAGAAGACCCCGACGCAGCTCGCCTCGTGGCCGATGCTATTCGCAACAATATCAACCTACAGCAAATCGATTGGAATCAGCTCTACTTAGTGAATCAAAACGCTTTCCGAACGATCGAAGAGGTGGATGGTATTCCAGGGAATAACGTCAGCGGCCTGCGGGCTAAATATGTGCTAGAGGAGAGAAGAAACGATGTAAATCGCCTCATCGCTAATATCAATATGCGCTATAATCCTAATGACCAGACCACCATCACGGGCGGTGCTTCCTACAACAAGCAAACCACAACCTATTTCAAAGTGCTCGATGATCTATTAGGGGCTGATTTTTATGTAGATATCGACCGCTTCGCTACCTTCGATTCATTGGCTACTAGCGATTTTGCACAAAATGACCTCGACCGCCCTAATCGGCTTGTTCGTGAAGGCGACCGCTTCGGCAACGACTACGAAATCCACAGCCGCGACGGTGAGCTCTGGCTACAAAGCAGTACGCAAACGAATAAAATCGACTACTTCTTCGGGGGCAGCCTCGGATACCGAAGCATTTGGCGCAACGGCTTAGTTCGCAATGGCCGTTTCCCTACTACTAGCCAAGGAAAAAGCGAACAGCTAGATTTCTTGACCTATGCCTTTAAATACGGGGCTACCCTCAAGTTAGATGGCCGTAACTTCCTATTAGGTAATGTCATGGTGCAAGCCATGGCACCGAATTCGCGGGATGCCTTCACCAGCCCAAGAACGCGCAATCAGGTGGTGGACGATCTCAAAACGCGTAAAGTTAGAAGCGTCGAAGGTGGCTACCAGCTGCGTTCGCCCAACCTCAGCCTCCGGGTAATGGGGTACTTAACGCAGATCCGCGACCAAGCTAGCGTACGCACCTTCTTCCTCGATTCAGGCATCGGTCTGGATGGCGGCAGCGGCTTCGTGAATTATATCATCAATAATTCTAATAGCTATAGCAAAGGGGTAGAAGCATCTATTGAGGTGAAACTCGGTGGCGGTTTTGAAGCCAGAGCCGTGGGGGCTGCTGGCAGTAATCGCTACACCAACCGGCCTATTGGCCAAGCGCTATTGGATAATGATCCTAATGTGAGCGCCGAGCGCCTCTTGTTTATTAAGAATTTCGTCGTGGCAGGTGGCCCACAAACCGTCGGTACATTAGGCCTCACCTACAATAGCCCTCAATTCTGGTTCTTAAACGTCAACTTTAATTACTTCGACGATATGTACCTCGATTTCTTCCCGCAAAGACGCACCAGGGAGGCTATCAGCTTTGTGCCAGAACCTATCTACACCCCACAAGTATTAGATAGCGAAAGCCAGCTCTACAGCCGTATCATCGACCAGCAAAAAGCACCCTCGGCCTACACCCTCGATCTTTTTGGTGGAAAGTCGTTCAAAATTAAAAATCAATTTATCTACCTCAATATCGGGGTGAATAACCTCCTGGATAAAACAGATTTTGTCACAGGGGGCTTCGAACAAAGTCGCTTCGATTTCCAGGGTCTCAATGTAGATCGCTTCCCACCGCGGCAGTTCTATGCTTTCGGGCGCAATTACTTCGTGAGCATCGATTACCGTTTTTAATCCCTATTTCTCCACTCAACAATTCTTCCTCCATGTCTAATATTCGTTCATTTATGCCATCTTTTATTCAGGGGCTTCTCACCAGAAGGCTCGATATTTCTTCTTCTTTTGCTGGCTATACGCAGGGGCAAGGGCTACTTAAAGGCGCAACAGTGATCGCACTGCTTATGCTGAGTCTTAACTTTCAAAGTTGTGTTTTCGAAGATTTCGATGCCCCCAATTTTGATAACCTCATCGACCTGCAAGGCAATACCACTATCGCTGCCGTCAAAGCGCTGCATACGGTCGGTAGCGACCCAATAGCCATTCCCAACGGGCAGATACTAGAGGCCGTTGTAGTAGGGAACGATATTAGCGGAAATATCTTCAAGGAACTCTACGTACAAGACGCTACGGGTGGCTTAGTGATTCGCATCGATGTGAACGGCCTCAATGGTCTGTATCCCGTAGGAACGCCAGTCATTATCCGTTTGGATGGCCTCTATATCGGCGATTTTAACACCAAGTTTCAGCTCACGGTGGCTGATGGCGACCGACTTCCCGAAGCCATCATGCTCGGCAGTATTCTGCGCGCAGCCGGCCCGGGTGAATTAGTAGAAGTAAGCCCCCGCTTGGTTACGCTAGCCGAGTTGGAAGATAACGCTACTTTCCAAGCACTACAAAATACCCTTATCCGTATTGATGGCCTACAGTTTGTGGATGGCGATGCCGGTGCTCCTTTTGCAGATGTTCCTGGCGATCGCGATCTAAATCGTACGCTGCGCGACTGCAATGGCAACGAAATCGTAACCAGAACAAGCCGATTTTCCGATTTTGCAGGCTCTTCTACGCCCACGGGCAACGGTAGTGTCGTCGCTTTGATGGATGCCTTCGGTACCACCCGCCAGCTTAAAATCAGGGAAGTAGCCGATTTTCAGCTCACCGGCGAACGTTGTGGCATTAGCATCGGCGGCCAGTTGATCAGTATCGCTGAGTTGCGGGCTCAATACAGCGGCACGACTACAACGGCTTCGGCTGATACTAAAATACGAGGTATTGTGATTTCCGACTTTAGCACTAACAACCTCAATTCGCGTAATCTTTTTCTACAAGACGGGAATGCAGGCATCTTAGTCCGTTTTGCCGCCGATCATACTTTTGCGATAGGCACCGATCTAGAAATAACCGTTAGCGGCCTAGAATTGAGTGAGTTCAATGGTCTATTACAGCTTAACAATGTGCCCATCGGTAATACCGCTGCGCAAGGTGCTGCTACTTTACCAACGCCAAGAGAAGTTACGGTAGCTAACATCAATGCAAACCCAGAAGCCTATGAATCTACTTTAGTCAAGATCAATATGGCTACTATCACCGGTGGAGCTGCCTTCGCAGGGAATAGAACGGTAACCGATGCTTCCGCTACTATCCCAATGTTCACGCTCAATGGGGCTACCTTTGCCAACCAAAATATTCCTACCGGCGAAGTAAATGTTACCGCCATTGTCTCCGATTTCAACGGCGTGCAACTTGTACTTAGGAATGCTACCGATATTGAAGGCGGTAACGGCGGTGGTGGCGGCGATCCCGAGGCCATTACAGCAGCGGAACTTCGTACAGCATTTACCGGCGGCGCTACTTCTGTGCCCGCCAACCGCTTCATCCGCGGGGTTGTGATCTCGGATGTTAGTACGGAAAACACCACCACGCGAAACCTCGTTATCCAAACAGGCGAAAGTGGTATTGTGCTACGCTTTGCCGCCATTCATTCCTTTGCGCAAAATGCAGAGATACAAGTCAATATTGGTGGCCTAGAGCTTAGTGAGTTCAACGGGCTACTTCAAGTGAACAATATTCCTAATGCCAATGCTAGTTCGTTTGGCTTGGTTGCTTCACCGGCTCCGCGTATCGCTACGGTAGCGCAAATTGCTGCCAATGCTATCGCGTGGCAATCTACTTTGGTACAGATCGAGAACGCTAGCATTACAGGAGGCAGCACCTACAGTGGTGAGCTGATGGTAAGTGATGGTTCGGCCACTATACCGATGTTCACGCGCTCCCAAGCCAGCTTCGCTACGGCTGCTACGCCTTCCAGTCCAGTAACGCTAAGGGCTGTTGTAGCCGCTTTCAATGTTCCTCAAATCTTTATTCGGAACTTGGCGGATGTTGTCGAATAAGACTTCAAAAAAAGACGCATTTCATTTCAATACCTTTAGCATTCAGCAAGACCGCTGCGCCATGAAAGTGGGCACCGATGCGGTCTTGCTGGCTGCTTGGGCACCCCTGCCGCTGCCTTGTAATCGAATATTAGATATTGGCACCGGCACAGGGGTGCTGTCTCTATTATTAGCCCAGCGCAGCCCTGCGTCTAGTGTGGTTGGGGTGGAAATAGACCCCGAAGCTGCTGCTCAAGCCGCCGAAAATGTAGCGGCTAGTCCTTATAGCGAAAGGGTTCGCATACAAGCGCAGCCTATTCAAGATTTTAAAGATGCTCCGGCTGCTTTCGATCTAATCATTTCCAATCCACCTTTTTTTACAGGCGGTGTGCTCAGCGAAGCACTCGATCGCCAAACGGCGCGCCATACCCTCCGCCTACCTCACCAAGATTTGCTGCGCAGCGTGCAGCATTTCTTGTCTCCTTCCGGCTATTTTTGCCTTATCTTACCCAAAATTGAAGGGCTACGCTTTATGGAAATTGCGGTGAGTATGCAGTTGTATCCTTTCCAACAACTATGGATGCGAGCGCGGGCCGATCAACCTATTCACCGCCTTTGCATCGCTTTTAGCCGCCAGCCTAACCGCCCCTTGCAAAGCACGGAAATAACCCAATACGAGGAGAAAAGCCAAGCGATAACGCCTGCCTTCGCAGCTTTAGTCAAACCCTATTTTCGGCCTGCCCTTTCAACGGATGCCTAGTGAGCCAACCACTAAGTATCGTTACAGTAAGTTGGGCACAAGTGTCCATCCATGCCGACACGTACCGACTCGTTGCTCTCGCCCAGGCCCAGTACCC
>DAINNZ010000090.1:0-15880 GCA_036735605.1 Lewinella sp. | reverse complement strand
CAATTTGGGTGTGGTAGAGGCTGCTGAAATAGAGCGACTGCTGCTCGCCCAAATGTTGTTTGCGGCCATAGCGGTTGTTGAGCCGGTGGTAGCTGCCGCTGTAAATAAAGCCCAGCGATTGGTGAGGCTTCTCAAAGCCGAAGAAGCCGGTTTTACCAAAAACCTCTAGGTGTTCATTATTTTGCGTGATGCGGTAGGGATCAAGGGTAGCTTGGCCGTGGTTGTGGGCGGCATCCTGCCCTGCCTCGCGGCGGTCGTAGGTGGCCAAGACGTTCCATTGGCCTTCCCAATTGCCTTTCCCGTTGCGTAGAAAACGGTAAAGAGCCGCACCCGTGCGCCGATCGGGCATATCTTTGAAGGTGTCGAAGTCGCGGTCGTGCTTATTTTCCGTAAAGCTACCGTGAAGGTAGAGGCCATGGGATAAGACTTCATCGATTCTCTGATTAAAATGCACATTGGCTTCGCCTCGGCCTTGGCTGCCGGCAAATAAATTTACAAAGAAGGGCACGTCCGACAAGGGGCTGTGTAACTCGGTATTGATCTGGCCCGTGAGGCCGGCAGCACCGCTTTCTACCGAGCCGGAACCTTTACCCAATTGTATGCCGCTCACCCAAGTGCCGGGAATCATATCCAAGGCGTAGGGTGTCGCAAGGCCGGTGAGGGCTGGGCGTTTTTCCAGCGTCAGCAGAGTGTAGTTACCGCGTAAGCCTAGCATTTGTATCTCCCGACGGCCCGTAAGGGGGTCGCCGTAGGTGAGATCTACCACCGGGCTGTTTTCAAAGCTCTCTGCTAAGGTGCAGCAGGGCGCCTTACGGAGCTCTTTGGTGGTGAGCGACTCTATATTTCGCCCCGATAGCGTGGAAGTATAACTGCCTTTGTCGCGAGCCGTCACTTCCACTGCCGCTAGCGTAGCCCTCGACTCCGTTAATACGATTTTTAGTGGAAATACCAAGGTGTCGAGCCAATAAGTACGACTCTCAAAACCTAGGTAAGCTACCGTGAAGCGGTTCTGCTCCCCGTGTTGATGCAGGCTAAAGCGGCCCGCTGCGTCACAGCTGGTGCCACTGCCGTCTTCCCAGCTGATCGTGGCACCTGCTAGGGGATAATTATCCTCGTCTAGTACGGTACCTTCCAGCACCCGATGGTTTTGAGCAGAGAGTAGGCTGGTGAAAAAAAGTAAAAATATAAGTCCTATATGACTTGCAAAACGGCCGCAACGCAGTCCGCTCTTGGATGAAACTAATAACATAATGATTACCTTTTACCTCGCTACGGCAACTAGGGGGCGCTGCCTTCAAAGAAAGAAGCCTTCGGCTCTAGTAGAGCCTGCTAGTAAGGGCTTGCGCTACTAAGAAACCCTTGCCCCTGCATTTATGCCAGCCCTTCGACTTATATGGGCTTTATACAGGAACATCGGCTCGAAGGCTTGCATGGATAGCAGACGGCTCAGCGCCTTGAGCGAGGAGATGAACGAAAAAAAATAGGATCGCCTAGTCCGTATGAACTAGCTTTCGTTATATTTTCGTCACAACAAAAAGGTTTGATGGAGGGTGAGGAGCGCGCGGCCAGCAGGCCTCATGGGGGCATCAGGGCCTCTGATCGGATAGGCTTGCAGCAGCCACTGTGCAGCTATCGGCGGCTGCTTGAAAGCGGCCGGTAATACCGCCAAAAGGGGCTGAGCGGTCAAATAGGCTAGCTCGGAGAATAAAAAATCGGCCTCGAACTGCGCCATTATTAGCTCCGTAGTGCCGCAGTCGCCGGCATCGCAGCTAGCTGTTGTCTGGCCTACAGCGGGCGACAAAAGGCTACAGCAACTTTTTGCGCTTGGCTCGGCGTGGCAACTTGCTGTGCTGACCCGATCGGCCTCATGGCGGCAAAGGTGTTCGGTTGAAAAAAGCTGCCAACTCACTGCTTCCGCACAGGCGCAATAAACCCGCTGCAAAGGCAAGCCAAGGCTCACCACCAGAAGGTAGAGCGCGAGGAAGAAGGCGAAGCGAGGAAGCAAAGCCTTTACTGTAAAAGTTCGTGCGAAGAAGGAAATTAACACAACTAATTAACAATCTACCCACGGTATTTGGTTGTGTCTGCTTTGATTTTCGTTGAAAAATAGTGGCTAAAGCAGGGGCAAAGGGGGTCTTGTAGCGCAAGTGTAGCCGCTTTATCGCCAATCCCAAAGCACAATCACCCATTCGTGGCCATCGGGGGCTTGGTAGGTAGCGATTTCTTGAAAGCCGCAGCGTTGATGGACGCGGCGCGAGCGGGTATTCCTTGGCGCGATGGCTGTAACGAGATATGGGTAATGCAGTGCGTAGCAAGCGCGGAAGTAGCGGTACATCCTATCCACTAGGCGCTGACCCCGATAAGGCACTGCTACGCAAACTTGGCCCATCCCGATATAGCCCTGTTCTGTTAGACTGCTACCTGCATAGATCAACTGGTTTTGGAAGTTGATAATGCCCGTGAGCAAGGGCACGGCTTCGCTAAAAGCGGGCGTCATAGCGAGGGCATAGCCGGCTAGCGTGTTCCCGTCTTTGGCGATAACAGAAGCGGCGGCCGCGTTCATGGCTTGTAAAGTAGGCAGGTCGTGTTGGGCCGATACGAAGCCTTCGGCAGCCTGAGCCTCCTCGCTGAGTGCCGAAGGTAGGTTGGCGGTTTGTAACGCGAGGATGCGTTTTAAATCCGTGTTTTTACGGGCTAGTGTGATCCTAATACTGGCTGCTGGCATCTACTTAGCGATTGTTGGGGGTAAATATACTTATCTTTGCGGGCTATGAGCAATTTTCAAAGACTATTGCAGTATCTGAGCCGGTATCGTGGCTTAGTCGGCTTGGCTATCGTTAGCAATATACTCACGGCACTCTTTACCGTAGTGAGTATTCCCTTGCTAAAGCCCTTCTTGGATATTCTTTTCAAACCAGAGGAAGAGTTGCAAGCCTTGCCAATGGACGTGCCAAAAGTGGAGGAAATAACGAGTAGCGAAAGTCTCAGCGAATGGCTCAATGGGTATATCGCGCAGTGGATCGTGAGTTATGGGCGCGAGACGGTCTTAGCCTATGTTTGTTTAGCGATTCTAGCGGCTTTTTTGCTTAAGAACCTCTTTCGGTACCTAGCGCTTTTTTTTATGGCACCCGTTCGGAATGGGGTGATCCGCGATTTGCGTATGCAGCTCTACGATAAGCTATTGGGCCTACCAATGGGGTACTTTACGGCCGCTAGGAAAGGCGACCTGATGGCACGGCTCACGAGCGATGTACAGGAAGTAGAGAGTAGTATTTTAAATGTGCTGGAAGCCATTTTTCGTGAACCGTTCATTATTATAGGGGCTTTGGGTTTCATGATTTATGTGAGCCCCTCGCTTACTGGCTTTGTATTTGGGCTAATGATTTTCACTGGTGTGGTGATTGGGGGCATTGGTAAGCGGCTTAAACGCGCTAGCAGCGAGGTGCAAGAAAAACTAGGCCATATCGTTAGCCTAACCGAAGAAAGCCTAGGTGGCTTGCGCATTATTAAGAGCTTCGGAGCCGAGCAGTATCAGCACGAGCGATACCAGGCGGCGAATAACGATTACAAAACAGGCCTTACACGCTTACTGCGGCGGCGCGATTTATCTTCTCCGCTTACCGAGTTTCTGGGTATTGCCACCGTGGCACTACTTCTTTGGTATGGTAGCCGCCAAGTATTCAGCGGGGTGCTAGAGGCAGGCACTTTTCTAGCTTTTATTTTCGCCTTCTATAATGTCATCGACCCAGCAAAAAATTTCAGTAAAGCTTGGTACAATGTGCAAAAAGGCCTCGGTGCGGTGGATCGAATCCATGAAATACTAGATGCCCCTAATACGATCCAAGAGGTAGCCGATCCGATTCCTTTGCCCGCTTTTAACGAAAGTATTCGCTTCGAGGCGGCTACTTTCTACTATGAGCCGAGTGCGGAGGCGGCGGTTTTGAAAAATATCAGTTTCTCGATCCCTAAGGGGAAGGTGGTTGCCTTGGTGGGGCCTTCTGGTGCAGGGAAGAGCACGATTGCCGATTTATTGCCCCGCTTCTACGATTTAGGTAGCGGTCGCATTGTAATTGATGGCCACGATATTCGGCAGCTTCAATTAACCGATCTGCGCGCTCGGATGGGCATCGTGAGCCAAGAGGCCATTTTGTTCAATGATACGATCTACAATAATATCGTCTTTGGTTTAGCGGGGGTGACACAGGCGGCAGTGGAAGAAGCGGCCAAAAACGCGAATGCACACGATTTTATCCTCGCCAGTCCGGAGGGCTACCACACGAAGATTGGCGACCGAGGCAGTAAGCTCAGTGGCGGCCAACGGCAGCGGCTAACGATTGCCCGAGCACTGCTGCGCAACCCAGCTATTTTGATACTCGATGAGGCCACTTCTGCCCTAGATTCTGAATCGGAACAATTGGTGCAGCAAGCACTTTTTCGGTTGATGCAAGGCCGTACAGCGCTTGTGATCGCACACCGGCTGAGCACTATCCGCCATGCCGACGAGATATTAGTACTAGAAAAAGGTGAAATTGTGGAGCGTGGCCGCCATGAAGAATTGCTGGCTAAAAATGGGGCTTACACCAATTTGGTAGCACTGCAAGGACTACGCTAATCTTGGGCAGCTGTTATTTCTTACGATCCACTACATAATTAACCAAGTCTTCTAGGGCTGTTCTAGCTGGGCTAAGTGGCAGCTCATGTAAAAGCGCAAAAGCCTCTTGGCGGTAGCGGTGCATGGCTTCGGTGGCGTAAGCTAGGCCACCGCTTTGGCGAACAAAATCGATTACCTCGGCCACTTTTGCCTTGTCTTCACTGTGGTGCTTGATTAAGCGAATGATGTGGCGCTTTTGATTATTAGATGCCTGCTGTAAGGCAAAAATAAGAGGGAGCGTCATTTTTTTCTCCTTAATATCGATGCCTAATGGCTTCCCTACATCGTCGGTGCCGAAATCAAAGAGGTCATCGCGAATTTGGAAAGCGATTCCAATTTTTTCCCCAAAACGGAAGAGTAAATCTTGTAGCTCTTCCGACTCGGTTACGGAAGCAGCACCCGCTTGGCAACTAGCAGCAATAAGAGAGGCTGTTTTTTGGCGGATGACCTCGTAATAGACTGCTTCGTCAATATCGAGGCGCCGCGCTTTTTCGATTTGTAATAGCTCCCCTTCACTCATGGCCTGCACGGCATTCGAGGTGATTTCCAAAATGCGGTACTGTTTGTGCCGCAGGGCAACCAACAAGCCTTTGCTGAGAAAAAAATCGCCTACTAAAACGGCTATCTTGTTTTTCCACAAGGCATTGATACTAAAAAAACCTCGGCGCTCGTAGGCGTCATCTACCACATCATCGTGTACGAGGGTAGCAGTATGCAACAATTCGATTAGAGCGGCAGCGATGAAGCTGTTTTTTGTGGTGGGTCCGCAAGCTTTAGCGGCCAGGAAGACGAACATAGGCCGAACCTGCTTGCCTTTTCGCTTCACGATATAGTAAGTGATGCGATCCATTAGGGGCACGGTGGAGCGTAATTCGTTGCGGAATTGTTGCTCAAACTGCTCTAACTCCTCTAAGATGGGAGCCTTTATTTGATCCAGCGTAACAGTCATATAAATGGTTTCACCACTTTTCTTTGATTAAGCAGTAGCTAACATTACCGCAGAGCGAGGCATTTTTCACCCCCCCTGCCCAATCAAAGGTACTCCAAGTGAAACAAATATAAGTGCTAAAGTTTCAAAAATAATTGAAACTGCAATAGTCTTTATGCGGGGCTTATTCTTTCCCTTCGATACTTCGAATCAGATGATCGAGCAGGTTATGTACGTTTGGATCTTTTGCAGGAATAAGGCTTTTGGATTTTTGGGCGGCTTTGAGGGCGGCTGCTTGGTCGCCGCCTTGTTCGTGTAGCCATTTTGCTAGCTTGTAGTAGGTTTGGTAGTTTTCGTTGTGTTGAGCGGCTTCTTGGCCTACTTTTGCTGTTAGACTACGCACTTTTGGGTCACTTACAAAACGGGAGCTGCTCATTTGATCGAATAGGGCGAGTAGGGTTGCGTCTTTGCCTGCGGCCACTTTTTTGTGATAAGTAGCGGCTGCTTTTGCGTATGCTTTGGGGTCGCTACCTTTGGCGGCAAAGTCTAACTGCCCGCTGAGCAGAAAATCGCTAGCTTTTTGCGAGTTTATACTTTTATACTTTTTTGCCATTTCTTTCAGGAGGCTAGGATTATTTAGCTCCAGTGCTTTGGCTTTTGTATTATTAAATGCTAGCTCTACTTGCTGTTGAAAAGCACGTGGAGAAACCAGTTCTTCTGCCAATTGGCGATGCTTGAGCAAGAGGTCGAAAACACGGCTATCCGCTTCCGTAGCGGCCAGCAGCATCAGGCGTAGGTTGCCGGGGGCGCTGAGGGTGCTTTCTTGCGCACGGAGTTGCTCATTCGATACTTTAAGGTGGGGTTTGCCTTGGCGCACGAGTGCCCGTACGTAGCGAAAAACTAAGTCAGGGTCGCGATCGCCAGCTAGGTAACGCTTTTCGTAATCAGCAATGGGGTCTGCTTTAGACAAGGCTTTGCGAGCGTGATCCACCAAGCCTTTAGGGTTTTGCCCGCCCACAACGGTATGAATCGTTTCTCCTTTAGCATCTAAAAAAAACAAAGTGGGATAAGCCTTCACGGGGTGATTGGCACGGAAGCTAGCGGCTTCGGGCTTTTCCATATCTAGCTTGAGGCTGATGAAATTACTGTTGAAAGCCTCGCCTACTTCGGGTAAAGGAAATACATTGGCCGACATTTGCTTGCAAGGGCCACACCAGCTGGTGTAGGCATCTACGAAGATGGGTTTATCTTCTTGTCTAGCGGCCTCTAGTGCTTCTTCCCAGCTGCCTTTGAAAAATTCGATGCCTTGCGCTCCTAATAAGGAAGCCGTGAGCAAAAGGTATAATAGATAGTACGCACGCATGTTATTGAATGTATTTAGTTCTGCTTTTTATTTTTTGCTGCTGGGTGGCTTGCTTGTTCACCACTCATACGACAACTTCTACTTCCGTTAGAAGGTTACAAAAGTAAAGAAAGTTTAAGGAAACTGTTTTTAAAGTACTTGCTTACCTACTAAACTTTCTATCAGCGTTGTTCGCTGGCGCATGAATGAGCGAGAGCGTGCAGCATTTTGTTCTGAACGAGGCGAAACCACCCAGTAGCTGCGAAGCAAAACGCAGACGTCCGTACGGACGGGGAGGCTTTTCTACGAAGTGCAGGACAAAATGCTACACGGCTAGTTCGCTACACGGCTAGTTTGTTAGGCGGCTGCCTCCGGCAGACGTGGTGCCGCTCGCAGTTGTTTGATGGCCTGCCGAACAGGGCTATTATAAGAATATTGGCGAGCTATTCGCTCGATTGGGCAGGGAGGAAAAAGCTGGCTTTGCTACGGTAGCTTCGATGCAGAGCGGTAATGGCTGAGGCAGCCGATGCCGTCTTTCGCTTTTGGGTGCGCTCCATTTGTCTTGCGCAAAAAAAATAGCCCTTGCCCCTGCCTTGGCCAAAAAAAGGCTATACTGTAGCCGAAACAGTTTGGAGGGGGCATTAAGCGGCCAAACAAGGCATACGATGGCTACTATTAAGGGCTTCGCCCGAGCTCTACTTCGGTTTAGGTATGAATATTCGTGTGGATTGTGGCACCCGATCGGGAGATGGAGCGGAAATTATTGTGGCTATTTGTTAAAAAGTGCTTATCTTTACTATGGCTAAGGCCTGTATAAAACCTAAATAGCGCCTGGTTGTTCATAGAATATAAAATTTACTATCAAGGTTTAGCAACGAAGGGTTTTCGGGTTTGGATACCACATTGGCTGCGCGACCACAAAAATACTTGTCATGCATACTTTTTTTCTCATCAACTTCCTCGGCCCGGAAATGCTGGTCGTTTTCTTTGCGATCTTGCTACTGTTTGGCGGTAAAAAGATACCTGAATTAATGAAAGGGATCGGCAAAGGCATCCGGGAGTTCAACACCGCTAGGGGTACGCTAGAAAAAGAGCTTAAGGAGGGGATGACCGAAGAGGAGAACCGCCAACGGGAGCGAGATCGGGAGCGTAGCGAGAACTTCGTGCAGCGTAACGACTAGGCGTATCAACAGCAGTAATTTTCTGTGCATAAAAAAAGCCCTCGGACTTACCAAAGTCCGAGGGCTTTTTAGGTATTCGCATCGGAGGCATCCGATTGCTTGGGCTTGGCTTACCGTTTAAATAAGAAACCACCGATCATACGGGCGATATCATCTACGGCACTGCCGTCGCCATCGCGATCGAGTAAACGACCGGCCATGCCGAGATTGGTTTCTGCGGCTGGTTTGCCAGGCTGCACGTTGGTACGTAAAAAGCTGTCGAGCAAACCGCCTAGGCCATCTGCGTTTAGTTGGCCTTGTTGTTTGGTTTTGCCCAGCATACCCATTACGATGGGGGCTAGCATGCTCATCAGTTTGAGGCTATTACCCATACCGATGCCTGTATTCTGACCGATTTGCGCAGCCGTATCTTCGGTGCGCCGGCCTAAAATATGGCCTAAAATAGCAGTACCATTGGTTGCTTTGGTGTTGTTAGAGCCGCCAAGCATGCTACCGAGCAAGCCACCTAAGTCGATGCCGCCAGTAGAAGCTTGCTTAGCACCACCACCTAGTAAGCCACCAAGAAGGCCGCCTAAGTCTAAGCCTGCCGGTTTAGCCGCAGGTGCTTGCGCTTGCGCACCACCGGCTAGAAGGCCCCCTAACATATCAAGAATACTTCCGTGCTGGTCGCGCTCTAGCGCATTGTTAAGTGCCTCGGCACCCGCAGGCGTGGAAGCGTTTTGTGCTAGGCCATTCAACAGCACGCTGATGGCAGAAGAAGCAGCCTGTGCAGTTTGTTCAGGGGGTGTACCTAGCTGACGGCTGATCTGATCCACTATAGTCGGTGATAGCGACTGCGCCATTTGGCTTTTAAGGAATTCTGTTAAATCCATTGGTTGTTTATGAACGTATTGATGATTAGTTAGGGAGCAGTTTTCACTACTCGTATAGTTTTTTGCTCGTTGCCTGCGAATATTCTTAGGAAATAAATACCCGCTGCTTGGCCGTTTAAGTCTAGCTGTGTTTGTAGGCTGGTTTGGCTTGCCCACTGCTCTTCGTAGATGAGTTGCCCCAACTGGTTAACGACAAAGAGGCGAATCGGTTGGCTTTGCGGTAGCTCCAAAGACAGATTCACTAATCCTGACGTAGGGTTAGGATATAAAGTCACATTTTGTAGGCTATAATTTGGTGTAGAAACGCTAGAAATGATTTCCACCACAAAAGAAAGCGAATCCGTACAGCCTTGTGCGTCTTGTATAACGACGCTATACTCCCCTGCGGGCACATTGAGTAGTTCAGCCGTAGCGGGGAAGGACAGGGTGTCGTTATTCACATTAGCCCAACTATAAGTAAAGGGGGCTAAACCAGCAAAAGGAGCTACTCGGATGGCTCCATCAGCTGCGGAATCGCTACTGGCCATGATGATCTCAATACTAGGGTTGAAAGTCGGTAAGCAGCGGCGTAAGTTGACGTTGTCGATATCTAGGTAGTAATCTCCCTGCCCCCAAACAGCTTCGAATACGATTTGTAGGCTGCTGCCTACGAAGTCCTCCAAAGAGATCGCGATGGTTTGGAAAGTATTGCTTGTTTGGTGGTTGCTACTATTGATCGCCAGCAAGGGTACGATTGCTAAGGTATCACAATCTACAATGGCACTTATCGTTAGCGTGTCACCAGCGCCTAGATCGGTTCCAAACTGTCCATTATTGGTAAAATTGACGTAGCGATAATCGAATAGTAAGGAGTCGCCACTTTCTATGAGACCAAAATTGGGTGTGCTGGCACGCATTTCGTTATCGAAGCTCCAGAGATTATCGAAGAGGACAGACGTACCTGAATTGTGGCCTACCCCTACGGTCAGGTCAGGGTCTAATGTCCATCCATTAGGGCGGCCATTCTCGAAGTCTTCTATCAAAGGCGGAACTTGACGATTGACCACACTTATCAGAGCGGTATCATTGATGAAGAAGAAGTCTCCTATTAAGCTAGTCCAAGCCTTGATTTGGTTCACGTCTGCGATTGTTCCGTCGTAGGGGGTTTGGAATTGGTAGGTAGCTTCGGTGAAAGCAGCAACAGTGTCGGGGAAGTTCTCTGTTATTACTGGGCCATTGTTCACAGAATAATTGACCAAAATGCTGTTGGCGGTAGTATTACCGAGGTTGAAAAAGGAGAAGCGAAGCGAATCATTCATGGTGCCGCAAACGACCGCACTATTGGAAGAAAGGCTGGCTGCTGCTAAGTCGAGTGCTTGTTGTGGGCCAACATATACGTTGTCGATGCCAACACCTTCTCTAGTAACGGAGCCATCGGAGGAGAATACAAAGCGAAGGCGGACTTTTCCTTCTCCGGCTAGTCCTTGCAGCAATTGGCTAGCGAGTACCCAGTTGTCGCCGAAGCCTCCATTGCCTTCCCACCAGTTGTTTTCTGCGTCATTATACCAATTGAGGCCAGTACCGGCTGCGCCTACTCGTGCCCAGGTTTGATCGTCGGTACTCGCTTCTAGGTAAAGTTCGTCAAAGCCATTTTCGGTATCTACAAAAAGAAGAAGGCTAATGATGGGATCTGCTTCAAAGGAGCTGAAGTCGAAACAGGGTGAGAACAGGTAGGAGTCTTCATCGTTATTGTAATTGCCTGTGAGGTTAGTAACCCAAGCGTTTTGGCCGCTACCGGCTGTGTTGATTAGGTTGCCTTGGGGGCTGCCATATTGCCAGCTGGAGGGGCCGTTGCCGTTCTGAACAGTGGTCCAGCTGCCATCACTTTCCTCGAAGGTTTCAAAGTAGGGGAAAACATCTAGCAAGGGAACGCTATTGATTAGCACGCTTAAAGTATCGTTGGAGGCATCTTGATCGCCAGGCAGTGCTGTCCATACTTTTACTTCATAAGTACGGAAGGCCGTAAAATCGGCGGTAATGTCGAAGGTAGTGAATTCCGTGCTATCTACGCCTAAGACGCCTGTGTAGAGCCCATCTTGCGGCATGGCTACGCCACTAGGGTTGCCATCCACGCTAAAGTCGAAAGGAATAAAGGATTGTGCAGCCCCGCCAAAATTAGTAAGGCCTATTCGGATTTGTTGGCTACCTAGCGCACAACCACTCACGGGGTCGGTTACTACTGTAACGCCCACGTCTGTGGTAAGTGGCGTGGTGAAGGTGAAAGGCCCTCTAGCGGCAGAAGTATCGGTGCCCATTTCACAAAGGGTACTAATGTAAACGTCGTAGGTAGTGGTGTCCGACAAGGGCTGCACCCGGAAGATCGTATCCGTAGTGGTTAGGAATAGCCCTGTGCCGGGAGTGAAACCGCTTGTGTCATATTCAATTAGATATACCGGTGGCTGGCCATTTTGGTCGGGCACCGAATTCCAAAAAAAATCGATAGACGTAGAGCGAAGCCTATTAAAGGTAATGTCGCTACAAAAAGAGGGGGCTACGCAGCTGGCACAGGCCACTTCCGTTTGGAAAATATTGCTACCTTGCACAGGCCCTAAGCCAGAGGAATAGACAATCTGCCCTGCATTGTCGCTGATGATGAAGGATACTTCAAAGGCGAAAGCACCAGCTTGATAACCAAGGGAAAGGGTATCGCTATCCGTAACAGGGAAGCAGAGTTTGAGAAAAGACCCAGTGGTGAGGGTGTAGGTGCTGCTATCGGTTCCTACCCGGATCGTTAGTTGCCCACCATTCCAGCCATCCCCGAAAGTATCGAACATTTGAAGCTCGTACTCACAAGACTGAGCGGGTAGCAAGTTGCCCAAAAGCAAAACTAAAAAGGAGAAAAAAATGCGGTAAGTCTTTTGCATATAGATTGAAATGAAGCACCATGCAAACGCATAGCTGTCTTGAAGTTGCTAATATTCGCCGAAAAATAACTATTCTTATGAAATCTTCCGCCGATTTTGCTCGTTTATCGGCTCAAGTTTGCCAAACTTAGCGTTTTTTAAGCTTCTCATGCGGTTTTTTGGGTATTAGGCAGCGGTTTTTGTAATAAATTGGCGGCCAGGAGACTTAAGTCGCTCGCTAAACATTTTTCCCATTCAGCTGTTAGCGAGCTAATCCTTCGGGTCTCTTCGTTCGTTTAACTTCTCAATTTATAGGCTTTGGCCGTTTATTCAATTAGTGACTTAGCAAAACTTTCAGGCATCAAAGCTCCTACCATTCGAGCTTGGGAGCAGCGCTATGGTTTGCTGGAACCCAAACGTACGGCCACGAATATCCGCTACTATGATGATGGCGATCTTAAGCAAATTCTGAACATCGCCCTGCTCAATAAGAACGGGGTTAAAGTTAGTAAAATCGCTAAGATGAACCAACAGCAGCGCGGCGAGCAGATCGCCCGCTTCAGTGCAGGCAATTATAAGTTCGATACCCAGCTGGATGCCCTCACTTTATCGATGATAGAACTAGATGAGTTCAAGTTCAGCCATATCTTAGATACCAATATCCAGCAATCAGGCTTCGAGCATACCATGTTAGAAGTGATCTATCCGTTCCTCGATAAATTGGGCATCCTTTGGCTAACAGGCTCTGTGAGTGCCATTCACGAAAGCTTTGTAAGCAACGTAATTCGGGCTAAACTGATCGCAGCTACCAACCAAATACCTATTAAGTGCTCTAATCAGCAGGCTCGGTATTTACTATTTTTACCAGAGGGAGAGCAACAGGAGTTAAGTCTGCTCTTTATGCACTATCTCCTGCGGCGTAGAGGCCGAACTACGCTCTACTTAGGCCAAGATATTAGTATTGGCGATCTGCGTGATGCGCAAGCGGTGTTTAAACCCGACTTTCTCTTCACAATCATCTCTGAAACTTTCGTCAGCCATTCTGTTTCGCAGTACATTCATGAAATACTAACGCATATCCCCGACGCTGAGCTCTTCGTCACGGGCTACCAAGTGGCCGTGCAGGATATCAAAGCCCACCCTCGCCTCCAATGCCTTCGTAGTTTAGCGGAAACACTAGCACTCATCGAGGTGGCTCAGCCCGCTAGCCTGCGGGTGGAACAATAGACCAAGGGCAAAATACTGTCTTATGCACCATTTCTCCAGCCTGCCACCACGCCGCAAATTTGTCTTCTTCTTCTACAGTGTTTTTACGGCCTTGTTGTTGGTGGTGGGAACCTATAGCATTGGACTGTCAGGCGTCAAGAGTGAGCTAGGGGCTCTTGTCTTATTAGGGCTGTTCCTACTTGGCTTGCTTCAGTTTATTAATGCGCTCTACAACAGCCTGCAAGGTAGTCGTGTGCAACTGATCTACTTCATAGCCTGTGTGGTCTTTCTTGTCATCTACGTTGCCCTTCTTACCACTTGGTTGCCTCGTATGGGAGGGCTCACGGGTTCAAGTGAATACCTTTTCCTCCTCTCGCCACTCCTGATGGCTACGGCCTATTGTTTGATCCTCTATCTCGATCACCCAGATCAATATCAACGCTCAAAAACAGCTAAAGATAATACACTCGATGGGGGAATTCATTGGGAAGAATATAACTAAAACGAAGTGGTTGCGCTTCGCCCCAGCGCTACTAACCATCGCGCATGTTTCGCTTGCTAGCGATAGGCATCCCACACTCATTTGATTCAAGTATAAGTACTCGGACCTATTGAATGCAAATTTCAATCTGGTAGATTTTGCTTTCAGCCGAGGCAAGCACGACCGCCGAAGGCAGCCGCGTAGCGAACTAGCTGCGAAGCAAAACGTAGGCTTAGTGGTGCTAAGACGAGGTTTTTTAACGCTGGCTGGGAGCAAAAGAGGCCGAGTGAAAAGGTGTAATTAATTTTGTCCGAGTACTTAACAGCGTTGTTCGGCAGCCCATCAAAATTTCGCACGCTCTCGCTCGTTTATGTCCCACCGAGCAACTCTAATTTTTATAAGGCACAAATTTTTATAAGGCACAAAGTGCTGGGGCAAGGCTTTACCTTGTAGCGCAAATGTTGCTTATTCCTCCACACTTACCCTTACTCCTCTGTGCCGGAGTGCTGCTGCCAATTGGTTAGGGTTTTGAAAGTGGATGGCGTCTAGCCCAAGGCTACGCGCAGTTGCTACATTTCGGGCACTATCATCTATAAAGATGCAGCCGCTGAAATCGCCGAGTTGGTGCTTGTCGCGCAGATGGAGATAGATGGGCGGTTCGGGCTTTTTCATTTTTACTTCGCCAGAGACGATGATGTCTTCGAACAGAGAAAGGAAATTGAAACTTTCCCTCGCCCAAGGGAAGAGCTCGGTACTCCAATTCGTTAGCGCTAGTAGCCTGTAGGCGCGCTCCGCTGTATGGAGGCGCTGCTGAGCGGCTAATTGTTCCAAGATGGCCACGCTTCCGGCAATAGGACCGCTAAAACTTTCTGTCCAACGGTCGTAGTAAATACGGATTTCTCGCTCCCATTCAGGGTATTGAGCCACAAGCAACTCCGTAGCTTCTGCAATAGGGCGGCCACGATCTTGCTCCTCATTCCAATCAAGGGTGACGATATGCTCCACAAACCAATCGGCTTTTTCCGCACTAGCAAACACTTTCCTATACAAAAGCCGCGGATTCCAACCAATTAATACATTGCCTAAGTCGAAAATAATAGTATGTATCATCTAGCCTATATTTTAGACGGCACTGTAAGTGCCCGCCAACTCTTCCAAGGTAGCATAAAGCGTGGCAGGGTCGAACTCACTCACGAGCACTTGGCGGTAGGCTTTAATATTAGGCAAGCCTCGGAAGTAGTTGCTATAATGCCGGCGCATTTCCAGTATGCCTAGCGTTTCGCCCTTCCATTCGATGCTGCGCTCTAGGTGGCTTCGGGCGGCGGCCACCCGCTCTTCGATGCTAGGCGGGTCTAGGAGCTGGCCCGTTGCGAAGTAGTGTTTTATTTCCCGGAAAATCCAAGGATAGCCAATAGCTGCCCGGCCGATCATGATGCCGTCCACACCATAGCGTTCTCGATAAGTGGCGGCTTTTTCCGGGCTGTCAATATCGCCATTCCCGAAAATGGGGATGTGGATGCGGGGGTTGTCTTTGATGCGGCCGATGCGCGTCCAGTCGGCTTCGCCCTTGTACATTTGTTTGCGGGTGCGGCCGTGGATGCTGAGGGCTTGAATGCCCACATCTTGTAGTCTTTCGGCTACTTCCTCGATGTATTGGCTGTTTTCATCCCAGCCTAAGCGGGTTTTGACGGTTACCGGTAGGCTGGATTTTTCTACAATGGCTTTGGTGAGCGCCACCATCTTGGGGATGTCTTGTAGTATGCCCGCGCCCGCGCCTTTGCAGGTTACCTTTTTGACGGGGCAGCCAAAGTTGATATCCAGCAATTCGGGTTGGGCTTCTTCCACGATTTCGGTGGCGCGCAGCATGCTATCTAGCTCTGCCCCGAAAATTTGGATGCCGATGGGGCGCTCGTAATCGTAAATGTCGAGTTTCTGGACGCTCTTGTTGGCGTCGCGAATGAGGCCTTCTACACTGATAAACTCGGTGTAGAGCATATCGCATCCTTGCGCCTTACAGAGGGCGCGAAAAGGCGGGTCGCTCACATCCTCCATAGGAGCCAGCAGCAGCGGAAACTCACCGAGTTCAATATTGGCTATTTTTACCATAAGCTTGGAATGTGGGGCAAAGGTAAGGTATTTTGGGGATAGCTAGGCTTATGCCTTAAACGCGCCAGCCATCATTTCTTGTTCAATGCGGGAGATGCCTATTTCTTTGGCTATGGTAGGCCAGCGGGCCATGCTTATCTTATTTTTTTCCCTGCTAATAATTCCAAATCCTGCATTTTTTTGCCAAATGCATCATCGGCAGCCAAGTGTAGGAAGTCCTCTTGTAGGTTC
>DAINNZ010000089.1:0-15940 GCA_036735605.1 Lewinella sp. | reverse complement strand
CGCTAGCCCTGTACCAAGCCGCTCCGCTAGCCCTGCACCAAGCCGCTCCGCTAGCCCAAGTGGTGGAAGTAGCCGAGGAGGTCGTGGTGGCGAGTAAGTGAAATTCTTAAACGCTACCAGCCAGAAGCGGCAGTATTGACAAAGAGAGGAAGGCAAGTATGTCTTCCTCTTTTTTTTAGTTTTAGAGAAGCAACTGGAATAGAGAAGCATCACGCAAGTGGTGAAAAGGTCTTGCGCCACAAGATAACGCCAGCCCCAGCGTTAGCAAGGATAATATCGATCTTAAACAAGGTGTTAGAATAGCCGCAAGCGGCGGTATCACTTAGCAGTTCTGTTGTGTTTAGCGGTCATGTTATCTGAAAGCTGATATTTTACCTTTTATATTATATCGGTTGAAGGATAAAAGGTAGGCGCAGTGCAAACAAAAGCAGTGCTTTAACCGTATCTTTGTTGGGTGTAGCCTGCGTCGGCTGTTGTAGATGGGTGTTTCTACGTGCCATCTGTTTGTACTTGTTGATCGTTGGGCTGTGTCGGAGCCACTTTGTTTTGAGTATAATTACCAAGCACTAAAACATATGCAAAAAGTATTTTTTTCTCTGATGAGTTTTTTCCTAGGAGCCTGCTTACTGGCACAGACGGCGGAAGATGCCCTACGGTATTCCTATCTTTCTCCAACGGGTACGGCTCGCTTTGCTGGCACGGCGGGTGCTATGACGCCGTTGGGGGTGGACTTCACCACGCTGAGTACGAACCCTGCCGGCATAGGCTGGGTAAGGAAGGGCTACGTGGTATTCTCACCGGGTTTCAAGCTGGAAAACACTGGGGCTACCTTACAAAATGGGCAGAACAATAGCGAGCAAACAACCAATAGAAGTCGCCTGACCTTACCGAACATAGGGGTCGTTTTCCCAGGCAGCACTAGATCGCTATACTGGTCTACGTTTAGTATTGGCTTGGGCATCAACCGCTTAGCAGATTTTAATGAAACGATTTCCTTCAGAGGTAATAGTGCAGGCAGTATTCTAGATGCTTTTGTAGAGGATGCAAACGATGGGATTTTTAATGATTTCAGGAATAACCTCGCGCTAGAAGCGGATGCGATTTTACAGGACGCGCAAGGCTATTTTTCCGATTTCGACAGCAATCCTGCGGGTGTCGTCAGCCGGAATGGGCAGATCGTAAGAACGGGCGGCATGAGTGAATTTGTGCTAGGGTTTGGAGGTAATTACCGAGAGCGTTTGATGTGGGGCTTCACGCTTGGCATACCCTTTATGAAGTATCGCGAGCTACGCAACTATACGGAAATTGATAGCGATGGCGTAATTGATTATTTCGACGATCTTTCCTTTGAGGAACTGCTGGAAACCGATGGAACGGGGGTGAATTTTAAATTAGGTCTTTTACTGCGCCCGACGCAAGCTATTCGGCTTAGTTTAGCGGTGCATTCGCCTACTTTTTGGTCGATGGATGAGGTTTATGAGACTACCTTCACCTATGCCTACACGGATATAGACACCAACGAAGCCTTGGGAGGTACGGCACTAAGCCCCAGAGGTGAGTTTAATTACAACTTGCAAACCCCCTGGCGGTTGTTGGGAGGCTTGGGTACAGTTATCGGCAAAAAAGGCTTTTTGGCCTTGGATGTGGACTACGTCAACTATGCTGCCAACAAATTCAGCTATGATGACTTTACCACCGAGGCCGAGGCAGTAAATGAAGAGGTGAAAGTGCTATTAAAAAGTGCCTTGACCACTCGCCTTGGTGGAGAACTCAACCTAGCGCCTTTTCAAGTGCGAGCGGGTGTGGGCTTACAATCGTATCCAGTGGTTGGGAGCAGTGCGCAGGATTTGTTATTCGGGTTAGGTGCTGGCTATCGGAAGGAGCGATTCTTTGTGGATATTGCCTATCAAAACTTGGCTAGGAATAGGAATTTTCAGCCCTATGGCACTTTTTCGGTAGAGCCTCAGGATGTTCAGGTAACGAACAACCGGCATCAACTCATCATCAGCGGCGGCATTAGTTTTTAGTGTAGGCTGCGTTTAATTTCCCATGGATTCACTTACGCAAATTGTGCTGGGCGCCGCTGTGGGCGAAGCCATACTAGGCCGTAAAGTAGGCAATCGAGCGATGCTCTGGGGTGGCATAGCGGGCACAATTCCCGATTTAGATGTCTTTGCTAATTTATCCACTGACCCGCTCAGTGCCTTGGCTTATCATCGGGCTTTCACGCATAGTTTGGCTTTTGGGGTGCTTGCGCCTTGGTTGTTGGGGCCTTTAGTTCATCGTTTGTATGGAGGCAAGGGAGGGCCTTTAGCTACTTGGCCAACTTATAGCTTAGTAAGCTTAGGCGGAGTACTTTTTTTTCTCCTACTAGTGCTTGGTAGTTATCTAATGCCAATTGAGGTGTTTAGAATCGAAGCAGTGGCTTTAAGCGTGACCTTAGCTACCTTCTTCTTTATCGTTTTAGTGGGGCTAGTACAGAGGTGGCGGCAGCGCAAACAATCGGGGGCAGCAGCGGCTGAGCACACAACTTGGCTGGGTTGGGTAGCACTCTTCTTTGGTGCGATTGTGACGCATCCACTCTTAGACTGTTTCACCGCATACGGAACACAGTTCCTAACGCCCTTTAGCTCCTTACGGATTAGCTGGCATAGTATTTCGGTGGTGGATCCGATCTATACGTTACCATTTTTACTGTTCGTGATCGCGGCGGCGCGGCAACGGAAAAGTGGCCGACTTCGTAGGCGGTTGAATACAGCGGGTTGGTGGCTTAGTTCTGTGTATTTGATTTTTACGGTATTTAACCACCATCGGGTAGCGCAAGTGATGGAGCTTAGTTTAGCAGAGCAGCAGATCCGTGCTAGTCGCTTTATCGTTACGCCCACCATTTTCAACAATATCCTTTGGCAAGGAATCGTGCAAGGGCAGGGAGATGATTACTACTTTGGTCGTTATTCCTTATTAGACCAGCAGCGCCGTTTTGAGCTATTACAACCGATTGTTGGGCAGCACGAGCTGGTGAAAAACTATCAAGATAGCCGAGAGTTGCGTATTCTGAACTGGTTCACCGATGGCTATATGAGTTGCATGGCGCTCGATAGTGGGCGCGTACAGATCAACGACCTTCGTTTTGGGATATTGGGGGATGATGCACAGTCGGCGGAGCAGTACGTCTTCAAGTGGGTGTTAGATACCACGAAGCAGCCGATAGAACTCATACAAGCCCAAGGGCCGGATGAGGACGTGGATATGAAAGCGAGTTTTGGTAGCTTATGGACGCGGCTGCTGGGGCGTTAGGTAAATAGGGTGCTATGCCCTGCTGGATCACTCCAGTAGGCGACTAATATTTTCCATCAGGTGGTCAATTTCTTCTGTTTTTAGTCCGCTGCCGTAGGCCCGCACATAGCCTGCTCTATCCACTAAAACAACATAGCCGGAGTGGTCGAAGCCGCCTGGTGCGTCTGGGTTTTCTTCTGCGATGCTAAGGTAATCGGCATCAAGATCGTAGGTCAAAAAGCGGTCGCCCCATAGGAACCACCAGCGATTGTGGTCTTGGATACCAATTTTTTCAGCATAGCTTTTCATTGCCTCGGGCGTGTCGCGTTTCGGGTCGATGGTGAAAGAAACCAATTTAAAGTCTTGTCGATCGGCGAAGCGCTCGTAGATGCGCAGCATTTGGGCTTTTACGGTGGGGCAGATGGTGGGGCAGGAGGTGAAGAAAAAATCGACCACATATACTTGCCCGAGCAGGTCTTTATTGGTTAGGGTATCGCCTAGTTGAGTAATATAGCTCCAGTCGCGAACAGGACTAGGTTGTAGTTGGCCATTTTCGTCGGTAGGGAAGTTGCCTAGGTAGCCTAGGCTATCGAGCAAGAAATACCGGCCGCTGGCGTCCAAGGGGTGCTGCCGGTGGTAGCTGGCGGCTTTATCGATGGCTATCATATTGGGAGGATCGGATTCGCAGCCGAGCAAAAGTAGGAGGGGAAGGAGTGAAAAAAAACGGTTGAGCATACGGAAATAGTTGAACAAGGGCGAAGCCCCGTGCTTGTTAGTGGTTAATCAGAGCGGTTTTTCCATTACATAGTCTTCCATCAAAAAGCCTTGTCCGATGGGGGTATCTTGGCGGGCGATAATCTGGAAGCCTAGATGCTGGTAAAAGCCGATGGCTGGGTTTTTATAATTCACATCAAGCCGTAGTTGCTGCTGCTGGGCGGCTTTTGCAAGGCTAGCTACCTGTTCGATGAGTAGGCGGCCGTAGCCTTTTCCTTGGTAGGCAGGCAGAGCATAGAGCTTATGTATTTTAGTAACGTTTGGCAGGTAATCTAGTTCGTAGCTAATGTAGGCAAGGGGGTGGTTGGCCGGCGGCGCATTTTCTGTAAGCAGCAGGAAACGGTGGCCTTTTTCTACTTGCTCGGCTAGGCTGGCGGGGGAATACATCTGCTGGAGCATAAAACCGATCTGCTGCTCGGATAAAATAGCACCAAAAGTGCTCGGCCAGGTAGCATGCGCAATGGCAGTAATGCTAGGAAAATCAGCGGAAGTAGCTGGCTGTATTGTAGGGATGTTCATCGCCTTGTTTTGAGAAGCAAAGATCGTAATTTTGAGGAAACCTAGTTGGCTAATCAGGTTGATTCTTTCAATACTTCGCTGGGTTGGCTGTCGCTTCGCTCGCGGGGGCAAGGGCTATTTTGTAGCGAAGGGAGGGGCGCGGAAGACGGCTAGTGCTGCCATAGCTATACTCGGCGCGAAGCAAAACTGCCTCGCTTGCAAGGGAAAAAAGGAAGTCGTGCGCTAAAGGGAATGCCTTGCCCCTGCACTTGTGCCCGCCTGCCCGTACTGGGTCTGGGCGAGAGCAATGAGTCCGTAGGTGTCCGTATGGACTCATTGTGCCCCTTTATTATGGTCAATAAAATAGGAGGAAAATTAATGTCTTCGGACGTTCATTTTGTAGCCGGAAATTCTCAATACAGGAAGTATAGTAGCCTAGATAATGGCTAGTGTAGCTTTTTTAAGGGTTGATTTTCAATGGTTTAATTAAAAGTGTTGCCAAGCTTATTACTCGCAACGTGGGCAAGCAGACAAAAAAAAAGAAAAGGAAAAGAGAAAAAACAAGTCCAATTTTGGCTAAAATGGATAGAATAGCTTACCTTCGTTGCACTTTGATAAACTTTTCAAGTAGATCGTTATGGCACTTTACGACATCAACCGGGTAGCATTGATCCTGAAACCTAGTGAAGAATTGCTCCGATGGGCTATTCGGGAAGACCCTAGTTTGGCGGAAGAGATTGATCCGGAAGAAACTGACGACCTAGCCAGTGTCTATCTCTTGCCCGACTTTGATGATCTAGACGAGGCGGAGGTTTGGTTGGAGAAGAATTTCGAGGAAATTTTAGAGGCGCTCTTGGAAGAGTGGGTGCCGAATGAAACATCTTGGCCAGATGAGCTGAGCTTCAAGCACTTGGAGTTATACAGCGAGTATGCCTTCACGAATATTGTAGTAGATACACAAGACGAGAGCTACGACGAAGAGGATTAAATCTCCCTATGCACTACCAATTACCGCCTGAAGAGTTGGCAGATTTCGTGAATATTTCACCAGATCCTTTACTGCTTTTCGGTGCCAATCCGGACTGGATCGCAGTAGCCGATCGTCCTTCCTACCCTAGTATTGAGTTGTTTCGGGAGCCTGTGTTAAAGCTAGCAGGGTTGCGGATCAATCCGGAAACGTTCATGCCTCAAGGCAGCACGGCACTTAGCAACCCTAGGCTTCGGCACTTAGGTAGCGGAGAGGAGCGGCCGATACGAGGTTTGCCAGAAGGGGCGGCTATCCGTTCGCTTCGTTGGTCGAGTAGGGCGGATCGCTTAGCATTTTGCGTTTGTACGCCTATGGGTTTACAGCTATGGGTGGCAGATTTTGAAGACTTAGTGGCGCGGCCGCTTACGCCAGCGGATTTGAACAACTGCTTGGGAGGTGATCCCTACGATTTTTTTGGCAATGACCAGATCATTGTGAAAAGGCGTTTGCCCAATCAAGGACCTCCGCCTGTAGAGCCGGCAGCGGGGCCCTTAATACAGGATAGTCGAGGAAAAGAAGCGGCGAACAGAACCTACTCCAATCTGTTGCAGTCGCCTTATGATGAGGCATTATTCCGTTATTACATCAGTTGTCAATTGTATGTGGTTGACCTAGGGAGCGGGGAGATGCTGCCTTGGGCGGAATCTGGTTTGGTGTATAGTTTAGAAGAAGCACCTGGCTCGGACTATTGTATGCTCACCTACTTAGTGGAGCCTTTTAGTTATCGAGTACCTTGTTCTAAATTTGCTGACCGAGTAGTAGTGGTAAATAAATCGGGGGAATTGCTGCGGGTTTTAGCCAATAGGCCTGCAACGGATGATTTGCCAGCAGCCATAGGCACGGTAATAAAGGGTAGAAGGCGTTTTCAGTGGCGCAGCGACCACCCCTGTCAGTTGTACTGGACAGAAGCCCTAGACGGGGGTGATCCGAGAGTAGAAGTAGCTTATCGGGAGCAATTATATTTCCTCGAGCCACCCTTCGATGGTGTGCCACAGCCAAGCATTCAACTACCGCTCCGATATGGTGGCATATACTGGGGCAGCGGGCAAGTCGCCTTGGTGGCAGATTGGCGCTGGAAAGACCGCAAGCAAGTAATAAGGCGCTGGTGCCCCGATGATCCTAGTCGAGAAGCGGAAGTAATTTTTGATCTTAATTGGGAGGATAGTTATAACGATCCGGGCAGTTTTGTGAGCCAGGTGTTGCCGAATGGGCATAGTGTGCTGCTGTTTCGAGACGAAGGGCGAACGCTACTTTTATCGGGCAGTGGGCATAGCGAAGAAGGGCAGCAACCGTTTTTAGCAGAATACGATATTGAGACGGGGCAAACCAAGCGCGTGTGGGAATCAGCAGCACCTTATTTTGAGCGCCCTTTACTTTTTCCTTTTGAATTGAAGGACTGGATTGTGTTTGCAAGGGAAAGTAAAACGGAGCGGCCTAACTTCTATTTACGGCACTATGTGACGGGTGAGGAGAAGGTGCTAACGGCCTTTCCGCATCCCTATCCGAAGCTGCTACAGGCACAGTTCGAGCTAGTGAAATATGAAAGGGCTGATGGCGTGAAGCTATCGGGGGAGTTGCATCTTCCTGCTGGTTTCCAAGCGGGCTCTGATAAGCCCCTACCGGTATTGATGTGGGCTTACCCTAGGGAATACAAAGATGCAGCGCTAGCGGGGCAAGTATTGGTATCCCCTTACCAGTTCACAATGGTAAGTCCAATGGGGCCCTTACCATGGATTACAAGGGACTTTGCGGTTTTTGATGATTTTGCGATGCCCATCGTAGGGGAGGGAGACCAAGAGCCGAATGAAACCTTCATAGCGCAAGTGCAACTAAATGCCCGAGCTGCTGTGGAAGTCTTAGTGACCAAGGGGGTCGCTGACCCATCGCGGATCTATGTAGGAGGGCATAGTTATGGTGCTTTTATGACGGCTAATTTGTTAGCCCATACGGATCTTTTTGCGGGCGGCATCGCTCGCAGCGGAGCCTATAACCGAACCCTAACACCCTTTGGCTTTCAGGCGGAGGAGCGCACGCTATGGGAAGCCCCTACTACTTACTTAGAGATGAGCCCTTTCTTGCAGGCAGATAAGATTAACAGCCCTTTACTGCTTATTCATGGCAAAGAAGATAGTAATAGCGGTACACATCCATTGCAGTCGCAGCGTTTTTTTGAAGCATTAGATAGTTTGGGTAAAAAAGCGCGCTTGGTGCAATTGCCTTACGAAGAGCATGGCTACCGAGCGAAGGAAAGCATATTGCACATGTTGTATGAGATGGATGTTTGGATGCAAGTCTCAGTGGAGGAGGAGGCTTAGGTCTTCTTTCGTGAAATCGAACTTGGCAGGATTTTCTGCAAGGATATCGGCGGCGAGTTGACTTTTTCGTTGTTGGAGTAATAAGATTTTTTCTTCGATGGTATCTTTTGAGATATACTGTTGCACGAAAACGGGGTCTGTTCTACCGATCCGATGCGCGCGGCCGATGGCTTGGTCTTCAATTTTAGGGTTCCACCAAGGATCGAGGATAAAGACATAGTCGGCAGCTTGGAGATTGAGCCCTGTGCCGCCGCTTTTAATTGAGATAAAGAAGGCTTGTAGGCTAGGATCGTTTTGAAAGCGATCGACTTCACTATTGCGTTTTTTCAGGGGGGTATCGCCGGTGAGCCAAGCGAAGTGGTAGCCTTTTTCCTCGAAAGTGGTTTTGAAGAGAGTTAGATGGGTTACGAACGAGCTAAAGAAGAGTGCCTTATGGCCACCTTTTCGCACCACTTCCCATTGTTCCATTATTTCATCGAATTTACCGCTGCTATGTTTGTAGTCAGGTAAGATCAAGACGGGATGGTTGGCCAGTTGCCTGAGTTTGGAGAGGGTAGTGAGCACGAGGTTGCGGTAGTTGAAATCTTTCGGAGCGAAGTGATCGAGCAGTTGGTTTCTAGCGGCAGATTTGGCTTCTTCGTAGCGGCGGCGCTGTTCGCTACTCATTTCGCAAAGAAGGTGTTGGGCGTGTAGGGGCGGAAGATCCTTAGCAACCTCTTGTTTGGTGCGGCGTAGCAAGTAGGGGGCTACTAGCTTGCGTAGCTGTTCTTTGCGTATTTCATCGTCGGCTTTTTCGATGGGTAATTGGAAAGTTTTCTTAAAAAAGGCGTAGGAGCCAAGCAAGCCAGGGTTTAGGAATTGCATTTGCGACCAGAGGTCGGAGAGTGAATTTTCAATCGGCGTGCCGGAAAGGCTAATTTTATGCGTGGCATGTAGTGCGTTGATTGCTTTGAAGACCTTACTTTGCCTATTCTTGATCTGTTGGCTCTCATCTAATACGACATAGGTAAAAGCAATTTTATCTAAGATAGCCTGATCGCGCAGGGCAGTTTGGTAGGTTGTGAGCAGCACATCATAGCGTTGCAGGATTCTGACGTCTTGCGGTCGGTTTTGTCCGGTATGTTTGAGAACGGTAAGAGAAGGAGCGAAATTTTTAATTTCGTTTTCCCAGTTATAGATCAAGGAGGCTGGGAGCACGATCAAGGCATGAAGGGGCTGGAGGAAATGGAGGTCGTTTGGGCTATTGGCTTGGGCGAAGAGATCTAGTTGGGGGGCAAATCCTGGGTTGCTTGGTGGTATGCTTTCCGTTTGTTGAGCTTTTTGTTCCTTAGCGTGTAGCAGTACTGTGATAGTTTGCAATGTTTTGCCGAGGCCCATATCATCGGCGAGGCAAGCACCAAGCCGTTGGCGATAGTGTTGCACGAGCCACTGAGCACCTTGTAGTTGGTAGGGACGTAGGCTAGCTTTAAGTTGTTGACTGGGTGTGAAATCGGTTGATTCTTCGGGAGCGACGGGTTCAAGTAGGTCGGGGGCTATAGTTTCTAGGAGGGTATAGTGGCTTTTGGCCAACTTTAGGTGGTCTTTTTCAGGGGTGGTGAACTGAAGTACTTCGCTAAATTTAGCAAACCATTCTTTAGGAATTAGGAAGTATTCATTGTTAGGGAGGGGGTAAAATCGTTCTCCTTTCCGGATGAACTGGGCGATGCGGGCGAAGGGGATGCGGAAGTCGCCAATGCTTACTTCTCCTTTAATATCGAACCAGTCTATATCGGTTTCTACCTTAACATTAAGAGAGGCCGCAAGTAGTGAAATAGTCTTGTCTTCTACGCAAGGCGACGATAATTGAAAACCAGCGTGCAGTAAATTATGTCGGTGATCGATAATCCATTGCAGGACAGCCATTTTTTCAGGTTGATCCCCCAAGACGGTAGGGAGGTAAAATTGGCTATGCGCTACAGGGCTACATTTCACCTGCGTCAGCCGCCTTAAAAAAGCATTTTCTTGTGCTTGGTTGCGTTCAATTCTAGTGATTTTCACTTCTTCGCCACTGAGGTCAAGGAAGGTTTTACCCTTTGTTTTTTCGTTCCACCCGAAAGCGGCGAGGTGGTAGTCCATTTTAGGAAGGAGATAGTAGCGATCTTCCATAGGGTGCAGGCTCAGCTCAAGGCGGCATGCCAGCAGATTTGTTTTTGTATCGACGGCGAAGCCATCGGCTTCGATACTGACCTTACTGACCACTTTGGCGATGAATTGGCGGAAGTAGCTGCTAGCTCGATCGGCAGGGATAAGGACTTCGTTTTTTTGCAAGAAGGGTTTTACGAGGTAGCCGTTGAGGTGTTCGAGCCGGTGCAGTTCTCGATCCACGAGAATCCAAGCGGGAGCAGGATGATTGGTTAGCGGAACAACATGGTGGCGACTAATTGTAAGCCGGTCTTGTGTGGGCGATAGCAATTGGAGGGTGTAATGTACGCGGCCATCCTTTTTTTTGAAAGAGAGCAAAGGCTGTAGGGTCTGGCCGCTAATTCCAAGCACGAAATCTTTGGCGAGTAGTTGCCTTTCGATATTAAGGGTGATGGGGAATTGCTGTTCTACGCAGATACGGAGCAGTTCGTCTAGGCGGCGGTGTATGTAGCGCCACACGATAGGGCTTTGTTCTTTGTTAGCGGGGTCGAGTAGATGGCTAATATCGGGTGTTTTACGGCTTTTACCTTTGAAGTGCTCTGTTATAGCGGGTATTTGTAGTTCTTCTACTAAGTTAAAGCAGCGTTGTTGTGCTGTGCTAGGGGAAAGATGAAAAGCCCCGATGGTTTCGGAAGTGGCTTGTTGTTGGATATGTGCGAGCAGCCCGTTATGATCTACACTAACGATATAGGCTAGGGGCACAAACAAGTCGGGCAGTTCTTCGCGTAAGTTGAAAACGATCTTAACTTCTTGATTTTTGGCGGCGCTAGCCATGGGCTGGGGTTGATTTTTTGTGTAAGCGTGTAAAGATAGGGTATCTTTGCAAAGTGCATATACTTGATCATCTAATAATGTTCATCTTAGGAGTTGTGTTACCGCTGCGTAGTTGGCAGTCGGCACAAGCGGGCGATTTACAACAATTGCGATTTGATAGCCGATCGAAAAGGATCATGTATTATAGCAATGGCGCTTTGCTTTGGGGTTTGGCCTTAGTGGTGTTAGCGGTTTGGTGGGGTAGTGGACGTTCGTTTGAGTCGCTAGGCTTAGGTAAGTGGTTAGGTGAGCTGCCGGTATTGGGTTGGGTGATTGTAGGGGTGTTTTCGTTGCTTTATATGAGCGATCTTGTGATAGAGTTGGGTAGCCATAAGCAACGCAAGCAAACGAAGGAAGCACTACGACAAGACTTATCTTTTTTACCCGCTACGGGGCAGGAATATCTGCATTACCTCTTTCTAGCCATCAGTGCGGGCATTTGCGAGGAAATCGTTTTTAGAGGTTACTTTATACGTTACTTTCAATGGATGCTTGGATGGGAAAGCCTCACGGCAATCGGTCTTTCTTTGCTGTTGCCTGCTATTGCCTTTGGCATCTCCCATTTATATCAAGGCTGGCAAGCGGTGGTGAAGATCATTGCCATGGCATTGATGTTTGGCACCTTTTTCCTGCTCACGGAAACTTTATGGCCCTTGATGATCGTTCACGCGGCAATAGACATCTTAGGGGGCTTTGTGAGCCTCCGATTGATGCAGCAGCGAGAAAAAAAGGCTGATTGAGCACCTTTTGAAGTGGGAAAAGACCTAAAATTGAACTTCTTTTAGCTAAAATGAGAAAAAAGTAAAAAAAAACTTGCACAGGTTTGGTTAAAACTCGTACATTTGCATCCGCTTTTAAAGCACAGCGGCCTCGTAGCTCAACTGGATAGAGTACCTGACTACGGATCAGGAGGTTCCAGGTTCGAACCCTGGCGAGGTCACTACTGAATAGAAAGGGGGCAGATACGTCAGTATCTGCCCTTTTATTGACTCCTTGATCGCAGTTTACCTTAATAATTGAAGGTGGAGGGCGATCATTTACATTTGAAAGAACAAGCCGACAGCCATGTCTAAAGTCTGTAAACTAACGGGTAAAACGCCGATTACTGGCAACAATGTCTCCCACTCTAACCGGAAGACAAAGCGCCGTTTCATACCGAACATTCAAAAGAAACGCTTCTACGTTGCGGAACTAGATAAGTTCATTACGTTGAAGATTTCTACGAATGCTATGCGCACTATCAATAAATTGGGCTTAGTGGCTTATTTGAAAAAGCTAGACGCTAAAGGCGTTGAGCATGGGGTAAAACTATAACCAATTAAAATCAGCGCACGATGGCAAAGAAAAGCAAAGGCAACCGCAATCTAATTATTTTGGAATGCACTGAGCATAAGACATCTGGTTTGCCAGGTACTTCTCGTTATGTAACGCAAAAGAACCGTAAGAACACACCAGATCGTTTAGAACTTAAAAAATACAACCCGATTCTGCGCAAGATGACGGTTCACCGTGAGATTAAGTAAACCTAGGTTTGCTTACATCTGATGTGAATCGCTGTTTTTGTTCAGCATCTTAAAAATACGAAACAATGGCTAAGGTATCTAAAAACGCCCGTACAGGTCAGCGTGCAGCAAATGCAGGTTCAGGCCGTGACTTTGTTAAAGTGATCCAGTCTGTTAAGGATCCAAAATCTGGTAAGTACTCTTACAAAGAAGTAATGATCCATAAGGACAAGTTGGAGGATTTTATGAAGGATAAGTAAGTTTTTCTGAAAGTTCTCTACCGTTTGGTCGGTTAGGGGGTTGTAGGAAGCTTGATGGAAGCCATCTCTGCTTGGGCGGGGGTGGCTTTTATTGTTTCGGACGACTACGTCAACGTAGTCGTCCGAAGACGTATTAACGTATTAACGTAGTCGTCCAAACCGAAACACCCCCCCAATCCCATCCCCCCTCGCCCAAAAGCAAGTCCCGATACCCAGCCCACTCTTAATGCCTGGCTTAGCAGGCTATTCGCCGATCTATTCCTTGTGCTGCTAGCCAGCGATCTAACAAGACTAAGTAGGTTTCGTAACGCTGCCGCCGAAGCATATAACCGCTTCGCCCGTCGCGGGACGCGCCCACTGCCAGCAGGCCTGCACGCTCCAAATAACGAAGATGGTCGGAGATCGTGGCAGCCGATAGGGGAATGTGCTCCATGAGTTCGTTGAGTTCTAATATTTTGTGCTTGTTAAATAGCTCAAGTAGCTGCAAACGGGCAGGGTGAGCCAGAACAAACCCAAAATTAGATAGGTCTTGCAACGTTTCGTCAAAAAGGTAGTGTTTAGGTAAAGCCATGATAAGGTTTTTGTTAGTCGATCAAAGCAAGCTGCTTTGCGCGTAGGTTAAAAGTATTCATGCCCAAGCGTTCCAGCTGGCCTGCTGAATAAGTGCAGTCGTTACTAGGGCAGTCGGCTGGTAGGGTACTTTTTAGCGCCCAGTCGGCTTATGCCCGTGGCTAGCTTAATTGGGCGCTTGGAAAGTCTTGCGCTACAAGAAAACCCTTGCCCCTGCATTTATGCCCGCTTGCCCGTACTGGGTACTGGATCTGAGCGAGAGCAACGAGTCCGTACCTGTCCGTATGGATGGACATTTATGCCAATATGGAAGGCTGAAAACTAAAGCCAATAGCCGTAAAGGATGGAAAGGCGATGCACTGAGCCTGCCGAAGTGGGTGAAAGGGTAAAGAGCCACCGTGGCGTTGACAACTAAATGCTAACAGCTATTCGCTCACAAAAATAGTACACTTTTAAATAAAAAACAAATTGTTTGCTAAAAAAATCCATGCAAGCCTAATCTATCCTGTACCTTGCAGCGTTAATAGCCGTAAATGAATTGCCTGTGAGTTTTTTTAAGAAGTTTTTCAGCAAAGAAAAGAAAGAAGACCTCGATCAGGGGTTGGAAAAGACAAAAACTAGCTTCCTCGGCAAAATCAGCCGCGCCGTGGCGGGTAAGGATAAGGTGGATGAGGAGGTGCTGGATGAGCTGGAAAGCATTCTGATTGCTAGCGATGTGGGCTTGGATACTACGGTGAAGATCATCGGGCGCATTGAAGAGCGGGTCGCTAGCCAGAAGTATATGAATACCAGTGAGCTGAATGAAATTTTGCGCGATGAAATCGTACAGCTACTGGCAGAGAATAACATAAAGGACCTCGAAGAATATAGCCTTCCCGAAGCGCCTACGAGTCCGGTAATCATTCTCGTGGTGGGCGTCAATGGCGTGGGGAAAACAACCACGATTGGTAAGCTGGCGCATCAATATAAGAAACAAGGCCTAGAAGTGGTGCTGGGGGCTGCGGATACCTTCCGCGCCGCTGCCGTGGATCAGCTGGGTATTTGGGCCGATCGCGTGGGCTGCCACTTTTTCAGTAAAGGGATGAACACCGACCCCGCTGCCGTAGCCTTCGAGACGGTGCAGTACGCTAAAAAGCATCATTGCGACGTGGCCATTATCGATACCGCTGGTCGCTTACACACCAAGTTCAATTTGATGAAAGAGCTGGGAAAAATCAAGCGATCCGTCACGAAAAGTGAGGAATCTGCCCCGCACGAAGTCTTGCTAGTGCTAGATGCTACCAACGGACAAAACGCCATTGAACAAGCCAAAGCTTTCACCGAAGCGACCGATGTGACGGCCCTAGCCCTTACCAAACTGGATGGCACGGCCAAAGGGGGTGTGGCCATCGGCATTACCGATACCTTTCGCGTGCCGATCAAATATATCGGCGTAGGCGAAGGAATTGAACAGCTTCAAATTTTCAATAAAAGAGCCTTCGTGGATAGCCTTTTCGGCGAAGAAATGAAGCCTTCTTAAGGCTGCGCCTAAGAGAACAAGAACAACTGAATGTTTGTGTCTTTTATGGGCGAACGCAGGGGCAAGAGCTGCTCTTTAGCGCAAGACAAGACCGAACAGGTGAAAAGAAATATAATTTTTTTCGTCAAATGTTTGGTCAGTTCTAAAAAAGCCGCTACTTTCGTGTGTGTTTTCGCGTTAATCAGCAATCAACTGCCCTCGATTACGACCCGATGGCTGTCTATAAAAGTAAAGGCTTCGGCCTCATTAACCATATTTTAAACAGGCTAACTGACTGACCTTCAGTGGCTTACATTCGTAAACATTTTTTAATCGTAATCTTATGATATTACAACGACATTTATCGAATTGGCTTGTTGTCGCCTGCTGCCTCCTCTTTACAGGGGCGTTGCTGGCACAGCCAGCAAATGATTTGTGCGGGAGTGCAATAGCCGTTACGGCGGGTGTGCCTGTCAATGGTACGACCGTAGATGCTACCAACTCAGCCCCTGCTGGCAACCCTTTTGCCGCGTTTTGTGGTACTTCTAAAACCTCTCCAGAGGTTTTCTACACCTTCACCGCCCCCACTAGCGGCGTAGGGGTTTTTTCTCTTTGTGGCAGTACCTACGATACGAAAATCTCTGTTTTCACAGGAACATGTGCAGCACCAGTCTGTGTAGGTGGGAACGATGATTTCTGCGGGACTCAATCGCAGTTTTCAACTCCCGTAACGGCTGGAACTACTTACCTTATTGTTGTACATGGCTTCGGTCAAAATGTAGGTGCATTCACCTTGAACGTATCTGTACAGCAACCCCCCGTGAATGACCTTTGTGCGAATGCGCTCCCTTTAGTGTCAGGTGTAAACGCTTTGGGTTCGACCTTATTTGCTACCACAACAGGCGCAGTAGCTTGTCAACGGGCTGGCGACGGCACCGGTGGTGGTATTTGGTACACTTTCATGGGTAATGGTGAAATGGCAACGATTTCAACTGTCAATGCTGGTACTAGCTTCGACACACAGCTAGCGGTTTACAGCGGCAGCTGTGGTGCCTTGGTTTGTGTAGCAGGAAATGATGATAGCCAGCAGACCTCGCAATCTACCGTTTTCTTCACCACAGAAGGCGTAGAGTACTTCGTATATGTAGATGGTTTCGGTGCTGCTAGAGGTAGCTTCGAGCTTTCTCTGTTTTTGCCGGAACCACCTAGCGAACCTTGTACCATTA
>DAINNZ010000088.1:0-15954 GCA_036735605.1 Lewinella sp. | reverse complement strand
TGCGGATTTGTGCTAGGGCGGCTTCGGGGCTTTCGTCTAGTTTAAACTCTAGGATATAGACGTGTGTCTTGGTCTCTACCACACTATCCACGCGGCCGTCGCTGGTACAGACTTCGCTTTTCACTCGTAAACCCATGTAGGAAAAGAGTAGGTGCGTAGCCGCATGATAGAAACTTTCGGGTTGTTTTTCGTAGAGCTGATAAGGAATACCTTTGAACATCCCTTGTAGAATACGAATTACCTTTTCTAGGTCTTGTGCCATGAAAGCCTGCTCCAGTTTGATGGCCAGTACCACGCCGCCGCCCCGATGCACGCCACTAAAGGCGTCGAGCAGGTAGGCAAGCATGGCGTTTTTGACTTCGTGGTTGGGGTAGTCTAGATGATAAAGGCCAAACTCATCGCGGTATTTAATAGTGAGGTAGCCTGTTTGGTAAAGCAGGCCGTAAGGATGGAGATTATCCAGTTCAAAGCCTTCAAATTCTAGTTGTGTTTTGGGTTCCAGATCAAAATTATAGAGACCTTGTTCGCGTAAAATATTGATGAGAAAGGTGGGCGTGCCCGTTTCAAACCAGAAGTTTTCAAACTTGCCCATGCCGAAAAATAAATTGACCGAAACCGGATTATAAACCGTGGCCGCATCTTCCTCAAATCGGTAGCCATTGTACCAATCCCGCATTTGTGCTAAAAGTGCTTCCTGGCTAAGCTTCATCTGCTCGGCCATGGCAGCGATATGGTCTGCGAAGTAGTGCTCCAGTTCTGCTTGGGTGTAGCCGAACATGGTAGCGAACTGCGGAGCTGAGCTCATATCCACCAAATTATTGAGGCCAGAGAAGATGCCCACCTTAGAAAACTTGCTCACGCCCGTGATAAAAACCAGTTCCAACAGCTGATCGGCTTCTTTTAGGACGGAGTAAAAGCTCTTCAAATAATCTCGGTTCTCGGTAGCTTGTTGGATGTCTTTGCCGAGGTAGTGGGTGATGGGGGCGTCGTATTCATCGATGAGCACCACCACTTTGGCTGTTTTGGATAGGCTTAGTATTAGCTCCTGAAGCCGATCTCTAGCCGTAGTAGCTGACAGAGAGACCCCATAGTTGGCAGCGATCATACCGATGAGATCAGCCAGTGGCGACTCTAGCCCACGTTGCTCAAAATTTACACTTTTAAAAGAAATCCGTATTACAGGGTGCTGTTTGTTCCAGTCCCACTTGTCCTCTATCCACAGTCCTTTAAACAGCTCGCGACTGCCAGAATACAGCTCGTGTAAAACGGCAATAGTAATCGACTTGCCGAAGCGCCTAGGCCGAGAGAGGAAATAAGCACTTGGCTGACGCGTCATTTTATAGACATACTCCGTCTTATCCACATAGAGCAGGTCGTTTTCTATGATCTTCCTGAAATCTTGTATGCTTAAAGGCAGACGTTGTGGCGTTAGCATAGTTAAATACTTTTGCACAAATATAGAGAAAAAAACAGTAGGACAGAGAGTCATACCCAAACCTGTCTGCACATTTGCGCTGTAAAGGTACCCTTGCCCCCGCGTCAGCCAAAAACAAACAAAATGAACCCTTACAGATGTCTCCGATTTGTAAGAAGCGGATGAGGCGGAGCAATTACTTGGGTCTTTACAGCGAATTGGGTGTAGCCATACCTAGAAATTATTATTTCCCCCGCCGTCTTTCTGGTCGTCGTTTCTTACGCGGCTGCGGCGATTTTGTTGGCGGAAGTCTATTTGACCAAATTTGTGGCTAAAACTCAGTCCGATGCTGCGGAAGGGAATGGCAAAGCGGCTAGCTTGGAAGAAATTGGGGCCTGCTAGTTCACTGGCAAAAATCTTGTCTTCCACAAAGGGCTCCACGGTGCGGATACCGAAGGAGGTGCGTTTGTTGACTTCCCAGTTGGCGCCTAGGCTGAAGATACCAAAGGCAGGGGTATTACCTTGCAGGGTTTGGTTGCGGCCTCGGAAGAAATTGAAGGCATCGATGCGCATATTTTTGCCTAATTTGAGGGAAATATTGAAGTTGCCACTCCAAATACTGGCACTGCGTTGGAGGCGTTCGCCCCCTACGGTGCCGCTACCTTCATAGCGGTTGTAGTTGATGCTGCCGCGCAGCGTGAGGTTTTTGAAGAGGGTTGCGGAGGTGAAGAAGTTGGCACCATAGTTGTTGGCGCTGCCGATGTTGAGGAAGGAGGTCTCGCTGGCAATACCATCATCGGCTACTCGGAGGAAGGACTCTATAATATCGTTGGTTTGGCGCAAGTAAACGGAACCATTTAGCACAATACCTTTGATGAAGGTATTGTAGGCCAGTTCATATTGGGTTACCCGCTCCGGATCGAGGAGTGGATTGCCGATTTGGATGTTGTTGGGGTCGCTGATGGCGGTAAAGGGGTTGATAAAAAACAAGCTGGGCCGCTGGATTCGCTGCGTGTAGCTGCCTTTGAGATTACTGAACTGGCTAAGTTTGCGACTGAGGATGATACTGGGTAGCAAGTTGGCGTAGTCGTTGGCAAAGGCAGGTGTTTCGGAACGGAAATCGCCCCGAATATCAGTGAGCTCATAGCGGGTGCCAGCTACGAGACCCCACTTTTCTCCTAGGCTGATATTGAAGCTAAGGTAGCCTGCATAGACATCCTGGTCGTAGAAGAAAAGATCGGTCAGTTGTGGGCTAGGCTGGAAGCTGCCTTGGTCATCTTCCTTGACGAGCGTGCGGTAATCACTGTCAATACGTCGGATCACCGATTTAAGGCCGGTTTCCATCTTCAGTTTATCGCTGAAGGGGTGGACGTAGTCGAGCTGTAGTGTATATTCCAGATTGAGTCCATCGTTGTTGTTGCGAATGTCTCGTTGATACACAGGAAGGGTGCCGTTTTGATCTACGATGTTATTTTCTTCCGAATCGTTGCCGCTTACTTGAAAGGCGAAGATGATTTCTTGGTCTTTTTTACCTGGAAAGGTTTTTTTATAGTCGGTTGTGACATCAAAGCCGCCTCGGAGGTTGCGGCTATCGCTGAAGCGGGAGAAGGTGATGGGGTCTAGGATGAAATCGTTGAGAACGCCATCGCTGCCTCCTTCGTTCCAGCGGCGGAAGCTATTGTAGCGGAAAGAGACATTGATGCTGTTGTAAGCATTGAAGTCGTAGAAAGCACCACCAGAGCCGTTGAGGCCTAAGACGCGATTAGCGTTCAAGCCTTCCTGCTCTAGGGTACGGATAAGGCTACCCGCATCGTTGAAATCTTGGCGTAGGAAGGCATTATCGCCTTGGCGTTTCCAGCTCCAGAAACCGTTGAGGCCACCATTAAGGCCAAAGCGGCCCATTAGGGCATTGACGTTCAGGCCGCCGTTGTTTTGCCGAGTACCAATACTGGAATTGACCGAGCCGGTGAAACCCTGGGCTTCTTTTTTCTTGGTGATGATGTTGATAATCCCGCCGGAACCTTCGCCATCATAGCGCGCTGAGGGGGTGGTGATCACTTCTACGCTTTTGATCTGGTCGGAAGGAATCGTACGTAGGGCATCGGCTACGCTGCTAGCAAAAATAGTAGAGGGCCGGCCGTTGATGAGAATTTGTAGGTTAGAGGAGCCCCGTAGGCTAACATTACCTTCTAAGTCCACGCTCAGTAAGGGAACTTTACGCAGCACATCGGCCGCATCACCACCGCTGTTGGTAGCATCTTTCTCGGCATTATAAACGAGTTTATCAATTCGATTTTCTACCAAAGCGGCTTCGCCTACCACTTCCACGGCTTCTAAAGCTACTGCATCTACGCGCAGCTGCTGCGTACCTAAATCGAGGTCTGGTTTTCTAGGGGTTGTTTCCACTTCCTCTATCGTTAGGTCTTGATAGCCAATGAAACTAACCCGAAGCCAGTATTTCCCAACGGCCACATCGGTTAGTTTAAAACTGCCATCGGCTTCGGTCACTAGACCGGTGATTTGCTTCGCCCCTCCAGCCGTGAGTAGCACAACCGTTGCAAATTCCACAGGGGCTTGCGTGCTTGCATCCACTATTTTCCCCTTAATGCTTCCTTTAATACTCGGCCCAGCTGACCCGCCGCCGCCCCAACTACCAGCAGGCGGCTGGGCCAATAAAGGAGCCGCCCATGTGCTTAGGAACAGACAGAAAAGTAGGAAGAATCGTAGATAAAGTTGCATAACGAAAAGACTTTGTCATATAAAAGTCATTCCGCCTTGATATAGTTGCGCCGATTCGATGAATAGCCAGATTAAGCAGATAGAAGCTTTTTTTGGCTAACGCAGGGGCAAGTATTTACCTTGTAGCGCAAGCGTTCCGAAGCAAGTAGCTCCTGCTACGCTAGAAGGTAGGCTAGGGCATCTACGCCTTTTCCCTGCGCGAGTAGGCTTTTTGCGAAGGTATGCCGTTGTAAGAGGAGGGGGCTATAGTCCTCCGAGACGGCTAAAGCGTTGGGGGCGACTAGGGGCGGTTGCAGCCATTCCCTACTTTGGCGTATTACTTCGAGTTGGGCAGGGCTAGGCAGCTGAGCGATGTTTCCCAAGCGGCCTAAGTCATTACCACTCAGGATGGGGCTGAGGCGCAAAGCCTCGGGAAGGGCATCTACACCGATACCTTTTTCCCGCAGCGGTTTCGGTATTTCAAATAAGGCATCACCGGAGGCTCTTACATAGAACTCGCCGCCCATGCGGCCCACAAGATCGAGCTTGCGCGGGTCGGGTAACTGGTCGTTACCGAGAATATCTTGCCGCAGATGGACTTGGATCACCTCGGCGATCACTAAATTACCCGCGCCCCCAGCCGATCCAGTGGGGATGATTTGCTGCACTTTACACTCTAGGGAAAGGGGACTTTCTTTCACTAGGGGGGCGCTTTGAAGCAGCCCTTGCCCCTGCGTTAGCCCAGCTTTAATAAATTCATTCACGCCCTGTTCATACTCGGTACTGGCTAAAGACATTTGCTCTACCATAGCGAAATCGACGATATTAACGGTGCATTCTGGCACCTCTAGGAGGTTATCGAGCGTATGCTTAGTGGTGTTATCTCTAACCCTTCTAGCCGGACTAAAAATCAGGATAGGCGGATTGCTGCCAAAGATATTAAAGAAACTAAAAGGGCTCAAATTAATCTGCCCTGCTCGATTAATTGTGCTCACAAAGGCAATGGGCCGAGGCGCAATGCCCGCTAGCAAACAAGCATGTAGCGAGCCGGTTGGTAAGTCTTTAGGGCCAAAAGAAATATGAGACATGTACTATATTTTTGCGGGTAAAATACGGGTGCGAACCTCGCCAAAACCAACCCGCTGGCTATTTTTTTCGCCAAACCCACGCATGATTACGGTGTCGTCATCCTCTAGGAAAGTACGGCTTTCGCCATTGGCCAGCGGCACGGTCTTGCTGCCGCCCCAACTCAGTTCCAGCATCGAACCAAAGGCAGTTTCTTCAGGGCCACTGATCGTGCCACTAGCTAGCATGTCGCCCACCCGAACGTTACAACCGTTGCTAGTGTGATGGGCGAGCTGCTGCACCATCGTCCAGTACATATATCGGAAGTTGGAGCGGCTAATGCTGCTAGTTGTTCCGTCAGGGGTTTGAATAGCCACTTCGAGGGAAAGGTCGTAGTTCTTTTTTCCTTCATACTGTAGATAGGGGAGCGGATGGGGATCGCTTTGGTCATAGCCCTCTACGCGCAGGTGTTCCAAGGCTTCAAGCGGTACGATCCAAGGGCTGATGGAACTAGCGAAATTTTTAGCTAAGAAAGGCCCTAATGGCACATATTCCCATTTCTGAATATCGCGGGCGCTCCAGTCGTTGAAGAGCACGAGGCCAAAGATATAATCTTCTGCTTCGGCGATGGGAATGGGCTGGCCTAGCTCACTATCTTTACCGACGACGAAGGCCATTTCCAATTCGAAATCGAGTCGTTTGCTAGGGCCAAAAACGGGCTGCTCGGCATCTTTAGGCAGGGTTTGCCCTAGCGGCCGGTGGATGTCGTGGCCGCTCACGATAATGCTCGAAGCCCGCCCGTGGTAGCCCACCGGAAGGTGGAGCCAATTAGGCAGCAAGGCATTGGCAGGGTCGCGGAACATCTTCCCAACATTAGTCGCATGCTCGCGGCTACTGTAAAAGTCGGTGTAGTCGCCGATTTTAACGGGCAGGTGCATTTGTACTTCCTCTCTAGGAATAAGAAGGCTTAGATCCGTTTTACGGAGAATAGAATCGGGTTTACAAAGCTCTGTTTGTAGGGCTTTGCGCACTCCATTCGTTGCTTTTTTGCCAAGGCTGATGAACTTATTAAGGGTTTTCTTTTTGAAGAAATCATTCTCTTTAGGAATGATCCCTTGGAAAATGCCCAAATTGTGGCAGCGTTGTAGGTCAATCACATAGTCGCCAATAGCCACGCCGGCGCGGCGGCTATGGTCGAGATAGGAATAAATACCGAAGGGTAAGTTATGGATGCTAAAATCGTGGTGGGGAGGAATGGGAAGCCAGCTTTGCACAGTGTGGTGGTTTGTGATTGGTTAGGAAACAAGTCTATTGTTCGGGCCGGCAGATGAGTGGTAGGATAGCATCGAACCAATCGATTAAGGCGATGTGCCGAGCCTTTGAAAGATCAACACATGCGGCAGCGAGTTGGTTGGCATCCAGCAGGCTTTGCCCTCTTAACACAAGCAATTGGCCGTCGTTGGGGAAGAGCTCTACGGCCTGATCGAGTTTAGCAATGGCGGCTTCTCTATCTTCTTTGGCCAGCAAGGCATTAGCGTCGCTGGCTAATTGCATAGCTTGTTCATAGCGGCTCACGATACTTTTGCACTTGGGAGCGGTAGGGATGAAGTTTAAAGATAAATCAAATGCCGAGGGTACCGCTCGGCCTTCAAAACGAGCAGGAATCCACTGCCCATAGCTGGAGGTAGCGACATGGATGGCTTCGTACCAGAAATCGAACCCCAGACCGTTATAATCGGTTAGATCGAGGATGCGCACGGTATTATCGGCTTGTATGAGCAGCTGTAAATCCATTTGTCCAACGAAACAACTATCTTGATAGTTATCCGGGTAGTGGAGTTTTTCGCTAAAATATTGCTGTAAGGCTTCACTACCCCCTTTATAATCGAGGGCTTGGTCTAGCGCCACATAGACCGTGTCAAAACCTACTAAGCGATAGGGCTTTGGGTCTTCTAGCTTAAAACGAATAGGCAGGGTAAATAGAAAGCGGATTGGTTGCCCAGCCTTTCTTGCTGGAATCCAGCGAGCTTCGCGCTGCATTTGCAAAACGGCCTGTAAGGCTGCTAGACCTAGTTGGCCGCCTGGATCGCGTACAACTTTAGGCTGGCTGATACTGCCATCTTTTTCTATTACAAAGGTCACGACGGGGCTGCCTTGAATACCTGCCTCCCGCGCTTCCTGCGGATAGAGCGATCGGGAGGCAATATACCGCAGCAGCATTTCTTGCGCACACTGGGTTTTGGCCATTTCCGTAGTGTCCAATTGTTCGCAAGGGCTAAGAAAGCGCGGCATTTGATCGGCAATCTGGTAAACGGTAGTATCGCTTAGGTCCATTAAGCTCCCATCATCTTGTGCTGTTAAGCGGCCAGAGTAAAAGACTAGACACAAACAAGCTAGAAGGAACTGCATGCCTTGTGCTGTAAATCTTGACTGAAAATATAAAAAAAATAGAGGCATTATCAATATTTAATGAAGTATAACGAACGACTAGACAGGCCTATTGAACATTCCAATCTTGCTGCAAAAAGGTATTAACTTTATAGCCCGGAGCAATAGACGTAGGGTCGGCTCTAAAGCGTTTTGAAATGGCCATGCGTTCAGCAGGCGCAAAGAGGAAGATCATCGGCTGCTCATCATAGATGATCTGCTGAATTTCTTGATATAATGTAAAGCGTTCGCGCTCGTTGAGCGTGACGCGAATTTTGTCGATCAGTTGATCGCTATAGGCATTTCCGAAACGTGTCCGGTTAGTGCCGGCCGGAGGCACCGATTTAGTGGACCAAGCCTGCGTCAAGTCATCTAAATTAGGATCGCTACCTGCTCCCATAGTGGCAATGTGATAGTCGCCACTATTCAAGCGCCCCACTAGCACTTTAGGATCCAGAATAGTCACTTCGATTTTAACACCCACACTAGCGGCACTTTCTTGTAGGAGTAGTGCGATATTTTTGCTGATATCGGAGGAAAAGGAGAGGAACGCTAGCTCCAATTCTTGCAATTCACCGTTGATGTTTTTATCGAGGATACCATTTCCGTTACTATCCGCCCAGCCTGCTTCGGCTAGTAAAGAAGCCGCAAGCTGAGTAGAGTAGGGGATAGGCGGCAGATCGGCTTTGTAGTAGTCTTTTTGTGGCAGTATAGGGTTCGTAATCTGCACGGCCATACCGCCATATAGCGTTTCGATGATATTCTCTACATCTACTAGATGCGCTAAGGCACGGCGGCTTCTCTTATCCGCTAGCTTGGGGTCTTTAGTATTGAGCAATAGGCTATAATACTTGTAGCCGGCCACGGTGGGTAGCTCATAATATTGTTTCGTGCTGCTTTCGTTTTGCATTTCTTGAAATACGCCGGTTTCTATCTCGGCTGCTACATCTAGCTCCTGCGAGCGCACGGCATTTGCTACGGTGGCACCATCGCGCACGAAATTATAGATTAAGGCATCTGGCCCAGCAGCCAGTAAGCCTTCCTTGCTGCTGTTGGCCCAGTAGTTGGCTCTTTTTTCGAGGCGAAGGTTTTGGCCAGCCTCCCAGCTAACGAGTTGGTAGGGGCCGCTGCCAACTACTTTGTTGGGCTCTCTTCCCCAAGCGGCGTCATTGAATTGCTCGGCGAATTGCTTCAGCTGCTCATTGGTGTCTGCTAGGCGCTGAGCCGTATTCGGGTTCAAGAGATCGCTCAGGCGGATATTGTTGAGCAATCCTTCTGGGTCATATACGTAGGCCGGGTAGATTTGCAAAGAGCCGATAGCAGCCTGAGAGAGGATGTAGGGGCGATCCGTTTGTATCTTGAAGCGGCGTTCATTCCCTGGGCTAAGCACGACATTACTAATCATGTTGAAATACGGCCGATAAGGTGCCGCGGCTACTAGGGGGTTAAATAGCACTTTAAGCGTAAAAACCACATCGGCAGCCGTCACAGCGTCGCCATTCGGCCAGGTGGCGGTGGGCTGTATTTCATATACATAATCTACCCCCTTATCTTCGCCCGCTAAAACCTCTGGTAGCCCAGCTAGCAGCGGTGTAGGGGCAAAAGTGACCGGGTCTTGGCCGTTGAGCGACTGGAAAATTTGCTCATGGACATAGCGGTCGTAGCCTTGTACCGTAAGTAAGGGGTTGAGGGAACGTGGTTCGGCTGCTAAATTAAGATGTACGATGTTTTCTTTTCGTTTGAAATGGAGTGTTCGCATATCAATTTCTCCAGAATCACTAGAGGAACTATCGCGCTTACAACTACTAAGTAAGCTAATAAATAGCAGTCCGCAAAAACTGAGGAGGACGTAAAAAGGTATGTGTCGCATGTTTTGGTTGGTATGTAGGGTAGCAAAGATAGGCAAGAATTTTATTGTCTGAGTACTTACCTTTGCGGAATGTTGCAACGACTTGTTATAAAGGTAGGTACCAACGTACTTACCCGCCCTGATGGCCGCTTAGATGTGACCAATATCAGCCGCCTCGTAGATGATATTGCACAACTTAAAAAGGAAGGGGTACAACTCATTTTAGTCTCCTCGGGGGCGGTGGGTGCTGGCAGGGAGCTATTTCCTACCGCTGCCGAAGATTTGGAGGAGGTCGCCCGCCGCCAAATGCTTTCCGCTATCGGGCAGGTGCGTCTGATGGAACTCTATCGGCAACTCTTCGCAGGCCATGGCCTCCTCTGTGCGCAGGTGCTGACCACTAAAGGCGATTTCGCCGATAGCCTCCATTACCATAATATGCACAACTGTTTTAAGGCACTATTACACGACCAAGTAGTGCCAGTAGTTAATGAAAATGACGTAGTTGCTGTTACGGAGTTAATGTTTACCGATAACGATGAGTTGGCTGGCCTCGTAGCGCAAATGCTCGCTGCTGATGCCCTCGTTATTCTCAGCACGGTAGATGGGCTGCTCGATGGTAACAGCGGAGCACTCATACCGCAAGTAGCAGCGAATGACACAAGCGCACTAGCTCACGTGCAGAGTGGTCAATCAAGCCAAGGCCGCGGCGGTATGGCTACCAAGCTGCGTATGGCACAACAAACTGCCAACAAAGGCATCAAAGTTTATCTGGGCAATGGCCGCCGATTGAACCTACTGCAAGCACTACTCGCAGGCAATTGGTTCGGTACGGTAGTGGAGTAAAGAGAAAATGAATGAATTATTTCTACCTAAGCTTGTGAATAAAAAAAAGTAGTATCTTTGTAACCATTAGAGGATATGTGAGCCAATTTTGTACGCGCACGCACGCTATGCGCGCGCAAATACAAAATCCGTTTACATATCCTTTATTGCTTAGTCATGCCAAATCTTTTTGATGCCCGCCTAACACTAGCCCTCCACATACAAACCCTGCCGCTGCTGTTGAACAGACTGGCTTAGTACATAATCATCATACGTAAGTAGGCTATCGATAATACCCTTAGGGGAGATTTCGATAATCCGATTCGTGGAGGTTTGCACTAGCTCATGGTCATGGCTAGTGAGAATTAGGTTGCCTTTGAAATCTTTCAGCGCATTGTTCAGCGCCGTGATAGACTCCAAATCCAAGTGATTGGTCGGTTCATCGAGCAGTAGGAAGTTGGGGTGGTTGAGCATCGCACGGCTCATCATACAGCGCACTTTTTCGCCCCCCGATAAGACGCTAGCTTTTTTCAGCACTTCCTCTCCGCTAAAGAGCATTCGACCTAGAAAACTACGGATGAATTGCTCGTCCTTGTTGGCTGAATATTCCCGTAGCCACTCCACCAAATCGATGCCGCTGGCAGTCGTGAAATACGATTCGTTATCGTTGGGCACATAGGCGTGTGTGATGGTTTGGCCCCATTCTATTTCGCCGCTGAAGTCTTTGTCGATGCCCGAAAGAATCTGGTAAAAGGCGGTAGTGGCCGCAGCATCTCTGCTGAGCAGCGCAATCTTATCGCCTCGATTCATCGTGAAGGATACTTTATCGAACAGTATGCTTCCATCCAGAGCGCGTTTACAAAGGTTGTTGATCTTCAAAATTTGATCCCCTGGCTCCCGTTCAGGTTGGAAGGCAATAAAAGGATAACGGCGGGTAGAAGGCTGTATTTCTTCCAAATTGAGCTTATCCAAAGCCTTTTTACGCGAGGTAGCTTGCTTCGACTTAGAAGCATTGGCACTGAATCGTTGGATGAACTCCATCATTTCTTGGCGCTTTTGCTCCGTTTTCTTATTCTTGTTGGCTAGCTGCTGCGCGGCGAGTTGGCTACTTTGATACCAAAAGGAATAGTTGCCCGTATAAATTTTGGCCGTCTGCCGGTCTATATCCACAATGTGCGTACAAACCATATCGAGGAAATAGCGGTCGTGCGATACGACAATCACCGTGTTCTGAAAATCAGCCAAGAAATCGGCTAACCAATGCACTGTGCTAGCATCCAAGTCGTTCGTCGGCTCATCTAATAGCAGAATGTCAGGGTTGCCAAAAAGAGCTTGCGCTAGTAACACTTTCACTTTCTCACCACCGTTCAGTTCTGCCATCACTTTGTAATGCAGGTCTTCAGCGATACCCATATTAGAGAGTAGTTCGGCAGCGTCGCTATCAGCCGTCCATCCACCCATTTCACCATACGTATTTTCCAGCTCGGCAGCGCGCATACCATCAGCGTCCGTAGCTTCAGGATTGTTGTAAATGGCATTTTTTTCCTGCTCAATGGCGTAGAGCTCGGCATAGCCCATCTTGACCACATCCAACACCATGAGCTCCTCATAGCCAAAGTGATTCTGGCTCAAAACGGCCATCCGATTGCTCGGCTCTAAGCTTATATTCCCTCGGTTCGGCGCCAACTCGCCAGAAAGCACCTTCAGAAAGGTAGATTTGCCGGCACCATTAGCACCAATAATACCGTAACAGTTGCCTCTCGTAAACTGTACTTCTACGTCCTTGAAAAGTACGCGCTTAGCAAACTGAACTGTTATATCATTAACCGAAAGCATAGTGGAATTTTTTGCGCCGCAAAGATAGGCAATTATGGCCGGTTGAATGGGCTTTTTTGCTACATTCATCTGTGTAGATGGCAAAATTGCAGGGGCAAGGGTTGCTTAGTAGCGCAAGACTCCAATCAATAACCCTAGTTGGTTGAACGAGCTATCCACAGAATGGATATCACCTTTTCTTAGCAGGCGAAACATTTTATAGCTAAAAACAATTGCGGGATGAATTTAAATACAAAAATGATTAAATTTAAAGAAAAAGAGTATATTTGCACTGTGTTGTTGGCGCCTGCTGTAGGCAGGTATTTTTTGAGCTGCTCGGAGGGGCGGGTGGTTTTTTATTGGTAGCTCCTTTGCGTTTGGACGACTACGTTGATACGTTAATGGACAACTACGTTAACGTAGTCGTCCGTAGCCCAAAATCCCCCCCAATCCCCCCTCAGCCTATATTTTTTAGTTCTCCAAGTTGAAATTTGTAAAAAAAATTGACGACGCTGTTTTTTAGCTCGCAAGGCAAAACCTCGAAGAAGCCGCGAAGCGAAACCACGACCGCCGAAGGCAGCCGCGTAGCGAACTAGCGGCGAAGCAAAAGGTAGGCACCCGTACGAGCAGCGAGGCTTTTTGATGCAGCCAAAGGCGTGGAGAACAAATGAGAAATTCTCCAACCACATCGATTCAAGTATATACGAATAATCAGGGCATAAATGCCCATACTGGCTACTTTCAAACGTAGGCAATATATATGGACTTGGGCCGAGCGATACCAAAGTGCCGATACCAAAGTAGCCTGCCGAAGCACCCAAGAAGCAAGCACAGTCTATCAGACCGCTTCAAGGATTTTATACCTTAAATACCCACCTTGTGAAGGATACAACCTCTCAAAAAGGCAAATTCCCCACGTCCACATTCCCGCCCGTTAAGATAAGCCCAATCTTTTTTCCCGCAAATACCTCCGGATACTTCCTTACCGCAGCAAATGGTACGGCACAACTCGGCTCGATAATGATTTTCATCCGTTCCCAAATGAGCCGCATCGCAGCTATTATTTCAGCATCGCTTACGAGGTAGATGCTGCTGACGTGCTGCTGTATGATATGGAAAGTTTTGGTGCCTAGATCGGTGCGCAGCCCGTCGGCAATAGTGCGGTTGTCGATATTGCCTTCTATTTTCCCACTTTTGAGGGAGCGGTAGGCATCATCTACTTGCTCGGGCTCGCCAGCCACTACTTGGGTGCTAGGGCTAAAGTAATGCGCTGCCAACGCTGTGCCAGCCAGTAGCCCTCCCCCGCCTACGGGGACAATGATATAGTCGAGGGGGGCATCTACATCGGCTACTAGCTCCATACAGGCAGTAGCTTGGCCAGCAATCACTTGCCAATTGTTGTAGGGGTGAATGAAATGAGCCGCTGTTTTGGCTACTAGCGCTTCCAAGGCCGCTTGCCGTTCACTAGGGGTATTGTTGCAATAGTGAATCTGCGCTCCATAGCCCTCCACCGCCGCTATTTTTACTTTCGGGGCATCGTGCGGCATCACGATATAAGCAGGCACGCCTAATAATTGCGCAGCTTTGGCTACGGCTTGGGCATGATTGCCACTACTATGCGTCGCAAGACCCGGCTGCCGTTGGCTAGGCGTGAGTCGTAAAGCTGCACTGATGCCACCCCGCATTTTAAAGGCACCTATTTTTTGAAAGTTTTCGCACTTGAAGTACAATTGAGCTGCCACTAAATCGTCTAAGGAGGTCGAGCGCAATATGGGCGTCCGATGGATGTAGGGCGCAATGGCCGCAGCTGTAGCCTGTAATTCAACAGCCGTAGGGGCTGCATGTAAGGAAGGTAGCATCCGTGAGTTGGTTTTATTGCTGCAAGATATAGCTTTTTTGTGCTGCTTAGCGAGGAGGCTTTGTTGATCTTGCGAAAGTCTTGCGCGAATAGATTTCCCTTGCCCCTGCTTTAGCCACCATATTCTATTCCTCAATCAACTGCCGATAGCGGGAGCTGTTGTACCTTTGCTGTGGCCATATTTTTTTACGCACATACAAAGCCCGCTACTAATGGAACTATCCGGCAACGCTACTACCAAGATTAATATCCCAGAATCGGATAAAGCGCGCATCGTTATTGTGGGCGGCGGTTTTGGCGGGCTTAAATTGGCGCGCCGACTAGCCAAGCAAGCCTACCAAGTAGTATTGATCGATAAACATAATTACCATCAGTTTCAACCGCTTTTTTACCAAGTGGCTATGGCTGGTTTGGAACCGAGCAATATCGTTTTTCCCCTGCGCAAGATTTTCCATCATGTGGATAATGTCTATATCCGAATCACGGAAGTAACGGGTATCCGCACGGCCGATCGCTGCATTGATACGCCTATTGGTTTTTGTAACTACGATTATCTAATCATCGCTACGGGTGCCGATACCAATTACTTTGGCAACGCAGCCCTAGCGCAGCATACCCTCTCCATGAAATCGGTGGGGGAGGCACTTCACCTCCGTAATTCCATCCTCACCGACTACGAAACTTCCCTTTCTGTTCCAGACTACGGCTTGCGCCAAGGACTAATCGATATTGTGATCGTAGGCGGTGGCCCCACGGGCGTGGAGCTAGCTGGTTCGCTAGCCGAGATGCGCCGCTATGTCTTGCCTAAGGACTACCCCGAACTAGATGTAGCGGGCGAGGTAGATATTTATCTCATTCAGTCAGGCCCTGCCTTACTGAAAGGTATGAGCGATGGCGCTAGCGAAAAGGCACTGAAATACCTACAGCAATTAGGCGTACAAGTACTGCTCGATACCCGCGTGACCGATTACGACGGCCAAACTGTGAGCACCCAAGATGGTAAACGCATTCCCGCCCGCAAGGTCATCTGGGCAGCAGGCATCAAAGGCCAGCCGATCCCTGGCCTAGCGGCCGAAGCCATCGGGCCAGGCAATCGTCTTATTACCAATCGAGTTCACCAAGTGGCCGGCTACGAACATATATACGCCATCGGGGATGTAGCCTATATGGAGGAAGAGGCCTTCCCTAAAGGACACCCACAGGTCGCTCAAGTAGCCATTCAGATGGGAAATAATCTAGCTGACAATTTCCGCCGCCAGCTGCGCCAGCAAACACCGCGTCCTTTTACTTACCAAGACCGCGGCAGCATGGCCACTATCGGCAGAGCTAAAGCGGTAGTCGATCTGCCGCGCTTCCACTTTGGTGGTTTGGCCGCTTGGCTGCTTTGGCTGGTGGTACACCTGGTTTCTATCCTAGGTACGCGCAATAAATTTGTGGTAGTCATCAATTGGTTAATCAATTACATTAGCTACGGCCAAAGCCTGCGCCTAATTATGAAGGCAGAAAGTAAGGACAAAACGGTGGAGCCGCTTCAGTAGCCCACCCACGGCAAATTAGCCGTTATACTTGAACCGATGTGGTTTACCTTCGGTGATCGTTTCACGTAGCGTTGGGGAAAATTATCGCACCCTTATCCGCGTCTTTGGCAAGTCAAAAAACGCAGGTTCCCGCACGGGCGGCGAGGCTTTTTGCTACAGCCAAAGACGTAGAGAAAAAGGAAGAAATTCTCAAATCACATCGATTCAAGCATAGAATAGGCTTGGCACTGTTATCCCTTTGGTCGCAGCAGACAGTAGCTTTCGTTTGGCAGGAATTTATCAAGATGTAAGTACTCAGACCTATTTAATACAAATTTCAATCTAGTAGATTTTGCCTTCAGCCGAGGCAAGCACGACCGCCGAAGGCAGCTGCGTAGCGAACTAGCTGCGTAGCAAAACGTAGGCTTAGTGGTGCTAAGACGTGGTGCTAAGACGTGGTGCTAAGACG
>DAINNZ010000087.1:0-16002 GCA_036735605.1 Lewinella sp. | reverse complement strand
TAAAGCGGTTGCATTTATTACTTGAATCCAAGTTTGACTTTCAGGCTACGAAAGTAAATTACCTTCAGGCGCATTACTAATTTCTCACTTATTTTCCTCTAACAAGAAGCTTATCGAAAAGTTGGGGTTTGAAGGCACGCTACTAGACATTTCAGTTCTGCTGTGTTTGTACACTTCCCTTATAGCAACAGCACCACCGTAAATTAGTAGAAAACCCTTAGCTTTGAGCCACCGTAAACGTACGGCTCCCTCGGCAACACCGTGGTTCTCTTCGAAGACCGCAATGGCAATGGGGTGGTGGAGGAAAGCAGCGGGCAGCCGCGGCGGGTCACACACCTAGACTAGGAGGTGTTCCGGCCTAAAAGCTTTGATGGAGAAGAAGCAAGCTTTACTATTTTGAGCCGTGTTGTCGATCTGAAAGCCGAGAATTTTGTTCTACTGTTTCAATACTGATTATGATTTTTTCAGAACTCGGGAAATTGCTTCCCAAAATAAGTGATGCAGAAACGCGATCGCTATACATTAGTGGGAATAAGAATATACCAGATGGTGGGTATTTACTGTCGGAACAGTTTTGTGACGAAAAAAAATGCCCTTACAAAATGTTCAAGTGGAAGCAAGGAATGAAATTCCCCGAAAATTTTCGTTTCAACCCTAATATCGCTTGCCCTTGCGAAAGTGGGAAATCTTTTCTACATTGTTGTGCTAAGCGATCTAGTCATCTGCGAAGGCACTAAGGGAGAGCACAAAATCAATCAGTTGCATGCGGCTACACAGAAAATATAAGGAAGGCTGTAAAATCTGCTGGCTAAGTTGGTGTTTCCTGTGCTGTAGTATTGTGGGTTTTTTGGGCGCTCAGGATTTATCCGATTACTATATCAGGCAATACACCACCGAAGATGGGCTAAGTGATAACTGGATAACGGAATTGTGCTTAGATGAACGTGGTTATTTATGGCTCGGCACCCAATACGGTTTGAATGTTTTTGATGGTAATTCGTTTCAGGTTTTTACCTATCAAGGAAGGGAGGCGACCTTGCCTGCTAATTGGGTGTTCAGCCTACACAGCAGGTCTGATACAACACTTTGGTTAGGCACCTATGGCCGTGGCTGGGCGAATATGCTACCGGATAGAAGCGGCTTTAGTCATGTCAAGAGGCAAGTTGCCAAAACCATACTGGATATATCCGAAGACGGCTCAAGGCAACGCTTGTATATGGCTAGCAACCAAGGAACTTTTTACCTTCAGCAAGGGGCGCAAAAGTATATACTGGATAACAACTACACCCATCAATTAGAGTTAGGTGCAGATAGCAAGCTTTACCAAGCTAGCAGAGAAGGACTCTTTGTTTACGACCCAGAAAAAGAGGAGCAAACCTGCCTACTGCCGGAGGTATGGGTAAACAGCCTTTGGCCTATTAGCCAAGATAGCCTATTGCTTTTTGTGGAGGACCAACTTCAGCTTTTAATCCAGCAAAGGAGTGGTAACTGGCAGTTATTGGCGCTGGGGATTCAGGCCAGCATCCATTTGCAAAATTTTTACTACCCCTTTATTTTTCGCGATCGACAGGGCAACTTTTGGGTATCGGGAAAAGGCGGTCTATGGTTTTTGGATAAACGCTTAAAGAGTAGGAAGTTCTTTTCCTTAGCCGATCTATTGCCGCCTGCCAAAAGTGGTTCTCCCCCTGTTGTAACTTGTATGCTAGAAGACAGAGATGGCCTCATTTGGATGGGCACTACGGAGGGTTTATTGCAATTTTTGCCGCAGAAGCCATTTCGGCATCCCCGTTTGCCTGCTAATTTGCCAGTCATTCGAGGCTTGGCAGTAGTGGGGGATACCTTCCTTTTTTCGGCTGCGCAACAGACGTTCTATTGGCATCCTGGGATGAAGGCAGCGGTAGATTTACTTCCCAGCTCACTTTTAAGCCCTTTTGCGAATAGCCAAGGCCATTTTTATGGCGTTTTAAAAAAGGGAGAAAGCTTCACTTTAGTACAGCTTAAGCCTCAGGATGAAAAAGTAAAGGCACTAAATTGCAAGCTACCGAATAAAACAAAATGGAAGGTCATTTGTGAAGACAAAAAAGGCCGATTATGGATTAGTGATTGGAACCGCTTATTTTGCTACGATCCCATATCTGCGCATTGCTTTTCTCCCAATTTTAGCCCTGCGCAAGAAGCGAATCAGCCGAATATGATTACAGACTTGCTACTCGATCAGCAAGACAGGCTTTGGGTAGGCTGTGTCTCGAATGGGCTTTTTAGAATCGATGATATTAGCCAAGTAAAGGAGGCAGATAAACTGCACTATGAACACTACCAAAATAGTATCGAGCAGCAATCTAGCATCAGTTCCTCTCTGATTCAATCGCTTCACCAAGACAAGCAAGGACGTATCTGGATCGGTACGGATGGCGGATTAAACCAATATATCGAAGCGGAGGGAAATTTTCGCAAATGGCTTCGCAGCGATCAAATGCCAGACGATAAGATACTGGGCATACAGAGCGATGAAGATGGCAATGTGTGGTTGGCTACTGCTAGCCATGGCATATTACAGTTTAATCCAAATGAAGAAAAATTCATCAACTTCCGTCGTCGAGATGGCTTATATGCTGATAATATGCTCCTAGGTTCCAGCTATAAGGATCATAGTGGCAGGATATGGATGGGCAGCTCGGAGGGTTTACATGCTTTTTACCCTAAAGAGGTACTTCCAAGTATATCGGCCCCCGATTCTTTGATCTGGCAATCGCTTCGCATCTACCGGGAAGACAGCAGTAGTAATTGGTTGTTTCCTAAAAGTGGAAGCGTAGCTGCCGCACCACTACTGGTAAAACATCAAGATCATCAGCTTGAATTTTCTTTTTCTTGGCTAGATTATCAATATGCCGGCGAGCAACAATATTACTATTGGCTAGAGGGACTTTCTAGCGGCTGGTTACCTTCGCAGTCGGAGGGGCTGCTGAGTCTTTCACAACTTTCTGCCGGCAGTTACACTTTGTGGGTTAAAGCCACTAGCTTCCGAGGTGGCCAACAAGCCTTTGCCGCTCCAATATACCTGCGCGTTTTACCTCCTTGGTATCGATCTACTTGGGCTTGGCTGCTTTATGCTATACTCTTTTCCAGCTTTATTTTTTACTTATATAAAAGCCAGATTCGCCGCCGAATGGCGCTATTGAAGCAAGAAAAATCGAAAGAACTCCTGGCTTCTAAAATGCAATTTTTCCGCCAAATAGCGCATGAATTTAGAAGCCCGCTAACGATTTTATTCGGCGCTTCCGAGCAAATGAAGCAGCAGCTACCGCCAGATGCTCAAAAAGCAATCCAACCGCATCTTCAACAGCTCGATACCCAAGCAGCGCAACTCAACCAGTATGTAGATCAAATTCTTGAACTCGCTAGTATCCAAGAAAATAAACAGGAATTACAGCTACAAACAAGCGATTTTATTGCCTTCCAGCGCTATCTTTTCTGGTCTTTTTCCACCTTAGCAGATGCCAAAGGGATTAGCTTGGTTTTTAATGCCCAGCCAACAAGGCTTTTTATGGCCTACGATCGGGATAAGTGGCAAAAAATAAGCAACAATCTTCTTAGTAATGCGCTAAAATTCACAGCCTCCGGAGGCACGATCTACTTGGATATTCAGGTGCAAAAAGAAGGAGAGACGGCTTTGTTAATATGCCGTATTCGCGATACAGGGAGAGGCATTCCGCCTCGTTTTTTACCTCATGTCTTCGAACCCTTTGCGCAGGAAGACAATAGCCAAGGTGGTAGTGGCATTGGCTTAGCGATTGTGAAAGCTATGATAGCATTACACGGTGGTCAGATTACGCTTGAAAGCGATCTCGACAAGGGAACTGCCTTCTTGATTACTATGCCCGTGCGCATGGCGGAAGTGGAAGAAAATGAAGTGCCAATAAGCCTAGCTGGGGATAAACCCAGCGTCTTGGTGGCCGAAGATAACGAAGAAATACGGGAATATCTCAAGAACTGCTTAGCGGAGGAATATCATGTATTCCTAGCAGCAGATGGGCAAGCTGCTTGGGAAATATGCCAGGAAGAGCTACCCGATCTCCTGATAAGTGATCTGCTAATGCCTAAGCTAGATGGCTTGAAATTGCTTAAAAATATTAGGGCGCATAGCACCACTAATCACCTGCCTACTATACTACTGACGGGTAAAAACGAACAGCGCGATAGGTTAATAGGCCTAGAAGCCGGAGCAGATGACTATTTAGCCAAGCCATTCCATCCCGAAGAGCTGAAGCTGCGTATCCGCCGCCTATTGCTGGTACAGCAACAATTGCAGCAAAAATACCAATCAGGTGATTTTTCGCTGGCGCATCAAAGCAAAGAGAAAGATATTTTCGTGCAGCAGTTTGTGGCCATTATCGAGAAAGAATTAGACAACGAAGAGCTGAGTGTGGATGAGGTAGCCCTTCGGCTGCACATGAGCCGTGTTCATCTTTTTCGGAAATTAAAAAATATTACGGGCCAAAGCCCAAGCTTGTTTATTCGCCAAATCCGGTTGCAGAAAGCCAAGGAAATGTTACAGCTCGGGGAGCTGAGCGTATCAGAAGTAGCCTATGCTACCGGTTTTAAAGATCCGGCCTATTTCTCTAGGGTATATCGCGAACGCTATGGCCATGCCCCCTCCAAAATGCGCTGGTGAATCTACCGCTTAATTATTCGTTGCCAGTGAGTTTTGTCGTCTAGTTGATAGTGAAGATGATATAGCCCTGCTTGCCAGCCGTTTGCTCGTAGTAGCTGCTGTCCATCACCTCTTAGGGGACGTTGCAGTATTAAGCTACCCGCTGAATCATATACGGCTATCCAGCCTTGTTCATGCCCGCTTTGAACCAACCAGTTTAGGTGGATAATATCCTGAAAAGGATTGGGGTAAGCCATAAAGAAGCTTTCTTCTATTCGTGATTGTAGCTGAATAATAGGGCTGTAGCTGTGGGAGCCATCTACATCCTGCTGCCGAATGCGATAATACCAAGTAGCAGCAGCAGTAAGATGATCTTCGTAATAATAGGTTTCGTTTTCTGCAAGCAGTCCGCGCCCAGCGATAAGCTGTAGGGGGAAAAAGGAACGACCATCCGAGCTGCGTTCTACGATAAAATGGCTATTTAAGCCATCGTGCAAAACCTCCCATTTGAGTTCATGGAGCTGATCGTGCACAATTCGGCCTGTAAAACTCAACCAGCCGAGCGGAACCAACACATCTTGATACTCAAAAGCTCCTACATCGCGGAAGGTGTTAAATGGTCGGCTATCGCCGTTGAAATCATAAAAAACAGGTACGGCATCACTACCTATTTCTAGAGCAGGACTATTAGCGCTTAGTTGGTAATTGTTCGGGTTGTTGATATGTGCCGCTGGGTTGGGCAAAGGACTAGCGTTATATTGGGGCTGGGCGCTAACAAGATTATGGCTCTCTTGAATATTCACACTGTTGCTTTGCTGGAGGATAACGGCCTCCAGTACACTAGGCGCCGAGAGGAGATTGTTATGCACTTGTACATCATGCGCATCCTGAATTAAAGCGAGGATGCCACCACTGCCGCTGATAGGGCTAATCACTCGCCAATTGGCGGTATTATGATAAATATCTACCCAAGCAGCTTCTACTGCTGGGTTCTGAGTGCGAACATTGATCGCACGCCAATAACCATCTATTACATTATTCCTGATAACTACTCGGGTAGCTTCTACTACAATAGCATTAGGTGTGGGATCGAAATTACTGTTGTAATAGGCTGCGTTATGACCGATATAGTTGGCCTCGACAACTACCTGAGAAATACTGGCCACTGTTTGTGCATTTTGAGGCCCAATTTGCAATAGCCGATCCATCCGATTATCGTAGAGCATCACATATTGCTGCCCATCGCCTCGAACCGTTATAGCCGTCTTTGTATCAACTAAATTGCTTAGCATATTATGGATAATACTATGCTTTTGCCCGCCTTGAAATCGCATGCCATGCTCAGGTTGTGGGGTACCAATTAGTTGATCTATCGTATTCCCTATCCAGGCCGTTTGCTGGCAATCGCCTACAAAAGTGCCTATAACGCCGAAATCGTGTAGGTGACAAGCCACCACACCTAGCCCTTCCGTATCGCTGGGGTAGATACCAAAGGCCGCACTGCCCTCAATTTCTACATCCATTATTAATATATTAGCCGAATTATTTTGAATACGAAGCCCTCTGCTTACAGGACCGCCTCCCGTATTGATAATATGTAGATCGGTTAACCTGATATCTGCCGACGCATTAATGGTAATGGCTGTTTCGTCGAGACTACTTTCTAGTATGGGTGCGGCACCGCTACCATAAGACCCCACCAACATCGCACCTCCTGACTGGTTGTTGATTTCGCCGGAGACCCGAATGAAGGTATCCCCTCGCCGGAAAAGTATGCGCTCGCCGGCACTCAGTTGATTGAAGGCAAAATTAGCGGTACGCCAAGCCGTTTGGAGGCTTAGACCATCCCAAGTGTCGTTGCCATCGGTACTGACATAGTAGGTTCTTCCGCTAAACGCACTTACTGTAATATTTAAGTCTTCAGTCATCATTTGCCCATTCGGACTAGTAGCAGTACAACGCACCGTATAGCTGCCAGGCTGTTCAAACACATGACCCACAACCATTCCTTTGGTTTCTTGCCATCTTCCACCGGGTAGGTTGTGGGTGAGGTCAAAATCCCAACTAAAATCGGTATTGACTAAGTCCATTGTACCGTCTAAATCGCTGAAAGCTGTGGCATCAAAGAAAACAAAGAGGGGGGCAATGCCTGAAGTTCTGCTAGCCACGATGTTAGTCGCATCTTGCGTCTGCCCTATTTGGCAGAAAAGCAATACAAGGGCAAGGAATGAATAGTGATATCGCATGGGTAAATCGTTTGGTTTTCGATCTACAAAGGAATGCCATATTACAAACCTAGACTTGTGAGGAAGTTACAAAAGCTGGTATTCAGGTTACAATATCTCTATTCCGAATTAGTAAAATGGCTACTTTACCAATTTAGCTAAAGCAGCGGCAGGCTGCACGATACCACCCAACTGATCTACCTCAGTGGTGCGCTTGGCGGTGTCGTTGAGGAGAGCGTAAGCTTGCGCAGTCGTTAGCTCGGGTGCTATAGATCTCATAACACCGATAAGGCCGGCCACAAAAGGGCAAGCCATACTGGTGCCACTGTAAGCAGCATATTTATTATTAGGTAAGGTCGAGTAAATCGCGACGCCTGGGGCTGCGATCCCCATGCGGATGCCGCCGATTCGGTTGCTGAAAGGAGCACGTAGCTGTAAATTATCGATGGCTGCCACACAAATCACCCCAGCTGCGCCGGCTGGCGCAAAGTTGGTGGCTTCTCGGTTGCTATTACCAGCAGCGGCCACAACGATGGCTCCTTGGCGGTTGGCGTAGGATACAGCCTGATTGTAGGCTCTCTGGCGGCTAGGGTTGCTAGCGCCGCCTAATGACATGGAAATCACATCCACACCACTATCAGCCGCTTCTAGGATGCCCTGAATGATGGTTTTTTGTGTGCCCATGCCGCCGCTACTGAGCACTTTGATGCCAGTTACACGCACCCATTGGCCAGGACCTGCTAAGCTAGCGATACCAATACCGTTATTCGTCACGGCAGCTGCAATACCGGCGCAGTGGGTACCGTGGCCTTGTGGATCATCGTCGTATGTTTGCTTGGTGCTGAAATAGTTGCCTTTTATATCTTCATGCTGGGCATCTACGCCTGTATCTAGGATGGCGATTTTAGCTACTTTCTTGGGCTGTAAACCACGCAAGAGGTCGTAGTAGGCAGGCATATTGAGGGCTTCCATCACCCATTGCTGGTTGGCAGCTGGGTCATTAACGCCGTAAGTCCCTTTGTTAGTCTTCAAAGGCTGTACGGGCTGTGGGCTCAATTGTACCTGTTCGTTGATCTCGAAATAGTGGATAAAAGGCTGTTGTTGAAGCAGCTCCTCCGTAGCGGCATCAGCCTGTACAACATCTAATACATAGAAGTTGTCTAGGTCGGTGGCTTCCTCTTCTGCCATTTGGAAGGCGGGCCGAAGGCCGTAGCCTTGTTGTTGCGCCCAGTTAGAAAGCTCCTCCAGAGATCGATCGGCACCTAGCTCTACTAAATATTCTCCATCAGGGTCGGCCACCATAGCTGCCGCTTCCATTTCTTGTGCCGTATTGTCTATATGATTAGCTCGGCTGGCGCCTGGTCCAAACGGTAGGCTGTATGCCACCACAAAGAGGCCAAAAATTAGCAACACGGCCACGCCAATAGAAATTCGTTTCGCCACCGCCAAGCTTTGTACCAAGCCAACGATGCCAATTAGCAGGAAATCTCGCACTACTAATGGCAGGCCATTAGCCAAAGAGGAGGCTGTCCAATATTGCTCCCAAAGTACCCAGCCTGCACCCGCATAGGTGAGGTACATCCAAAGAGAAGCATCGCGTTGGCGGCTACGCCAAAACCAAAGGCTAAGTGCTACGACAGTAGCTAAAGCAGGAAAAAAGGCAGTTAACATACACAAATGGTTGATAAGCAAGTACGGAAAACCTAAAAAGACTTTATTTTCCGTCAATACTAACAGCTGCGTATAAAACGACCTAGCACCATTTTTAGTTGCTTTTGAGCCTACTCCCCTATGTAATAAGTAGAGTTGTTCGGCAGGAATGCAGGGGCAAGGGATGCCTTGTAGCGCAAGTGCTTACTAGAAAGTAATCTTCGACCCACGTTTGCGTTCGGCTTCGCGTAGGAGCATTTTGCGAAGGCGGATGCTTTGCGGGGTTACTTCTACGAATTCATCATCTTGAATGTATTCCAAAGCTTCCTCCAGGGTGAACTTACGGGGCGGGATTAGTTTTGCTTTGTCATCGGCACCGGAGGAACGCATATTGGTAAGCTTCTTCGTTTTGGTAACGTTGATGACTAGGTCGCTAGCACGGTTATTTTCACCAATTACTTGGCCTTCGTAGATTTCCTCGTTGGCATCAATAAAGAAGCGCCCACGATCTTGCAAGTTGTTGATCGAGTAGGGGATGGCCTTACCTAGTTCCATGCTGATGAGGGAACCGTTTAAACGGCCCGGTATATCGCCTTTATGTGGTTGAAACTCCTTGAAACGGTGATTCATAATGGCTTCACCCTGCGTAGCGGTAAGCATACTGGAACGAAGACCGATCAGACCGCGGCTAGGAATTTCAAACTCTAGGATCGTACGATCGCCTTTCGGTACCATACTGCCCATCATGCCTTTGCGTTGGGTAACCATATTGATAACCGTTCCGCTATGGTGATCGGGTACGTCTATGGTGAGCTCTTCTACCGGCTCATGCTTTCTACCGTCAATTTCTTTAATGATAACCTGCGGTTGGCCAATTTGGAGTTCGTAGCCCTCGCGGCGCATGGTTTCGATGAGGACAGAAAGGTGCATCACCCCTCTACCGAACACGCGGAACGTATCGGCACTGTCTGTTTCTTCCACCCGCAGGGCAAGGTTTTTCTCTAGCTCAGCGGTGAGGCGGTCTTTGATGTGGCGGCTGGTGACGTATTTGCCTTCTTTGCCGAAGAAGGGGCTGTCATTGATGGTGAAAACCATACTCAGCGTAGGCTCATCAATATCGATAGTAGGTAGTGCCTCCGGTGCTTCTCCAGCGGCAATGGTATCACCAATCTCGAAGCCTTCGACACCGAAGACTGCGCAAATATCGCCAGATTCGACCTCTTCGACCTCAATTCTGCCGAAGCCTTCGTATGCGAATAGGCTTTTAACCTTATGCTTCGATTCTTCCCGTTGGCGGTTGATGAGTGTAACGGTATCGCCTTTCTTGAGTTTACCTCTGCTAAGCCGACCGATAGCCATACGGCCGATGTACTTGCTGAATTCGATGCTAGTTACTAGCATCTGAGTGTTTCCTTCGGGGATGGCAGGGCCTGGCACAAACTCCAGAATAGCATCCAGCAAAGCTGTAATGTCTTCTGTCTTGTTTCTAAAGTCGGTGCTCATCCAATTGTTAAGCGCTGAGCCGTAGATGGTTGGAAAGTCGAGTTGTTCTTCTGTAGCACCGAGGCTGAACATCAAGTCGAAGACCATCTCGTGTACTTCTTCCGGCGTACAGTTGGGTTTATCCACCTTGTTGACGACTACTAGCGGATTTAAACCCAGTTTGAGGGCTTTATCGAGCACGAAGCGTGTCTGTGGCATGGGGCCTTCAAAAGCATCTACTAGAAGGAGTACGCCATCTGCCATATTGAGCACCCGCTCTACCTCGCCACCGAAGTCGGCGTGACCAGGGGTGTCGATAATGTTAATCTTCGTTCCTTTATAGTTGATAGAGACGTTCTTGGCTAAGATGGTAATACCTCTCTCCCGCTCTTGGTCGTTGTTATCGAGGATCAGTTCGCCGGGCTTTTCGTGGTCGGAAAAGAGGCGGCCTGCAAGAAGCATTTTATCGACTAAGGTAGTTTTACCGTGGTCAACGTGGGCAATAATAGCGATGTTGCGAATAGCAGTCATTCGTTGGGGGGTTGAAATAAGGCCGCAAAGGTAACTTTAGTTTCCGTCTTTTTTCTTCTTTTTGAAGGGATTAAATTTTTCTAGGTCGTTTTTGATGTCATTTACGGCATCTTTTACGCCTTCGGTTGGGTTCGTGACGTTGGAGCTGCTATCTCTACCGATTCCGATGGCATCTTTAATCCGGTTCTCGGCTTCCTGTTTGGCGGCATCTACGGTCTGGTTGACGGTAGATCGGATGGTGTCTTTGGCTTTTTGGACTTGGTAATTGACCACCTGTTTGGCACTGTCTATACCTTGCTTAATTTCTTGTTTGGTTTGCTCCACTTTTTCTGCGCTCACGCCCGTTTGTTCTTCTACTCTTTTGGCGGCTTCGGCTTTAGCTTGTTCTGCTGCTGCTGCGAGTAAGGCGTCTTTTGTGTTGTTTAAGCTGTTTTGGTTGAGGCCCTGCAACTCAAAACTGGTGCTAGGGTCTTGTAGGCGCCCACCCAAGGCTATTTTTACTTGAAGCGTATCCGTAGGGCTGATAGTTAAGCCCAGTCGGTTGGCTTGGCCAGCTAGCTGATCGAGTGCTTTCATAGCACTACCCGTAACGATATTACTTTGCATCATGCTTCGGGGCACGGCTGCTTGTATTTGGTAGCTCATATCCATATCAAGGCCGTGAGTGCCATTGATTTGCATTGGAATGCCTGCTATGTTGAGCTCGAAAGGTGCTATGGTTACTTGCCCTTTTTCGATTGTGAACCAGCTTTTGATTTCCTTCAAATCGATTCGCTCTTTTAAAGCCGGCACATCTAGTGCGTTGCCAATTTTTTCTAGTGGTTTGAATCGATTGGTGAAGCTAGCACTGCGTGTTTGCAAGAAGCCCTTGGCGTCGATACTGCTCAAGACGGGGTAGAGGTCTTGGCCTAGTTTACCTTCTACGATCAGGTCACTATTGAATTTGCCCTGTAAGAATTCGGCTACCGGCACCAAGGCTTTAAAGGAATTGAGGTAGGTGAAGGCTTGGTTGAAGCCAAGTTCTTTCAAGTCGTAGTGAAAGCGGAAGCTGGGTTCGCCTGGCTCGCTTGTGTCATAAGCGCCTGCGAATTGCATACGGCCACCGAGCAGGCTGGTTTGGCCGTTTTCAATCACCACTTGCTCGTTGGCCACCACCAAATCCCCTGTAAACTGGTTGAGTAGGATGTCGGTATATTTTACTTGGTCGGCAGCTAAAGAAACACGTAGGTTGATATTATTGGGTACTGGGATAACAGCTAGCGCTTCCTCGGTAGCGGCGGCTGTGCTGCTGCTTTCTTCTTCCATGAAATCGCCTGTATCGATAAAGGCGGAGCGAACGGCTAGTTGCCCGCCCAAAATAGCATCCCCGAAGTAATAATCCCAAGCGTTTTTAACGGTTCCCGTGGCAGTGAGGCTGGTGCTGCCAAGGGTAGTGGCGGCATCTTGTAATTGGAAGTAATTGGGTGTAAATTGTCCACTTAGGCGGCTGTTTTTAAGCCGGTAGGTGCTGTATTGGAGGTCTTCGACTTGAGCCTGTATGTCGAAGGCAAAGCGGTTGAAGAGCACTTCTTCGTTACTAGGCTCGCTAGCGGCTAGTTCTGCGGGCGTTAGCGGCGTGCTGCTTTCTTCTTCGCTTACCCATTCATCGGCATTGAAATAGTTGGAGCGTAGCCATACACTGCCTTGAAGCGTCTTTTCAGGACTGAAATAAGCGAGTAGGTTACGGATTTTTACTGATCCGCTTAGATCGCTCTGCCCGAGTTGCAGTATAAAGTCATTTGCATCTACGGATTGAGGGCTGAAGTTGATTTGTGCTTGCCGGAGCGCAATGCGCGGGTAGGCCTTCGTGGCGTAAACAAGATCGCTAATGGTTGCCTTGCCTTCCATTTTTATCGCCGCATAATTACCTGCCTCCACCACGCTTTGACGCACATTTTCGAGCGTTACATCCGCCAAGATGAGGCCGCTTAACTGCTCAACGGCTTCTAGTGGCATGGCTTGCGCCCATTTTTGTAAATCGAGCTTTCCTTTGATCCGAGCGTCCACAGTAGGGTCGCTGATCGGGCGACTGAGCGCAAAGCGGCCACTGAAAGGATCGCCTCCTAGATTGAGGTTGAATTGGGGGATATTTACCACCAGCTGATCTAAGTTGCTCCCAGGGCTTACCACCGATAGTGCAGCCTGAATCGCTTCGATCGCGACCGTTTTGCCCGGATATTGCACACTACCACCTTGTACATTCACCGCTACATTAAAACTAGGGTAGGTGGGCTTATCGGATTGGTAAGGGCCTTTGATGGAGGCCTTTAGGTCGAAAGTGCCTTTGGTTTTTACTTGTTCATAGCCAGTAGTGTAAGCTGCCGGAATCATAGACCAAAGCTGCCGGAAATCGGTGCTGGGAGCGCTCACATTTAAGTCAAAAACGATCGCATCACCTGGCATGGCGATACTTCCATCAGCACTTAGCTCTAAGGCGTTCAACCGAAGGGTGTTTTCTTTGAAGGTATAGCGACTATTGGGCATATCAATGTTAATCACAGCATCCAAAGCACCGTTGGCTTTGGAGAGGTAAGCGATGCCACTTTGCCGTAGGGTGAATGCTTCAAAATCGGATAGCGTCTCGAGATCGAAAACATCCAAGGTGAAATCGCCGGTTCCTTTTGTGTTGAGCCCAACCAGTTCCATATAGGTCTCGGCTAAACGATCGTCGTAGAGGAAACGACCATTTTCAATTTCAAAGGATCGCAAAGAGAAAAGCATTGCAGCGGAGGCTTCCTCGCTTAGTGTGTCTTCTTCACTACTTTTGGTGATATGGTAGTTCGCTAATGCTTCGTTGAGGATGAGCAGCTGGATATCGGGTTCCACTAAGCGAATCGAAAGAATTTCATACTCACCACTTTCACTACCGCTCCAGACCGACCAAAAGTCAAGGTCAAGAGCCAGGCTTTTACCACGCACAAGAGGGTAGCCAGCAAAAGTGTCGATACCCAACACGCTGTAGTCGTCCACTTGCAAATTAATAGCCGGAAAGGAGCGGAGAAAAGAGACATTGACGTCTCGAAAGTCCACGCTTGCGTTTACGGTGCTGTTGATACTTTTCTTAACGTTTTCAACGATCTTATTTTTGAAAATAATAGGTGCTGCGAAGGCAAAGCCGATTAGTAATACAAGCAAGAATAGTACAGCAAGCAGCAGGCGTTTGATCCATTTCATGTTCTTGGTTTTTGTACTAATAGAACGCCCTAGCTCGACAGAAGTTATCTAAGGTATTTTAATTTTACCTTTCTCTTAACGCTTGCGCTACAAAAAGGCCCTTGCGCCCGCGAGCGAAGCGGCAGCCAAAGACAAATTGTAAAGTACATTATTGTGCTATGCTATAACTTTCTTACCTTGCGGCCTGAATTGAACTAAACCTAGGCAGCCGCTTAGGTTTAGTGCGTGAATATTGAGCAATAAAGCATGAATGCAACAACCATTGAGGGCGTAGAATTTCAGTTAGTAAGTACCCAGACCGATCTAATGGCCTTTGCCGAGGCAGTGCAAGGCTGCACTTGGATGGCTTTTGATACAGAATTTATAGGCGAAAAACGTTACTATACACTGCTTTGCCTAATTCAGGTAAAGTGTGAGGCAGGTATTTTTTTGATTGACCCCTTACATATTGCCGATTTAACGCCCTTTTTACGACTGATTGAGGATCCCGCCATTTGTAAGATTACCCACGCGGGCGACAATGACTACCGCCTGCTCAATATGCTGTATGGCACTATTCCTAAGCAGGTGTTTGATACCCAGATAGCGGCTGGTTTTTTGGGCTATCGCTACCCGATCAGCTTTGCGAAGCTGGTCGAAGAGGAGCTAGGCCGCCCATTGGCAAAAGGGTTTGGGGTAACCGATTGGCAGCAGCGGCCGATGAAGCCCAACCAATTGAAATATGCCTTAGAGGATGTGCTTTACCTCAAAGAGTTGCATGATCGGATGATCGGCAAACTGGAAAAAAATGGTCGAGCCAACTGGGCAGCGGAAGAGTGTAACGAGATGGCTTCACCCGATTACTACGAAAAAGACCCTAACTATGAGTTCTTACATAGCCGTTTAGTACAAACTTCGCGCTCGAAAGACCAGCTTTTCCTGCTGCGCCTTTTTGAATGGCGCCGCCAGGAGGCCGAGCAGAAGAATTACAGCAAAGAAATGATTCTCTCCAGTAAAATTATCGGCGCGCTCACCAAGGCTGTCCGTTCTGGTAAAGAGGCCTTGTATGGCGATCGGCGGCTGCCAGCTAAAACTATACAGCGCTATGGCGACCATTTCTTGGATCTTTATCAGCGAGAAGCCACCGATACAGAGAAGGCCATACTGAAGAGTGTTCCCAAAACAGAGCGCGAAGAAGAGGAAGATGATATGCTGTTAGAGTTCCTCTACATTTTGATGAAATACCGCTGCGGAGAACAAGACATTAGCCATCAATTAGTGATGCCGCGCAGTGCCCTCAAGCGAATGAAGAACGATGCGCAGGTGCGTAAAAGCTTGCTCGGCAGCGGTTGGCGCCGCGAGTTGATGGGCGATAACTTCATCCATTGGCTCAAAGATTTTGACCGCCTGAAACTCAAAATTGATGGCGGCCATATCAGTATGTTTTTTGAGGATTACTAAAGTTTTTCACCGCGCTATCTCCATACAATTCGCTGCTGGAAAGGGAATAGCATGGTTTGCCCATTGATGGTTACGGCCAAGTCTAGCACCGGGGCTTTGTCGCTTCTAGGGAAAACAAGTTTGCCTAACGCTGTTTCACCCGGCCGCAGGGTAGTGATGCGCATGGCCACGTCTTTCCAAAAGCCTCGGCTACCCACTTCGTGTAGAGCATCGCTAGGTGCTCTAGGGCTGCTTAGGTCTATTAGTATGTAAGGTACTTGTGTGGCTACGTCTAGTACAAAACCTTGATCGAGGGCAAAGAGGTTATCCCCAGCTGCTGGAGCAGCATCTATTAACAAAGCAGCCGTGGTGGCTGCGGCTGCGGCGATAGAAAAGATACGGGCGTTCCGCTCGCGGCTCGAAGATTTGATATCTAAACTCAGGATTTGTAGTTCTGGGTCAATAGCCTGTATCGCCGGCGCTCCGTTGCTAGGAAACAGCTGCACCGTGGCTGGGTCGAAGTCGAAGCTAGTCTCGCCCGTGTTGGTGATATTGATATCAAAGACGAGATGCCGCCGATCCGCGTCTGAATAGCCCACTTCCACTGTGGCGGCTGTCGTGGCTTGCTTTTGAATAGCCGCACCGTATAAGTATCGATCGATGGAGGCTGGCTCGGCTGGCTCTAAGCGCACTACTCGGAGGGAGGTGCAGGAAGTGGCAAGGAGTCCAATGAAGAGGAGTAAAGCGTACATTTTTTTCATAATGGCTTGTTTAACAGGCCACTAATATAAGGGTGTTAGACGCTTTTTTTCTACACCTGCTCTGCACTTT
>DAINNZ010000086.1:0-16054 GCA_036735605.1 Lewinella sp. | reverse complement strand
AAACGCAGGCACCCGTACGGGCGGCGAGGCTTTTTGATGCAGCCAAAGGCGTGGAGAACAAGTGAGAAATTCTCCAACCACATCGATTCAAGTATAGATCCGAGTATCTAGTCTCTCAACTTTTCAACAGCCTGTTGGTTTCACCGCTATGGAACAACCAACACATACGCTGCGTTTACTGCTAGGCGACCAGCTCAACCTTGCCCACCCTTGGTTTCAAACGGTGGACGATACGGTTTGCTATTGCCTATTCGAGACCCGATCGGAGGCAACCTATGCCCAGCATCACATCCAGAAAGTAGTGGCTTTTTTCCTAGCGATGCGGCATTTTGCAGCAGAATTAAGTACAAAAGGGCACCGAGTGATTTATCGGCAGCTCGACGAGCAGCCCGAACTAGAAAGTATCACCGATCATCTCCAACAATTGCTAGCCCTAACACAAGCCCAGCGATTTGAATATCAGCTACCCGATGAATACCGCCTCGACCAGGCACTGACGCAGTTTGCCCAAGCACTCCCCATCCCCTCTAAAGCCTACGACACCGCTCATTTTTTGGCCGGTAGAAACAGCGTCGCCGACCTATTTCGCGGCAAAAAAGGCTATTTAATGGAAACCTTTTACCGCGAAATGCGCCGCCGCCATCACATCTTGATGGAGCAAAATGGCGAGCCCCTAACCGGACAATGGAACTACGATAGCGAGAACCGCAAAAAGCTACCTGCCAGCCAAGCCATTCCACCCAGCCTACACTTTCGTCGGGATGTAAACCAAATCGTGGCGCAGCTGGAAAAGCTCGCCATTCCCACCATTGGCTACTTACAAGCCGATCGCTTTGATCAGCCCGTTACCCGTGCAGAGGCATTGGCTGTTTTGGCTGATTTTTGCCAGCACCGCCTACCCTTTTTTGGCACTTATCAAGATGCGATGACCGATCGCGACCCCTTCCTTTTCCACTCGCGCATCAGTTTTGTGATGAACGTGAAGCTGATTAGTCCACTAGAAGCCGTACAAGCAGCCATCGCAGCCTGGGAGGCGGCGCCAGACCGTATTTCCTACAATCAGCTAGAAGGCTTTGTGCGCCAAATCGTAGGCTGGCGAGAATATATGCGCGGTGTTTATTGGGCAGAAATGCCCACTTACGCTTTAGAAAACTTCTTCGATCACCAAGCCCCCCTACCCGATTGGTACTGGACGGGCGATACTAAGATGAAATGTTTAGGGCATAGCATACAGCAATCCTTACATACTGCCTACGCCCACCATATACAACGGCTGATGATAAGCGGCAACTTTGCCCTGCTGCTGGGTGTGCATCCAGATGCGGTAGATGCTTGGTATTTAGGCATCTATATGGATGCCTTGGAGTGGGTAGAGATCACCAATACCCGTGGGATGAGCCAATGGGCCGATGGCGGTTTGCTAGCCACGAAACCCTACGTTAGCAGCGCCAACTACATCCACAAAATGGGTGATTATTGCCAAAGCTGCGAGTACAATTACAAGGAGAAAACAGGCGAAAATGCTTGCCCCTTCAATAGCTTATACTGGGATTTCCTAGAAAGAAACAAGCGGCTACTCGCTAATAATTTCCGCATGAAGATGGTCTATAAGGTGTGGCAAAAATTCAGCCATACACAGCAAAAAGACATCTTAGCACGGGCGGCTTGGGTAAAGGAGCATGTGAATGAATTATAGGTAAGAAGCCTACAATCCATACTCTTTAATCTTCCGATAAAGGGTTCTTTCCGATACGCCGAGCTCGGCTGCGGCTTCTTTGCGGCGGTGATCGTGTTTTTGGAGGGCTTTTTTGATCAGTTCCCGTTCATTATCCGCTAAGCTGAGGTTTTCCTCCACTACTTCACTCACTTCGTAGGCATCGCGCAATGCCCGGTCTAACAATATAGGCTGCTCTTCGACCGCAGTGTTATTGCTGAGCGGATGATCAGGCGTACTAAAATCCTTAACGGCTAGTAATTCTTCTACCCTACTGCTAGGAGTGGCCGCGTTTCTGCGTTCTGTGGAAACGTAACGCTCCATTTCTGCTACGGCAGCAGGGAACTCGCCAGGGAGTTGTAAGGCGCGGATACGTTGCATATTGGGCACGCTAAGATCATTGCTCCTGATCAGTTCAAAAATAAGGCTCTTCAGCTCATTGAGGTCTGATTTCATCTCGAAGAGCACCTTGTAAAGAATTTCGCGCTCGTCTAAAGAAGCCCGTCCGCTGTTCTGTCGGCTAGTAGAAGCGGGGCTAGGCAGATGGCGTTTGAGCAAGCGCGGCATAATCTGCGAGAGATCGAGAGCCGTTAGCTCACGTTTTTCGGCTAGTACGGAGAGTTGTTCGGCCACATTTTTCAGTTCGCGAATATTGCCCGGCCAATGGTAGTTTTCAAGGATACTACGCGCCTCGGTATCGATATGGACAGGATCGATGCGCTGTTTTTCGGAGAACTCATTGACGAAGTGGCGAAAGAGCAAATAAATATCCTCCGGCCTTTCTCGCAAAGAAGGCAAATCAATCGGCACCGTAGCTAGGCGATAGTAGAGGTCTTCGCGAAATTTGCCCTCAGCCATCCGTTCTTGGAGCTTGCGGTTGGTGGCAGCAATTACCCGCACATTCGTTCGCTGTACAGCAGAGGCTCCCACGCGGATGAACTCGCCATTTTCCAACACTCTGAGTAAGAAAGCTTGGGTTTCAAGGGGCATTTCCCCGATCTCGTCTAGGAAGATAGTGCCCCCATCGTAGGTCTCAAAATAGCCTTTTCGGTCGTTAGAGGCACTCGTGAAAGCACCTTTCACGTGACCGAAAAGCTCCGAATTGATGGTGCCTTCTGGCAAAGCACCGCAATTGATAGCAATGAAGCCCTCGTGTTTTCTGCTGCTATTGTCGTGAATGATCCGGCTAAAGACTTCTTTGCCCACACCACTTTCACCAGTGATGAGAATAGACAGATCCGTGCCCGCTACACGCATAGCCGTACTTAGGGCCCGTTCTAGTGCCTCCGATCGACCGATGATGCCATAGCGGCGTTTTACGGCTGGCAGGTTGGTATTAATTGTCATAAGGTTTATACCATTTCACCCAGCAAGGTAGCACTGCTACTATCCGTACATTTGACCCACACGTAGTCGCCTGCTTGTTGCTCGCCTTTTTTCGGGAAAATCATCATTTTATTTTGGCTGTTGCGGCCTTTCCAATCTTGATCAGATCGCTTAGAATCGCCCTCAATAAGCACTTTGAAGGTCTTGCCTACGTCTAGTGCGTTCAACTGTCGGCTCATGCTGGTTTGCTTTTCCACCACTTCTTCCAAGCGTCGTTTTTTCACCTCTAAGGGCACATCATCGGCATATTTCTTAGCCGCTAAAGTGCCTGGTCTTTCACTGTAATAGAACATATACGACATAGCATAGCGGGCATAATCGATCATGCTGAGTGTGTCTTCGTGTTCCGCTTCGGTTTCGCTGCAAAAGCCGGTGATAATGTCGGAACTAATCGCACAATCGGGCATAATTTCATAGATCCGATCAATCTTTTGCATATACCACTCTCGATCGTAGGTGCGGTTCATCAATTCCAAAATGCGACTATTTCCACTTTGTACAGGCAGGTGGATATATTTGCAAACATTCTCATGGTCGCGCATAGCGTAGAGCACCTCATCGGTAATGTCCTTTGGGTGGCTGGTGCTGAAGCGTACTCGCAGATCGGGGTGAACACCGGCTACCAAGCCGAGCAATTGAGCGAAAGTTACTAAGCTACCACTTTCAGGGTTTTCCCACTTGTAGCTATCCACATTTTGGCCTAGCAAAGTAACCTCCCGAAACCCCCGATCAAACAGATCAGCAGCCTCCGCTACGATGCTAAAAGCAGATCGGCTTCGCTCGCGCCCACGCGTGAAGGGAACTACACAAAAAGAGCACATATTGTCGCAGCCACGCATAATAGAAATGAAAGCCGTAACGCCATTACTTTGTAAACGAAGTGGGCTAATATCCGCATAGGTTTCTTCTCGGCTGAGGAATACATTCACGCCCTTTTCACCTTCCTCCGCGCCAGCTACCAAAGTAGGTAACTCCCGATAAGCATCGGGGCCTACTACCAGATCCACTAGCCGCTCTTCCTCCAGAAATTTGGCCTTCAAACGCTCGGCCATACAGCCCAATACGCCAACCAGCGTGCCCGGGCGCTGCTGCTTAAGCTTATCGAAAATACGCAGCCGCTTGCGCACCGTTTCCTCCGCCTTTTCACGAATCGAACAGGTATTGATCAGGATCAAATCAGCCAATTCCATGTAACGCGTTGGGGCATAGCCAGCCTCCGCTAGAATAGAAGCCACAATCTCACTATCCGAAAAATTCATCTGGCAGCCATAGCTCTCGATATAGAAGTGTTTGGCATCCGGCCGCAAATCAGCTAAAGGAAAATCCAATACCTCTCCTTGTCGCTCTTCCCCAAGCGGCTGGCGGTCTAAACCCGCTAAAGTGGGATTATCGTTGTACATGCACTTTTTGATTAAAGCGCAAAGATACGGCTTATAACTGACTTTTTGGCAGTCGAGACTAAGATATTTTTTCGACTCGGCTAGCTACTAGCCAGCAACCTCCCTTCCCTAAACGCTTTGACCAAATGGAGCGTAAGATTGGCATATATGCAGGGGCAAGGGTTAACTTTGTAGCGCAAGCGTAATGAGCTATAGTCTTCCAATGCAGGATTTACCTTCGGTGCTACTGCGTGGTGTGAATTCTGGGTTGAAAGACTATATACTTGAACCGATGTACTTTACCTTCGGTGATCGTTTTCACGCAGCGTTGGGAAAATTACCGCGCCCTTATCCGCGTCTTTGGCAAGTCAAAAAACACAGGCTCCCCTACGGACGGCGAGGCTTTTTGATGCAGCCAAAGGCGTGAAGAACAAGTGAGAAATTCTCCAACCACATCGATTCAAGTATAATTTAAAGTTCTAAACGCCTTTGGGCTCATACCCGTCTTAGACTTAAATAGTTTGCTGAAATGGTTGGGGTAATCGAAGCCTAATTCGTAGGCAATCTCACTAATGCTATGGCTGGATTGTAGTAGTCGGGTTTTTGCTCTGCTTATCAAAGCTAAATCAATATGTTCTTTAGTGCTTTTCCCTGTCTGGGTTTTGAGAAGGTCGCTCAAATAATAGGGCGAAAGGTTCATTGCTTCGCCACAATGCTTTACGCTTGGTATTCCTTTTTCTCCCAATTCGGCTTGCATATACTCATGTATGAATTTTTCAAACTGAACTAATACGTCTTGGTTCTGCCCTTTTCGCGTGATGAACTGCCGTTCGTAATACCGCATACAATACTTGAGCAACGATTCTAAATTGACAGCGATTATTTCATCGGTGTGTTTATCTATGCGTTGGTTGTATTCCCCTTCAATTTTATGGATAATATCGGTTAAGGATTGCTTTTCCATGTCCGACAAATGCAAGGATTCGTTTTCTTCGTAATTAAAAAAATGATATTGCCGAATGCTATCTTGTAAGCCAACACGCTGAATAAAATCGGTATGAACAACAATCGTCCACGCATCGTGTGTTTCAGAAAAATCTGTTGCGCTAGAAGCAAAAACTTGATTAGGAGCAATAAACACCATGGTACCTTCTTGAAAATCGTACTTGCTTCGACCGTATTTCAAGGCGGCTTTTTGGTTGCCTTTGAGGGAAATCAAGTACATATCCAAGCTAAAACGCTGGTTGGTGAATGCTGCATCAATATTAAAATCGGAGTGTCTTACTACCGAAACCAAGGGATGCTTTGGTTTGGATAGTCCAAAAAGTTGGTGTAATTGAGTGATGGTTTTGATAGAATGTACTGGATTTTGCATTTCCTGATTTTTTATTCGCCCTAAAGAGGCAAAAGTTTTCCGCTATGCTTTTTGTGCCTTTGCATCTTTTTGGTTCACTTGTATCTAAATTTGTTCCAAGGCATTTAGATAGGTTTTTAATCTATTATGCAACATTGAATCAAAAATGAAAGCAACAACAAAAAAGATAGCAAAGCCCAAACTCATCCCTTTCCCAAACTCATTTTTCAAAACAAAAAACAAAATTAGAGAAACCACAAACAGCGATGCCCAAACAATTTTGATAATACTATAAACTTTATCGTCTTTTTTCGATTTTCCTAGCTCCATTTGAGCTGCATTTGCTGCATTTACGTGAATTTCTTGCGATACTTTTCCAATATGCTTAGGGCGCATTGTCATTTGAAAACCGCTGTACCCCAGTAAAACAGCTTGTAAAATCACAAAAGGCACTATCATTCCCTTAGAAAACGATTGCTGAAAATTGGCGAAATACAAGAATGCAATAGCAATTAAAATGCCTATGCCGAAGCCAATTCTGCCTTGCAAAACTTCGCCTTTTACCCATTGGGTAGTGTAGTTTATTAATTCCATTTTTTATACTTCCTTATAATTCAAAAGATAGTTTCACTTCATGTTCCAGCTAGAAACTTTCATCTCTCTCTGTTTCCTATTGGTTATTTTCCACTTGCTCTTTCAACTCCAGATTAAAAGCATCATAGCCTTTCTTCAATTGCTTGTGCAACATTCCTTTCAATAAGAAACTTGCTCCACCTGAAAAATAATCAGTCTGCGTGAATCTCGTTCGCTTGGGTGAAACGGCTTCCAAGATGTGTATATGGCAATCATTCATCCCTAAAATAAAGGGGCCCGTCCAACCGAAAGACTTGCCTTCCTCAAAATGAAAGACTTGCCTTTTCATCTTTTGAATGCCCATTGGTGTTTTAAATTGAACTTCAAGCGAACCATTTTTTTTAAATTCACCCTTCGCATCAATAAATGAAGAACTCCAGTTTTTCAGTTTAGAAAAATCAGTCAACACTTGCCATACTTTTTCTATCGGAGCATCCAGGATGATAGATGCCTCAACAGCTAATTTTTGAGTGCTCATATTAAAGTGAATTAGGGTCTAAAGAAACGGTATCGTCCTTACGAATCGTCCAAGTGCGTTCTTGTGTGGCTTTTATCCAAGGGATGATAGCTGCTGGCACTACATTTCTGAACAAAGAGTTCTCTTCTTCCGCTACACGAACCATGGCCTCAATCATTTCTTGAGGGTCTAGTTGATTGTCTAAACCACCCGCTTCAAACACTGCTTGAATGGTTTCCATTTTGGAAAGCGATGTTGCGGGATTAAACCATTTCATCATTGTTTCTACCCCTCTGTCATTGAAACCTGTGCTATAAGCACCTGGGTTTAGCGTGCAAATTTCCACCCCTGTGCCCATCAATTCGTCCTTCATCCCTTCTACTAAACCTTCTAATGCGTGTTTTGTAGCGGTGTAAACAGCACCAAAAGGCACAGTAATCAATCCGCCCATAGAGGAAGTGAATACAATTTTCCCAGAGCCTCGTTTCACCATTTGAGGCAAAAATCCACGAGCTATTTCTAAAGTAGCAAAAACATTTACTTCAAAGTTTCTGCGAACATTTTCCATTGGGATATCGGCTACTGGTCCTGTCTCCATCACCCCAGCATTGTTCATCAATACATCGATCTCTTTTTGAAATACAAACTGCCGGTCGCTATCTTTGGTGATATCCAAAACAATAACTTCCAATTCAATACCTTCCTGTTTAGCTGCTTCTAACAAAGCTGATTTTTGCGGTTCTATCTGAACGCAGGCAGTGACTCGATGTCCTTTTTCAGCAAGTGCTAAAGCTGTTCCTTTTCCGAAACCAGAACCTGCACCTGTAACTAAAATTCTTTTACTCATGGTTGCATTTTGTTGTTAAAAATTAGAGTTGTTCGGCGGGTCATGAACAAGCGACCACGTAGTAGCGGCGAAGCCAAAGCGCAGCAAATTTTATACCGAACGAGGCAAAAAACGTAGGCGCAGTGGTGCTGCGGCGAGGCTTTTTAACGAAGTGCAGTATAAAATTTCGCTACGCGGCTACTTTGTGGTGCCGATTGCAGCCGTTTGATGACCTGCCGAACAACTCTATTATAATGCAAAGGTCGTTGAGTTCAGAAATGCAAACAGCTACAAATTACAGAAGGACAGATAGATTTTAAGGATTTGCTTTTTTGGGCTAGCGGGTGCAAAGCGAGTTTTGTGACAGCATCTGCTACAACAACTCCCTAGTCGTTCCTTCCACCTCCATAATCAAATCGGCACCATAGCAGCCTGCGGGAGTTTGGTAGCCAGTTTGCAGATCGCCGGCTACAACGCTTTTGGTAATCATCAGAGCGGTAACGGCTGTGAGGGTGTAGCCTTCCAAGGTTTCCAAACGCGCTTCAACGGTATTGCCTTGAGCGTTGCGAACACTGCCATAGACGTAGGCACGGGCTTTGGCACGCTGGGCATCGTTTGGGCCTGCTGGGCGGGCATCAATCTTCTTGCGCAGCTGGTTTTTCACCCAAGGTAGCCGCAGCATGGGGCCTATGTAATTAGACCAACGCATCATCTTCTGCTGTTGTAGTGGGGCAGCAAAATAAGTTTCGATATTCGGAATGCCAGTGGTGTAATAAGCTGTAAAAACATCGCCCCAAGGAATGGTAACAGCTTGCATTGCTTTACCCTTTGAAAAAGGAAAGCTGGCCGTTTTATAGGCTGCCTTCACGGCCGTTATTTTACCATCTTGGCGAATAGCCCCGGGGTAGCCCATACCTAACAGCATGGTCTTAGCCGTGCCGTGACTAATACCTCCTCCCTTCCAAGCAAAGGCCAGTTGAAGGTGCGTCGCATCCGGTAATTGTTGGTGGAGGAAAGCCGCCAGACAATCGGTAGGCACCACATCAAAGCCTACACCGGGCATGAGCATAATACCAGCTTCTTTGGCTGCGGCATCGCGCTTAGCACCTTTAGCAAACACTTGTATTTCTCCCGTAATATCGAGGTAATGTGTACCGGTGGCTATGCAGGCATCCATCATAGGCGTAGCAGTCTGTATAAAAGGCCCTGCGGCGTGTAGCACCACTTTGGCTTCGCGCAACAGGCTTTCTAATGCCGCTCGATCGGATAAATCTACCACCCGATAAGGGTAGCCCGAGGACAGCGATAGCGCCTTTAGCGGTGCTTCACTACGACCCGCCAATAGCGGCCTGAGGCCATAATTTTTAGCCATCTCGGTGATGAGCCGCCCCGTGTAGCCATAGGCTCCGTATAAAATAAAATCTTCCATGGCCTAAAGATATACATTTCTATGCACAATGCGCCCTGCACAATGCCGCTACCGCCTTACCTTTGCGCTAAAGGGCTTACCTTTGCCCCCGCGTTAGCCAAAAAAAGTAAGGTGAATATGATCGATTATAAAATACCCATCACGGTTTACCATCATCGCTTAAATGCCGATATGCTAACGCCGGTGATGCTTTACTTGAATTTGCGGGATCACTACACCGATCCAGTACTGCTGGAAAGTAATGAGGCACGCGATAATGCACACTATAATTCCTTCATCGCCGTCGATACCATAGCGGCTTTCCAGGCCGATCAGGGAGTGATTGCCGAAAAATTGCCGCAGCAACTCAAGGCTAGTGTAAAAGTTAAAAACGTACAGCACCTCCCCAAGGCTTTACACGATTTCACCCACCGTTTTGCCTTCGATTATCAAGGAGCTACCGAGCTTTCGGCCTTTAATGGCTTGATCGGGCATACCAATTTTGAAGGCGTAGTGTATTTCGACACCCTTACCTTTGAGGCCGAAAAACGCCAGCTGCGAGCCCCCGATTTACGTTACCACCTCTATCGTTTTATTTTGGTGTATCAGCACTACCGCGATGAGCTGCTAATCTTAGAAAACTGCCCGAGCGGCACGCCCAGTCAGCTCGATCAACTACTCGCACGTCTTCCCCAGCCAGGTGCTGTTCATCCTTTTCGCAAGATGGGCGAAACGCAGAGCAACCTCACCGACGATGCCTTCAAAGCCTTAGTCAGCAAGGGTAAACACCACTGCCAAATCGGTGATGTGTTCCAAATCGTGCTAAGCAGGCGCTTTCAACAAGCCTTCCAAGGCGACGAATTTCAGGTCTATCGAGCCTTGCGGTCAATCAATCCTTCACCTTACCTTTTTTATTTCGATTACGGCGACTATCGGATTATGGGCTCCAGCCCTGAATCGCAGATGGTTATTAAGGCAGGTGTGGCGCGCCTCAACCCCATTGCCGGCACCTACCGCCGCACGGGCCAAGCCGAACAAGACCAAGCCGCCACAGCCGCCCTCTTGGCCGACCCCAAGGAAAATGCCGAACACGTGATGCTCGTAGATCTAGCTCGGAACGATCTGAGCCGGCATACAAAAGCAGTACAAGTAACTTCTCTGCGCGAGGTACACTACTACAGCCATGTCATCCACCTAGTGAGTACCGTGGAAGGGCTGCTAGACGACCCGAGTAAAAATATACAAATCTTTGGCGATACTTTTCCCGCTGGCACCTTATCTGGTGCACCTAAATACAAAGCCATTAGTTTAATAGCACAATATGAAAACGTGCAACGCAGTTTCTATGGCGGGGCTTTAGGCTTTATTCATTTCAATGGCGACATGAACCAGGCCATCTTGATTCGTTCCTTTTTTAGCCAAGACAATGTGCTCTACTATCAAGCAGGTGCAGGCGTGGTGGCTGCCAGCCAAGAAGAAAGCGAATGCCAAGAGGTGTATAATAAATTAGGTGCCCTCACCAAGGCCCTACTCATGGCTGAAAACTTATAAAACTGCTCTTATGCGACCCTTTCTACTACTTTCCCTTCTCCTTCTACTTAGCGGCTGTAAGGAAGAGAGCCTCCCCGCTGGTGTGGAGGTAAAAGGGGCTGCCTACTTCCCGCTCCGCATCGGTTCAACTTGGTATTATGCCGTCGATTCCGTAACCCTCCGAGCCGAAATCAACGGAATCCGCTACGATACGGTACACTTCGAGGCGCGTGAGCAGCTACTCGATAGCTTCGTCAATGCAGCGGGTGAAACTTGGTATAGTGGCGAACGCTGGGAACGCAGCGACTCGACTGCTGGTTGGCGATTCACAGCTACCTTTGCCTTGCAAAAAGACCAACGTACGGCTAATAAAACCATCAATAACCTCAGCTTCACCAAACTGAGCTTCCCCGCTTCGGAAGGTAAACGCTGGGATGGTCACACCGCTTTTGACCCCTTCCGGCCTTCAGCCGTTGGTGGTGAATTTCTCGATGTATATGCCGGCTGGGAGTATGCCTACCAAAGCATTGGCGAAGCCTATACCCTTCCCAATGGTTTGATCTATCCCGACGTGCTCGTTGTGCAGCAAGCGGCTATAGACAACCTCATCGATCGGCGTATAGCGTATGAAGTCTATGCTAAAGAAGTAGGGCTAATCGCATCTTTTGTTGATGCTCGCCATACCCAATGCCGGATTTGCTGCGGTGGCGAAACAGCCAACTGTATTGATCTGAGCTGGGAGGCAAAGGCCGAGAAAGGCTTTCTCCTTCAGCAGTCGCTGCTCCGAGTAGAATAGCCTTGTTCGTCAAGCTCAGCAGGCCTAGCGCTGCATTTCCTCTAAGTGCTGCATAGTAAGCGAATCGGTATTAAAAACAGGCGACTCAGGGGTAATAGGCAGGAGTGGCTCGTCGGGCATTTGACTTAAATCAACTATTCGGCCTCTTACCGTGCTGTCATCCATTATCCAGAAGGCTGTGCGCCGGTTGTTTTTCACTTGCACTACCACCCGCCCTACTGCGGGGTGTGGCACAGCTATGAAATCGTTACCATACCAACCTATGAACATCCGCGTAACGTCTTTGAGCAAATTGAGCGCATAGAGTTCTTTATTCCAAGGCGACCAGGCATCGTAGCTGAATTCCATATCCATGGCATAGAACTGGGCACTTTCCCCCTCCTCCGTTTTAGTAAACTTCGGAAAGAAATTGAGTGTGGCCGGGTGTTCTAGTTGTGTAACGGCATAGCGGACGGTATTGCCAGCGTTGCCCTCCGTGATAATTTTCTGCTGATTTAAGCGGGTGCAGTGATCAAAAAAATCTCTTGGCCGCATACCTAGCCGGATATCCAGAAATATTTTATCCGTCCGCTCGGTACTTGCTTTTCCCGCCGCTAAAGCCTTTTCGTATTTTTCTATTGCAGCGGCCTCATCTTCTTTACTACAAGCAAAAGGCAAAAGCAGCAATAGAGCAGCGAAGCCCAAGAGACGCCATGAATGAAAGAAAAAAATGAACATTTTAAGAAGTATTTTAGATTTCTACAATACAGCCTACAAGTATTATGCCAGCACACTAGGTAGGCGGCTATTTTATTGCCTTTCCACCAATAGCGGCTGTTCGCCGTTGCGCGCCACCAGCCACTGTCTAGCCCCAAAAGGGCGTATGCTTCGCACCGAGCCCCGTAGCAAAAGGCCACTTTCTGAAGGAGAGGGCGCTAAAAAGCCGCCCGCTGCCTGCCGCAACAACAACTGCCCAAAACTAGCAGCTTGCGTGCCCATCTCTGGCTTTACAATCGTTTGATTCCCCCCCAGTAGTAGGTCTAGTTGTCCGTCTTGGTTTATATCTGCCACGGCAATGGCGTAGATAGGTGCCAACTGCGCTTCCATAGGTAGGGGTTCTTCTTCAAAGTGACCACCCGGCCGGTAGTGGTAAAGCATTGAGGCGAGCTGTTCAACTTTCGATATGCTAGAGCGCGCTAGTAGCTCCGTTGGAAAAATGTCGCTCAAACTCTTCCCCGCGTACTGATCGTAACGCAATAGGCTTTTGCGTAGTGGTGGTAATTGCTTCACCAAATCGTCCTTTAAAGCCCAAGGGTATAGAGCCGAACCTTCGGTAAAACAGAGCAACTGCTCGGCTTGTCCGTTGCGATCAAAGTCGTTTACGTGCAGCACCAAGGGAGCTGCTGGACTGGCTTGCAGGCGAGTATTTAGGCCATGATTACCGCCTACAATCGTTTTTTGCCCGTTCCATTCCACCACAGCGACTGCATACCAAAGGCCGTGGCTATTGGGCAACTGTGTTTTGCTACGCAAGTGCCCATTGGGGGCAAAACTGAGTATGGTGATTGGCATGAACTCGCCTACTACTATTAGTTCATAGCCTTCGGCTTCATCTAATAGCGTCCAAACGGCTGCTGTCACCATGCCGAGTTCTTTGAGTTCAGGTAATTGTACCATCTCAAAAGTGCCCCCGCCCTTATTTTCTAGCAGGTAGCTATCCGTTGGCACGCCATATAGTTGAGGTCTTAGCCGGCCGCCAACGAAAAGGTCTAGATCGCCATCGCCATCAAAATCGCAGGCAGCAACGCAAGAGGAAGATACCGGGCGGCTATTGCTGGGCAGCAGCTGAGTTGTTTTTTCCCAGCGCCCACCGCCTTTGTTTAAGTACAAACGATCCATCAAGGCCATTGCGGTTCGGTCGTGTTCGTTGCTGCCTGAGCAAACGTAAAGATCGAGCCTACCATCGCCATCGGCATCAAAGAATAGCGCATCGGTGTCTTCACTATCGCGGTCGGCCTCCCAAGTAGCCTGGGCGCTGGCTTGAAATTGCCCTGGGCGTAGTTGTAGGTACAGTTGCCCAGGCGCGCCTTTTCCTCCGCCTTGGTAAAAATCAGGCAGCCCGTTGCCATCTACATCCCCCACGGCTAAGGCTGGGCCTTCGTTTGTTACACTCCAAAAGAGCAGGCCATCGTGATTAAAGTCGATAAAATCGGCCTCCGTATGAGCCACTAGGCTATTGAGGGGGGTGCTTGTTAGATAGCGACCCTTTTGTTGTAATCCCTCTTTTCTTAGGCTCGAAGCCCTTGGCTGCGATGCCGCCGGTAAACTGCTCTGGCTACAGCGCATCAGCGGTTGAGTAGGTGTTTGTAAAGAAGAGGTTGTGGCTGCGCGCTTATGGGTAGTATTTATGGCCAAATTGGCAGGGGCAAGGGTAGCTGTAAGCGCAAGTGTAAGGGGCACCACGGCTCGGCCCTTACCCGCTATGATATTTTGTACGCCTCGGCTAGAGAGGCTATCAAAGGCTTCCCACTTGCCCGATGGCCAGCGAATGTAGAGGCTATCCAATCTCTGAGCAGCTCCTAAGCCAAAATGCAAACGCGCATCTACGGTCGATTGGAAACCTCGCATCGGATGCAGCTCCTGATACAAACGCTGCTCCCCTATGAAGGCAAAGGCTTGCGCACCGATAGCCGCCGGATTAGCCGCTTGATCCCCCTTGAGTGCTAGAAGTAGCTGGGCTTGCTCACTATTGTTGCGGTAGATGAGGAAGGGGGCATTAATGGTATTGACAACCAAATCTAGGTCGCCGTCGTTATCCAAATCGCCATAGGCTGCGCCATTGGAGAAAGTCGGTTGATCCATTCCCCAAGCGGCGGCCACCTCCTTGAATTGGAGCTGCCCCTCGTTCCTAAATAGGCCATTCACGAGTGGCTCGCTCGGTATTTTATCAAAAAGTGCTAGAATACTCTGTTTTTCTTCCAACAACATTTTCCGGATCGCCTCTGGGTTGCCATCAAAGTTGATGTAGTCTTGATCGAGTAGGTCTTTACCGTTGCCATTGGCGACGAATATGTCCTTCCAACCATCGCCGTCGGCATCGAAGAGGAGTGCGCCCCAGCTCCAGTCGGTAGCCTCTACCCCCGCCCAACGGCTCACTTCGCTAAAAAGGCCGCCGCCCCGATTATACTGCAAAACATTACGACTAAACTGCTGGTGATAACCCTTATCCCGATACAATTGATAGCGATTCCAAGAAGGAAAAGCTGCCTTGGTTTTGTAACGCCGATCGGTGCGGGGCAGCATTTCCGTCACAAAAAGCTCCGGCAGGGCATCATTGTTTAGGTCGGCAAAATCAGCCCCCATACTGCCCAAGCTAATCTCAGGCAAAAAATCGGGCAGGGCTTCGCAGAAGGTGCCATCACCTTGGTTAAAATACAGATAATCGCGCTCAAAGAAATCGTTCGATACAAAGAGGTCGGGCCAGCCATCTTGGTTTACATCCCCCACGGTTACGCCGAGGCCGAAGCCGATGGCAGAGGCGTAGATACCAGCTTGCTGGGTTACGTCCACATAAATGGGTTGGCCATCGGCCTTTTGCTCACAGCGCAGCAAACGATTGCCACCTGTGGGGTCTGGTAACTGCCGCAGCCCCTCCTTAAGGTCGTAGCCGGTAATGGAGCGATTGGAGTTGTTGAGTAAATAGACATCTAAGTCCCCATCGCCGTCGTAGTCGAAAAAAGCGGCGTGCACACTCAGGCCGCTGATTGCTAGGCCATACTCGGCAGCCGCTTCTCGGAAAGTACCGTCTTGCTGATTGATAAACAGTTCATTGTGCCGCACCCCCTTGAAATCCGCTATGGCCGCATCGGCGGGAGGGCCTGCTTTACAAACGTAGATATCGGGCCAACCATCCGCGTTAATATCCACGATAGCCACGCCGGTGCTCCAAACATTAGGGCAGGCGACGCCTGCCTGAACAGCTACCTCGTCAAAAGTAAAATTACCTTTATTGATATAAAGAGCGTTAGGCACCCTATTGCCCGTTAGGTAAATATCTAGTAGCCCATCTTGGTTAAAGTCGGCTAGCCCTACTCCACCCCCATTATAGAAATTGCGGTAGGTGTAGGGGTTAATTTCCTCCGTGAGCGTGAGTTTATTTTGAAAGGGTTCCGCAGGTTTCCCCATAGCGGTAAAGGTTGCGGGCTGCGGAGTGAATAGATGGCTTGGCACCCTGTCACTTGCTGTTTTTTTTTGTTCAGCCGTATTTTCGCTGGAGCATCTTACTAGGAACACCAATAGCAGCCACCCCAGTAATAGCGGTGTAGCGTAGCGCTTCCATTTTCTTCTTACTTTTTCTGTTTGCATGAACCAACTTGTGCTTAAGCCTCCTACCTTGGCTTCTGTCCAAGCACTTAGCGACCCTCGAAGCAGCTAAGCAGTTAACTAGGATTGGCGACAAAGGTAAGTATTTTTTTTCAACCTTGCTAGTACTCTTCAACAGCTATTAGCCCTTCCTCTTGCGCTACCAAGTAGCCCTTGCCCCTGCACTTGTGCCCGCCTGGGCGAGAGCAACGAGTCCGTACCTGTCCGTA
>DAINNZ010000085.1:0-16244 GCA_036735605.1 Lewinella sp. | reverse complement strand
TTCGAAAAAAATATCCCTTTTTTTAAAGCGGTTGCATTTATTACTTGAATCCAAGCTATCTTTGCAACGCAAAGTAAATTTTCCGAAAAAGTAGCTGATTTAAAAACAGATAATAGAGGATATGTGAGCCAATTTTGTACGCGCACGCACGCGAATGCGCGCGCAAATACAAAATCCGTTCACATAACCTCTAATAGTCTCAGAGCCGAGTTGTAACTATCTCAAAGATACCAAAAAAAACAGATCCTTTTAAAAAACCAACCTTTCGTAGGTAGATCGATCGCGGTTTGGTTTCAACAATGTTAACCTTAGTTACATAAATTTCATTTATTATGCTCAGAAAGTTACTTTTTTTACTCACAGTACTCAGTACTACAGCCCTATTTGCTCAGGAAGAATACCCCTGGGAGTTCGGTCTTCAGGTAGGGATATCCTCCATTGGTGGGGATATGATCAATCAAAATGCTGTTTTCTTTGATCAGGCCACCCTTGGTGGAGGGCTTCACCTTCGCCGCCGCCTCGGGGGCATACTAGCATTAAGAGCTCACCTCATGTACGGCTCACTCCAGAGCGATGATGCTAAAAATGATGATCCTAGTTTTCAGCAGAGAGGCTTCTCTTCTAAGACGACTATCTTCGAACCAGGTCTCGTCCTAGAGTTAGAGCCACTAGCCAACAAGCGCTTTGCTACTGATGGAACCTTCAAAAAAATCCTTTCCCCTTATATCTTTGGAGGGCTTGGGTTTGGTATTTGGTCCGCAGAGCCAAACTTCAACAACCGCTCTAACGCAGGTGTAACAGCCGATAGAAATGAAGGAGGCGACGGAAGCTCACTCGTACTACCTTTAGGTGGCGGCCTTCGCTGGTATCTATCTCCCAAATCATCTTTAGCACTAGAACACAGCCGCCGCATTACCGGAACAGATTATATAGACGGCATTAGCCAAGCGGCTAACCCCAATGAGAATGATGTCTATGGCTTCACGACACTAGGCCTGAACATCGGCTTCGGAAAGAAAGATAGTGACGGGGATGGTATTGCCGACGATAAAGACCTTTGCCCGAACGAAGCAGGCCCTGCTTCCACTGGTGGTTGCCCCGATACCGACGGCGACGGCATCGCGGATAAAAACGACGCTTGCCCTACCGTTGCTGGTCTTGCACAGTTCAGTGGCTGCCCTGATACCGACGGCGACGGTGTTCCCGACAAAGACGACAAATGCCCTACCGTTGCTGGTCTTACTAGCCTTATGGGCTGCCCAGATGCCGACGGTGATGGTATCGCTGACGGCGATGATAGCTGCCCTACGGTAGCCGGTCTTGCTGAATTTGGCGGCTGCCCAGATACGGATGGTGATGGTATTCCTGACAAAGACGACAAGTGTCCAACAGAAGCAGGCCCACTGAGTAATAACGGTTGCCCTATCGCTGACCGCGATGGCGACGGAGTGCCCGACGACAAAGATGCTTGCCCTGATCAAGCCGGCTCCGCTGCTTTGAATGGCTGCCCAGATACCGATGGCGATGGCATCGCTGATAAGGATGACAAATGTCCAACAGAAGCAGGCCCTAAATCAAACAAAGGTTGCCCTGAAATCACCAAAGAAGATAAGGAAACGATTGATTTTGCTATCCAGAATATCAACTTCGAAACCTCAAAAGCTATCATCACTACGGGCTCAAGAGATATTCTAGGTCGTGTTATCGATATCCTCAATCGTTACCCTGCTTATAAATTGGCGATCGGTGGGCACACAGATAGTGTAGGCTCCGAAGAGTCTAATATGAAGCTGAGTGAGCGCCGGGCAGAGGCGGTATTCAACTACCTCAAAGAGGCAGGTATTGCCGCTAGCCGTATGACACACAAAGGCTTTGGTGAGACAATGCCTATCGCTGATAACGCTACCAAAGCGGGTCGCGATTTGAACCGCCGAGTTGCCCTCGATCTAACGGTGGAGTAAACCAACTAGTGGAAATAAAAAAAGGGCTAGCGAACAAGTCGCTAGCCCTTTTTTTATTTCCACTTTATATTACAACCCGCACTAGGGTATTGTTTCTCCGGTGGTGCCAATTGCGCAAGCAGCAAATCCATTGCAGTCCTTAAATCCTGACCGTCAGGCGCCTGCGGCATGCCAGGCCGCTTATCGTCTAAACGGCCTCGATAGAATAGCCGGTCTTCGCCATCAAACAGATAGATATCAGGTGTACACTGGGCATCGTATGCCTTGGCAACCACTTGCGTCTCATCATAGAGATACGGAAAGGAAAAATGGTAATGCGCAGCGAAGGCAGCCATGTTTTCAGGGCTATCAACAGGGTATTTTTCCACATCATTCGATGAAATTAAACAAGTTGCTATGCCGCTTCCCCGATAAGCATCCGCCACATTCACAAGGGCTTCAATGGTGTGTAGTACATACGGGCAGTGATTGCAGATGAACACGACGAGGCTACCTCTTGCCCCCTTCAGCGCCTGAAAAGTTAGCGTTTCACCAGAAATAACGTCTAGGAGAGAAAAATTTGGTGCTTTTGTGCCCAAATGTAGCATCGATGATTCGGTAAGTGCCATAAATTATTATCTTTAGCCGCTTAGTATTACAGTTGAACGGCATCTTTGTAAACGCAACAGATTACTGCCTTTTTTGCCCAGCTGGGCAGGGGCAAGGCGCCCTGCAAGGCGCAAGTGTTTGTCTAAAAGACCTATTCAATATACAATACATTTCACAAATGGTTGGGCAGCCCAGCATAATTCTATTCTATGACTTTTCTTTGTATCTCTTGTTACTTTAAAGGAAATGAGTTCCTGAAGTCTTGCCATGAAGCAGGTAATACGGTCTATTTACTCACCGCTAAAAAACTAGAAAACGCCCCTTGGGAAAGAGGAGCCGTTAGCGAGTTTTTTTACCTAGAAGACGATAGCAACTCTGCCGCGAATCTAGCCCACCTTGCAGCAGGCCTCGCGTGGTTGATGCAATCTCGGCAGATTGATCGCATTGTAGCACTCGACGACTTCGATGTGGAAAAAGCCGCTTATTTGCGGGAAGAGTTTCGCATCCCAGGAATGGGGCAAACCACTGCACGCTACTTCCGCGATAAGCTAGCCATGCGGCTAAGAGCGCAGGAAGCCGGTATTCCCGTGCCAGATTTTAGCGCCCTTTTCAATGATATTCAGCTAACCAACTATGCCAACCGGATCACCTACCCCTGCCTAGTGAAGCCCAGGGGCGAAGCCAGTGCAACCGGAATTAAGAAAGTCCATTCTGCCGACGAGCTTTGGCAACACCTTCACTCCTTAGGCGATAGGCGAAAAGACTATCTCGTGGAGCAGTTCAAACCAGGCGATGTGTATCATGTAGATGCCATTAGCTACGAAGGGGAGCTGGTGTTCTGCCAAGTCTCTCGATACCTCAGCACGCCCTTTGAAGTGGCACATGGTGGCGGCATTTTTCGCTCGGTAAGCCTGCCTTACGAGCATGATGAAGCCCACCAATTACGCCGCCTAACCGGTGCCGTAATGGATGCCTTTGGAATGCAGTTCTCCGCTTCTCATACTGAGTTTATCCGAACAGAGGGGGGGCAATTTGTCTTCCTAGAAACCGCTAGCCGAGTGGGGGGCGCGCACCTAGCCGAAATGGTAGAAGCCGCCACAGGCGTCAGCCTTTGGGCAGAATGGGCGAAGCTGGAAACGGCCAAAGCTATCGGGAAACCTTATGTAATTCCACCGCGAAGGTTCGATCAATCAGGTATCATTGTCTCCCTTAGCCGATTCGAGTGGCCTGATATGTCAGGCTTCAACGACCCCGAGGTGGTCTGGAAGATTGATAAAGCCCAGCACGTAGGGGTGATTGTAGCCTCCTCTAATATAGGCAGAGTAAACGAACTGCTAGATAACTACGCAGACCGAGTAGCACGCGATTTTCATGCCAGCGCACCCGCGCCCGGCAAATCGGCTCACTAAGAAACTTTTCAAGAACCACTAGCTCGGACTAGGCCGAAAAAGCAGGGCGAGGAAGTGATCGCTTCCTCGCCCTGCTCTGTCATACTCTTGTGCGAATAGCTCCCTAATTGCTAAGCATCACAGGCATTACTAACATAAGAATTTCTTGGCCAGGTGTCTCCTCACCGGGGAGCAAAATACCAGCTCTTGTGGAAGACGACATCTCCAGCTTTATTTCTTCACTTTCTAGCACACCCAGCATCTCCACGAGGAATTTCGCATTGAAGCCTATTTGTAGGGCATCACCATCATATTGGCAAGCCAGCTGTTCAGTAGCTTCGTTGCTAAAATCAAGATCCTGGGCCGAAACCGTTAGGCTACCATCCGCTATGTTCAGAATCACCTGATTGGTCGTCTTATTAGCATAGATAACGATCCGCTTCAAAGAATTTTGCAAATCCGTTCGGCTAATCGTTAATACATTAGGGTTATCAACAGGGATAACAGCATTGTAATCAGGGTAGCGCGCGTCGATAAGGCGGCAAACTAAGGTCGTTTCTTCAATGGTGAAAAAGGCATTCGCTTTGTTGAAAGCCATGGTTACCTGAGCATCCGTATTCGGTAGGGCTCCTTTGAGCAGGTTCAAGGCTTTCTTCGGTAGAATAAAATTAGCCGTTACCTCGCCCATCACATCCGACATACTGAACTTCACCAACTTATGGGCATCCGTGGCCACCATCACCATCTTGGAAAAGTCAACTTGGAAGAAGACCCCCGTCATAGCAGGCCTTAACTCATCGGTGCTAGTAGCAAACAGCGTTTTATTGATGCCTTCCTGCAACTTGTGTGCCGAAACACTCACCTGATCCACTTCGGCAGCTTGCGGTATTTTCGGATAGTCCTCCCCATTTTCGCCAGCAAGCTTATAACGGCCATACGCACTGGTGATTTCGATGCCGAAGTTGTTGTCGTCAATTGTAAATGTAATAGGCTGCTGCGGCAAAGCTTTTAAAGTATCCACCAAAATCTTTGCCGGCACGGCCACAACGCCATCCCCGTCGGCATTAACCGCTAAGCTCGTAATGAAGGTGGTTTCCAGATCACTAGCAGCAATCGTGAGCTCGTTGTTGCTGATCGTAAATAGGAAGTCTTCCAGAATCGGTAAAACCGGATTGGAGGAAATGGCTCCGCTGGCCAATTGTAGCTTCTTTTGAAGATCGGAGGAAGAAACACTAAACTTCATGAAATGATATTTGTGCAAAAATAGCTTTTATATATGTATTCCAAGGAATATTTTTCTAAAAACCTCTTTTTTTACCTTTCCTACAACCGTCTTGCGCTTAATAGGAAACACTCGCCCCTGCGACAGCAAAAAAAAAATGAGTGAAAAATTAAACAAAATGTAGTTTTATATGTATCTTTGCAGGGCTACTGCTTATACAGCAATTCTTTCTAATGGCTAACGCTGGGGCAAAGGTCATTCTTCGGCAAAAAGGGGGAAGCGGCCAAACAAACCAGACCAGAGGAATTTGCTGGCTCTGCCGCGCCAAAAGGCAGCTATTTTTATTTTTCTAGTGACTGTAACCTATCTCTTTCAGTAGTTTTCGGATGATTTTTTTTTGTAGATGCCTATGCATCCTGATACCTTATATCGCCTTGCTTTGAGCCGCGTTTATAAAGTTGGGCCCATCTTAACGCGCACGCTGCTAGCCCACTTCGGCTCGGCGCAAGCAGTTTTTGAAGCAAGACCCAAAGAGCTCAAAGCCATTCCGGGCCTTTCAGCCGCTACCCTAGCTTCTTTTAAAACCGATACGCCTCATCTAGAGGCGGAGCGCATTATTGAGTATGCTGATCGGAATAATATTCGAATTTTTTACTACCTAGATGAGGACTACCCCAAGCGCTTTGAAGGCACGGCAGCGGCTCCTTATCTGTTCTATTTCAAAGGCACGGCCGATCTGAATACAAAGCGCAGTGTAGCTATTGTAGGCACCCGAAGCCCTACCACAAAAGGCATACGGCAAACGGAGCATTTACTAACAGGCCTTAAGGAATACCAGCCTTTGGTTGTCAGTGGCCTTGCCTATGGGATTGATATACGAGCGCATAGGGAGGCACTTCGGCAAGCGATGCCTACCATAGGGGTGCTAGGTAGTGGCTTAGGAAAAATATATCCAGATACCCACGTCCAAGTAGCGCAGCAAATGATGGAAAATGGGGGCTTACTCACAACGCACCCCCATTGGGTCGGCCCCGAACGGGAGCACTTTCCTGCTAGAAATAGAGTAGTAGCCATGTTAGCCGACCTAGTCGTGGTGGTAGAGTCGGATCAACGCGGCGGCTCAATCATAACGGCTAATATGGCGAAGGAGCTCGGCACGCCGGTAGCTGCTTTTCCTGGGCGCTTTGACGATAGGGCATCCGCTGGTTGTAATATGCTCATTCGCGATCAAGGCGCGCGGCTTGTTACTGCTGCCGAAGATGTGGCGCATTATTTGCAGTGGCGCAAAAGTGAATTGCACAATCGCCAAGGCCATCTTTTCAAGGAACTAAGTCCTGATGAGCAAGCGGTGGTAGCCCAATTAAGCGAACAAACAGAGGTAGAGGTGGATGCTATGAGACGGGGGCTCGGCTGGCCGGCCGTGCAATTGGCTGGCCGTCTGCTAGAAATGGAACTGAAAGGCCTAGTAAAAGTATTGCCAGGGAATCGGTACCGGCTGGCCTATTAATGGGGCGCGCAATAGATTGAGTGCTATTTAACGCTTAATTTACCTCGGTTTGCGCGTACTTCTCTAGCTTTGCATAAAATTTGGTTATGCAAACGGTTCGTCTTGTTCTATGGGTTCTTGCCTCAACCTTCCTATTTACGGCTTGCCCCCCTGCCCCTCCTAGCGGTTTAGGTAGTAGCACTCCCGAGGAAATGGGAAAAGAAAATTACCAAAATACTTCCAGCCAAACCCCTACTGTTCCTATCGAGCCCGCTGCTCCTGCTGCTCCTGCGACCCCCGCTGCTCCTGCTGCTCCTGCGACCCCCGCTGCGGAAGTGCCCGCTAGGAAAGAAGTGCGTAATATCATCCTGATGATAGGCGACGGGATGGGCGTGAGCCAAATAACTGCAGCAATGTACAGCAATGGGAATAAGTTGCAGTTAGAGCGCTTTCCAGTCATTGGCCTGCATAAATCTTACGCGAGCGATAACCTAGTAACGGATTCAGCTGCAGGTGCCACCGCTTTTAGCGCGGGCGTGAAAACATATAACGGGGCTATCGGGGTAGGGCCTGATACCCAAGCGGTGCGAACTATTCTTGAAGCCGCCGAAGCGAACAATATGGCCACGGGCCTAGTTTCTACCTGCTCTGTTACGCACGCTACGCCAGCTTCTTTTGTGGCACATAACGAGTACCGCAAAAATATGGAGGCCATCGCGCTTGATTTTATGAAGGTAGAGGTAGATCTTCTCATAGGCGGCGGGCAAAAATACTTCGACCGGCGAACCGAAGACGAACGCAACTTGCTGGAAGAACTACGACACAAAGGCTATGCCGTTTCCTCTTTCCTCAACCGAGAGCTGAAAGACCTTCAGTTCGATGTGCGCAAAAATATCGCCCATTTCACAGCGGCTGGTGAACCACTTCCGGTCCTACAAGGCCGCGACTATCTGTTAGCTGCTATCCAAAAAAGCCTAGCTTTCCTCAATGAAAAAGCAGGTAAGCGTGGTTTCTTCCTGATGATTGAGGGCGCTCAAATCGACTGGGGCGGCCATGCAAATAACAGTGAATACATTATTTCCGAGACAATTGAATTTGATAAAGCCATCGGACAGGTTCTTGATTTTGCAGCAGCAGATGGTCATACGCTCGTTATCGTTACGGCCGATCATGAAACAGGTGGGTATGCAATCAACTACGGCTCTAAGATGGATAGTATTGTGCCGGCTTTTACCTCCGATTATCACACGGCAGCGCTCATCCCCGTATTTGCTTACGGACCGGGTGCCGAGGAATTTGCAGGTATCTATGAAAATACAGCTATTTTTCATAAAATGATGCGTCTTTTAGGGCTGTAAGCGTAGTTGAAATTAAACTTTCTTTTCATAGGGCAGTCAAAAACGATGTAAACCAGCCATACCGAAGGGCCCGCGGCGGCTGCATACAAGCGTTTTTAATCATCTGGTAGCCACCTCGTTGCCATACAAGCAAGCGTTATGAAAAAATATATTTTCGCCTTAGTATTCCTCTTCCTTATTGCTACTCAACTGTGGGCGCAAAGACAGCCACAGCGTGCTCCTGTCAGCCATGCTATCGAGCAGTTTGCAGACCAATTAGCCCTCAGTGAATCTCAAAAAGAACAATTACAAGCCATCCGAAGTAGTACCCGAATCGACATGGATGCCCTGCGGCAGGCAGACCTATCGGAAACCGACCGCCGCGCACAAGCGAAAGCTAAACTGGAGGCTGCAAAGGAAAAAAGCTTAGCTCTTCTCACGGTACCGCAGCGCGAAAAATTGACCACACTGCAAGAAGCCGCCCAACTAGCATACAAGGCGCAGCTGGCCAGCCGGGTCAGTATGCGAAGTGAGCTAGCTACCTACCACGAAAAGGAAGTTAGCCCCGTTCTGAAAAAAGCGAGGCTGAAACTCGAAAAAAGTATAGCCGTCGCCGACCAACAAGAAATCGATCGCCTCAGAGCCCTCTTTGCCAACCGACCCAAAGGCCAACCGGCATCCGAGCAGCAGAAAGGAGGAAAATTTGCAACAGCCCAACGAGCAACGCAACGAGCACAGCAGCAGGAAGCACGAAAAAATTGGCGTAGCGAACACCAAGCCGATTTGGAAATATTGCAAACCCTCACCCAGCGCAACCAAAAGGATATTGCCGCAATACTCAGCGAACTAGCACCCGAAAAGGAACAATGGGAAAAAGATAAAGCGGCCATCCGAGCTAAATACATCCCAGCCAACCAGCAGCGACCCGTCGCTAGGCACTCAACAACCGACCGACAGCCTAGAGACCATGGACGAGAAAATGACCCAACAGCTACCCACGGTGATAGAAAATATAGCCGCTTTTTATTACTCGACCCTGAAAATATACCAGCGCCAGCAGCTAGAAACAGTGGCAAAAGTAGTGCGAGCATTAGCGTGAGCCCCAACCCAGCCAGCGGCCAAGCTAGTATCCAAATCAATGTTAAGGAGGAAGGCGATGTACTACTTCGCCTGGTCAGTGAAGATGGCCGCCTTGTGAAGCAGGTAGGTAAACTATATCTCACCCCGGGCAATCATACGCTTCCCTTAGCGTTAGAAGGTCTAGTAAGCGGGCGCTACACCCTTCTCCTGAAAGATAAAACAGGGCGAACAGCCACCTCAGTGATTGTAAGATAAGCATCATTTTTGCTAAAAAAAAGAATCGGTTGGTCAATAAAGTGTTGGCCAACCGATTCTGTTGCGTATCTTCACCCCACATTTACGAAAAAAGTCGCTTCTCCTTAGCAATAACTAGATGATTTTCCTTTTGCTGCACTCGGTAGCAGAAATTCTTGTAACCGTTTTTTTGAATGAAACAGATAGATCCAAAAATGCACCAAGACCTAGCCAACTGGCAGTCCATTGTTGCAAAATACCAAAAGGCCGATACGTTTAGAGCCATAGGTCAGCTTTTTACTAGCTTCGGTCCTTTTATAGCCCTATGGGCTTTGATGTACTTGAGCTTTATTTACGATTATTCGATCTGGGTTACACTCGGGCTGGGCGTCGTAAATGCCTTTTTCTTGGTCCGAATTTTTATTATTCAACACGACTGTGGCCACTACTCTTTCTTCCAAAAGCGTAAATTTAATGATGCCATCGGCTTCGTTTGTAGCTTTTTTAGTTCTATCCCCTATACCTACTGGGCAAGGGTGCATAGTTATCATCACGGCCATACCGGCCAATTAGAGCATCGCGATATCGGAGACATTGATTTCCTAACCGTTGAAGAATACCGTAAGCTGAGCAAGTGGGGGCGCTTCAAATACCGTGCTTTCCGCCACCCTGTGGTGCTTTTCGTAGTGGTACCGGTTATTTATTTAGCCGTAGCGCTACGTTTACCTACGATTTCCTTCCCTGGCTGGCAACCCATCCACCGCAAACAGCTCCTCAATAATATTACGCTCTTAGCCGTCTATGTGGGGCTGGGTTTCTTGTTTGGTTGGAAAGCCTTCTTGCTTGTTCAAGGCAGCATCCTTTTCTTCTTTGGTATCATCGCTTTCTGGTTCTTTTACGTACAGCACCAGCACGAACATACCTATATGCAGTGGACAAAAAACTGGGACTACCTCACGGCAGCTGTCAAAGGGGCTACCTTTTATAAGCTACCGAAAGTGCTTCACTTCCTAACGGGCAATATTGGCTACCATCACATCCACCACCTTTCTTCCCGCATACCAAATTACAACCTACAGCGCTGTGCCAAGGAAAATCCTATTCTACAACATTACGTAACGGCAATGACCTTTTGGCAAAGCCTTCCTATGATGTTCAATAAACTATGGGATGAGGAGAAACAAAGAATGATTACCTTCCGCGAGTTCTATCGCCGTGAACGCAGTCTAGCTGTGGGTTAACGCCCTGCTAGTTTGCCTACTAATAACAAACCCAAACCAGCTCGGTTTGGGTTTGTTATTGGTGCCCTAGCCAGCGTAACTCAACCTCACCCAATCTCCGAAAATAAATGAACCAACAACTCCAACTAGCACAAGGCAGTATTCATTATACCGACGAGGGCAAAGGTTGTGCGCTCATCCTACTCCACGGCTTTTGTGAATCTATTCATGTTTGGGACGATTGGAAAGAAGACATCCTCGAAGAAGGCTACCGCCTTATTCTAATCGACCTGCCTGGCTTCGGGGCTAGTGAGGTACCGCTGTATCGGATGGAAGAGATGGCCACCGCCGTACTAGCCGTGGCCGATCATGCCAAGCTGAAACAAGCAGTGATAATTGGGCATAGCATGGGGGGCTACGTAGCTTTGGCCGTAGCCGCCACGCAACCCCCTTGGTTGATCGGCTTAGGGCTCTTCCATTCGCACCCATTTGCAGATACGCCCGAACAAAAGCAAGGGCGCTACAAATCAATTGATTTCATCCAAAAAAATGGTCACCTGCATTACGTTAAGCAGCTAATCCCGCGTTTATTTGCTCCCGGTTCTGCCACATCGGCCTCTTTCCGAAGAGACCTAATGATACTGCGTGCTAGCCGCTCGGAGCCAGCCGTATTGCAACAAATCATCCAAGCTATGGCTAACCGACAAGATTATAGCCAAACACTAGCCACATTGCAGCAGCCAGTGCTTTTTATCAACGGAGAAAAAGACCCGATCTATACGGAAGAGCAGCGCCAACAACAACTCGCTCTGCCAGCCGTAGCACAAGTTTGCCTGCTACAACGAGCTGGTCACATGGGAATGATTGAGGAAGTGGCAAGTACCCAAAAAGCCGTGCGGAAATTTATGTCCTTTTGCTTGGAATGGGCGGCCACAAACGCTTAATACCTTTTAATGCCTTTTAATGCCGCTTGCGTCGCTTGCTATTAACTTTCGGGCAGCGTACATCCCCAAAATAATATTTAAGGCCAAGACCAGCGAAGAGATAGTTGTCCTTGTTCGTGTCATCCCCTCGCTGTTCGCCCTCCCGATCGCGCCCGTCAACGCTGCCACTTTCTCCACTTCGATCATAGAGCGCTAGCGCTAGGGCTCCTCGGCTGCGTGATAGATCACTCCGATCTGGATACACCGTAGATACATCATCTAGGTAATCCGTATTGGTATTTCTAGCACTGATGAAAAAATCTAAGCTCCAAGCGTAGCTTAAATCAAGCTTAATACCCACGCCATAGGCGAAAGAAGTGCTGAGCGTTAAGTACTCTTGGCCACGCAACTGCCCCTCAGTGCCTAAGGGCTGTAGCTCCACCAAATCGCCTTGGTCGGTAACCGTCTTTGGGTTGAAATTGAAAACCGATAGGCCCGCGAAGGCATAGGGTGTAAAGAAGTGCTCGTAACTTCCATGCACATAGGGAAGAAAGTTGAACTCAAACTGCGCCGTTCCCTCGAAAATATCTGATTGGAAGGAAAGGTTGCGGATGCGCTCAAAGGGATTGTTACTATCTGCATCGCTAGCCGCCACGTGGCCATAACCAAAACCGACCCGAGTGGCAATGCGTTCATTGAAGTTGTAACGCGCCGCAAAACCACCAGCTAGATTCGGGCGGTTCAAACGATAGTTGGTATTGAGGTCGCCAAAATAATAGGAAACCCCCGCCCAAGGGCCCAGCTCTAAACCTCGCATAATCAATTGTGCACGGCCCTGACTAGGTGAAAAAAGTAAGAACAATAGCCCCGTAATGGCACTCAAACGGGTAAGAACAGTATATGACATAGGAATAATCCGCTTTTTCAAACCGCAAAGGTAGTACGATGCAGCGCAATACCCTAACGTCTTTCCTACATTAAAAGGTATCCGCTAACCTAGATCAAGGCGTAAATCACCTGATTTTTATCACTTTATCTATTGGTATCCTACGCAATAGAACTAACTTTGCCTCTGGATTGTCTTATTTCTCAGCAATGGCTAGGCTCGCTACTTCTGTGGCTGAGTTGCTGGGCTGTTGGCTCCATTTAATCCCGAACAGTATGTTTTTTCGCTTTCAATACTTCTTTTTTCTCTTCTTTTTTTCGCTAGGCCTTCAAGCGCAAATCCTCAATCCTGTGGGTTGGAGTACGCGCCTAGAACCCATCGAGGGCGATGTGTTTGCCCTACAAATCGTGGCTCGGATCGATAAAGGCTGGGCGGTTTATAGCCAGTTCACGCCCGAAGGAGGCCCTAGCCCCACCACCATCGCTTGGGAGGTGGCTGACCATTACGAGCTAATTGGTAAAACGACCGAAACAGGGGATAAGAAGGAGGGCTTAGACCCTATCTTTGAAATAGAAGTAATTAAGTTCCAGAGTAAGAAAGAGCTGGTGTTTACCCAGAAAGTGAGGATCAAAAAATATGGCCAGCCTATCAATGCCGTACTAGAGTTCATGTGCTGCGACGACGAACAGTGCCTCCCTCCCTCCGAAGAAACTTTTAGCTTTTTACCCCAGGCTAGCACAACTACGACACCAACCACGCCTACACGAACAGATGCGACGGCTAAGCCCGGTAGCCTATCTGCTAGCCAAGCTGAAACTGCTGCGCCCCTCTCTTCCTCAAAAACAGCTATCGGGAAAGAAGACCCTGCCAAGGCTTCCCCAGTGGTAGCATCCAACAACAACGACCCGAACGCACAACCCCTAGTTCCTGGCCTAGGTAATAGCATTACCGCCACCGAGCCCCCCGCCACCGAAGCCGACCCCGTTACTTGGCAACTTACCGCTACCCCGCTCGGCGAACGCACCTACGAAATTAGTATGGAAGCTATCATCGAGCCCGGTTGGAGTCTCTACGGACAAGACCTCACCACCGAAGGGCCCGTGGCCAACGCCTTCGTACTCGAAGAAGAAGGCCTGCGCCTACTAGGCCCCGTAAAAGAAGAAGCTAGTAAACGCAAGCAAGAATACGAAGCCGTATGGGATGGCGAAGTCATCAAACTCTTCGAGCGGGTTCGCTACACCCAAACCGTAGAACTGGCTACCAACAACCAACGCATCGCCGGCACCATGACCTATATGGCTTGCGAAGAAGTGTGCCTACCACCACAAGACTTACCTTTCTCCGTGGACATCTCCACCAAAACTGCTACCATCGGTGAGGAAAACTTGCTAAACATAAGCCTACCAACCTTGCTCGATACAGATACAACCAATAGCAACTGTGCCGTCAATTTTGATAATGCGCCCAGAGGCGAATGTAGCGAAGGCGCAGCCGTAATGACAGGACAAAGCCAATGGAAAATATTCGGCTTAGGCTTCCTAGGGGGGCTTTTCGCGATCCTGATGCCCTGTATTTTTCCCATGATCCCGCTAACCGTTAACTTCTTTAATAAAGGAGGGAAGAGTAGAAGAGAAGGCGTCAAAAATGCAGGTCTCTACGGCTTGTTTATTTTCCTTATCTACGTTCTATTAAGTGTGCCCTTTCACCTAATAGAAGGCGTGAGCGCAAGCATCTTAAATGATATCGCTAGCAACGTTTGGGTGAATGTGCTGTTTTTTGTGGTCTTTATGTTTTTTGCCGGTAGCTTCTTTGGTTACTACGAGCTCACGGTGCCCGAAAGCTGGTCAAACCGATCCAGTAAAGCAGAATCCACTGGTGGCTTAGCCGGTATTTTCTTTATGGCCCTTACGCTAGCTTTGGTTAGTTTTAGTTGCACGGGGCCTATACTCGGCAGTTTGTTAGTTGGCACTGCTAGTGAGGGCGCCTGGCCATTAACCATCGGGATGGCAGGATTCGGCTTGGCCATTGCCTTACCTTTCGGCCTTTTTGCCGCTTTCCCACAGCTCTTAAAAAGTATGCCTTCTTCTGGCGGCTGGCTTAATAGCGTGAAGGTGGTTCTCGGCTTTGCAGAGGTTGCGCTAGCCCTCAAGTTCTTGAGTAATGCCGACTTAGTAGGCCACTGGAACTTATTAAAAGTGGAGCCCTTCTACCTCATCTGGATACTATGTAGCCTCGGTATAGCGGCTTATCTATTCGGTTTTATCAGCTTCCCGCTTGATAGTAAGAAGCGAAAGCTCGGTATAATAGGGGGCATCGTGGCTATTAGCTCCCTCCTTTTTGCAGGCTATGTGGCCAGTGGCTTCCAAAAAGACCCCGAACTAGGCAGCTACAAGCCGCTTACTTTACTTAGTGGTATTGCCCCCGCCGTTTGTTACAGCTTCCTCAATCCCTGCGATTGCCCACAAGGTATTCCTTGCTTTAAAGACCTAGATGAAGGTATGGCCTATGCTTGCAAGGTGAACAAGCCCGTAATCCTAGATTTTACCGGCTATTCCTGTGCCAACTGCCGTAAGATGGAAGAAAACGTATGGAGCCAAGATCGAATCCGAAAAGTACTCACCAACGATTTCGTCCTCATTAGCCTCTATGTAGATGAGCGCGCCGATTTGCCCGAAGCCGAACACCAAGTGGTGGAACGCCTCGATCGGCCCGGTACTACTAAAAAAATCGATCAGGTAGGGGAGAAATGGCACTATTTTCAGGAAAAAACCTACCGAATCAATACGCAGCCCTACTATGTGCTCACTAGCCCTAGTGGTGAGTTGCTCAACCCGCCCGTGTCCTATACCCCTGACGTGAACGACTACGAGCAGTTTCTGCAATGTGGCCTCACCACCTTCCAAACATTACCGAAGGGGAAATAATAAGCCCCACTTTTGCATAGTAATAAGCCTTGCCCCTGCACAGCGTGCCCGCCTGCCCCTATGGGCTTTAGACAGCGTGAGCGGAGCGAAAGCCACCAACTGCGCACTCCTCTTTATGGATAGGCATGGCTGTTTTTATTTCGTCCAACCAACATTTTTTTCCATTGTTTGATTGCCTGCTTTCTTTCTTCAAAGTCTTTCGGGGGCAATTGCTGTTCATTTTTTGCCTGGCTTCTTATGATGTCTGTTTGTTCTTCAAGCGTGTTAAGCCCAATTGCTTTTCTTCTTTCGTTCACTTTAGTTAAGTCGTCAAATGTATTTGGGCATAATTGCCCCTCTTCGTTCCAATCAAATTGCGTGCCGTAAAGTTGAGGGCTCTCTTCCAACACGGCTATTCGGTCGCTTAAATAAGCTAAATTCTTTGGGTCGGCTTGGTTTTTACTAACGGCTCTTGCTAATAACGCTACACACATTCGCATAAATTTGGGTTGACCAATTGAATGTTGTATTACCAGCCAAGTCGCTTCGCTTGCTTCTTTACCAACTTTCTCTATTGTCGGGTAACCAATGGTAGCTATTATATCGCTTAGGGCTTTAGCATTTTTGTTATGCAAGGCCTGCATTTCTTCATGATAGCCTTCGCTAAGTTGTCCGCTTTGCAATAAGTGATCTCTCAAGGTCAGATCCTCGTTTTTTAGTTCAATAATTTTTTGCGCTATGCTTTTAAAGTCCATTTTTTGCTGTCATTTTGTTCGGCTCAAGTATATACTCAAAACGAAGTGGTTCGGGCATAGTTGTTAACAGCGCGATACCGCACACCTAAATGAACAGTCTCCTTTCCGACCTCTGGCCTCCAAGCGGCGCGATGCAACCTTCAAATGAAAACTGAATTTTTAACCAAAGACACACTTAGATGAACTATCCCTGAACAGTCTCCAACCTTTACCCCTTTCCAACCTTTACCCCTTTCCAACCTTTATCCCTTTCCTCCTCTT
>DAINNZ010000084.1:0-16385 GCA_036735605.1 Lewinella sp. | reverse complement strand
GACAAGGGTAAGCAAACCATAAAGTAGCTATGGCAAGAATTGCAGGTGTAGATTTGCCGCGTAATAAGCGGGGTATAATCAGCTTAACGTATGTTTTCGGTATCGGTGCTAGCCGTGCGTCTGAAATATTGGATAAGGCCGGGGTGGATCATAACACGAAGGTGGCGGATTGGGATGATGATAACATCAAAACGATCTCCAATATTATTACGAACGATTACACCGTAGAGGGTGATCTTCGGACGGAAGTGCAAACAAACATTAAGCGATTAATGGATATTGGTTGTTATCGGGGCTTGCGCCATCGCAAGGGCCTGCCGCTGCGCGGACAGCGTACGCAGACAAACGCACGGACTCGTAAGGGCAAGCGTAAAACGGTAGCTAACAAGAAAAAAGTAACGAAATAATGGCTAAAAGAACCGCTGGCGCGAGCCGCCAAGTTAAAAAACGCAAAGTCCGCGTTGAGGCAGAAGGATTGGCTTTCATTCAAGCTTCATTCAACAACATCATCGTTTCTATCACGAATAAGAAAGGAGATGTGATATCGTGGGGTAGTGCTGGTAAAGCCAAATTCCGTGGGTCAAAGAAATCTACGCCTTATGCTGCACAAGTAGCTTCTACGGATGCGGCGAAGGTAGCTTACGATGCTGGTCTTCGTACGGTAGAGGTCTTTGTGAAAGGCCCTGGTGCTGGCCGCGAGGCAGCTATCCGTGCACTAGATGGTGCAGGTTTACGGGTGACTAAGATCAAAGATACAACGCCTCTACCACACAATGGCTGCCGCCCTCCAAAGCGTCGCCGTGTTTAATTTTCAACCTTCCTTCGAACTTATACAAAGACAAATAGTCTATGGCTAGATATACTGGTCCCAAGCAGAAAAAATCCCGTGCTTTCGGTGAGCCCATCTTCGGCCCGAGCAAAGCTTTCGATAGAAAGAAGTACCGCCCAGGTATGCACGGTCAAGCGCGTCGTCGTAAACAACCTTCTGATTATGCTAATCAGTTGATGGAAAAGCAGAAAGCCAAATATACCTATGGTGTATTGGAGCGCCAGTTCCGCAACTTGTTTGAGAGAGCAAATGCTTCGAAGGGTGTAACGGGTACTGTGTTGTTACAGTTATTAGAGTCTCGGCTTGATAACCTCGTGTATCGCATGGGCCTAGCACCTACTCGCCGCGCTGCTCGCCAGTTGGTGGCTCACAAGCACATTGTGGTAGATGGTATCGTAACCAACGTTCCTTCTACACACGTTCGCGTAGGTCAAGTGATTGGTGTTAGAGGAAAATCTAAAAACATCGATATTATTCAGGATGCTGCCGCTGGCCGTGGTAATACGAACTTCCCATGGATTGAATATAATCAAGACAAAATGGAGGGTCAGTTGTTAGCACTACCAGAACGGGACGATATCCCCGAAAAAATCAACGAACAGCTTATCGTTGAATTATATTCTAAGTAAGCCAGTTTTTAGGCAACAAGGGGCGAAGCAGCATAGTTTTGTACTTCGCCCCTTGTATCCCCCCGTCGAGTACCTTTGGTATTGCCGGGGTCAACTTATTTAACGAAGCGGCCATCCTGCGTGGTCAATTCATCCAAAGCCTCCATTAAGTATGAGTAGCATCATGGATTTCCAAAAGCCCGATAAAATCTCTTTGCAAAAGGCAAATGAGTTTGAAGGCATCTTTGAGTTCAAACCACTAGAACCAGGCTTCGGCCAAACGATCGGGAACTCCCTTCGGCGCGTTCTCTTATCTTCTTTGAAAGGTTCTGCCATTTCCGCAGTTCGTATTGCTGGGGTAGATCACGAGTTCGCCACGATCAAAGGCGTAACGGAGGATGTGGTGGATATTATCCTCAATCTCAAACAAGTTCGCCTTAAGCAAGTGATTGACAATGGTGATGCGGAGGAAGAGAAAATCTACCTCACGCTTTCAGGCCAAGAAACTTTCACCGCCGCCGACATTGCCCGCCACACGAATGTGTTCAAGGTAATGAATCCTGATCTCCTGATCTGTACGATGGAGCCTTTCGTTAACTTAGAAGTAGAGTTAACGATCACAAGAGGCTATGGCTACGCGCCAGCCGACGAGAATATGCCAAAAGGTGCTGCTATTGGGGTGATTCCGGTGGATGCTATCTATACGCCTATCAAGAATGTTGCCTATCGTGTAGAAAATACTCGTTTGGGCCAGCGTACGGATTACGAGAGCTTAGAAATTGAAGTCAAAACGGATGGTACTATCCACCCTGAAGAAGCTATCAAGGAGGCCAGCCGTATTCTAATTGGTCACTTAGCACTCATCACAAATGAGCCAATCGACTTAAGGGATACTACGCCGCAAGAAGAAACTATTGTAGATGAGCACGTTTTGCACATGCGCAAGCTGCTTAAAACTTCTTTGGAAGACCTCGATCTTTCCGTAAGAGCCTACAACTGCTTGAAAGCGGCTAAGATTAATACGCTCGGAGAGATGGTGCGTTTTGATACCCACGAGTTGCTGAAGTTCCGCAACTTTGGCAAGAAGTCTTTAGTGGAAATTGAAGAGTTGCTGACCAACAAAGGTCTTACTTTCGGCATGGACTTGTCTAAGTATAAATTAGACGAAGAATAAACTTAATATCCAGCGGCTGTTCGCTCTTACCATTGGCTGTTTTGCCTTTTGTACAAGCGGACGGCTCTGCTGTTAGTCGTGTGATCACAGGCTGCCAAATGGCACATTTAATCATAGGCAATTACCTTTTCTTCGGCAGCTAGAGCCTGTCTAGCAGATGCAAGGAAAGTGGTGTTGCCAAGAAATTTCTAAAGACGATGCGTCACGGAAAGAAATTCAATCACTTAGGTCGTAAAACCGGCCACCGCAAGGCTTTGCTCAAGAATCTAGCCATTGCATTGTTCACGCACAAGCGTATTAATACTACACTTGCAAAAGCGAAATCACTGCGTGTTTATGCAGAACCTCTCGTTACGAAGAGTCGCAAAAACGACACCCACAATCGTCGAGAAGTGTTTAGTATGCTACAAAACAAAGAGGTCGTTCAAGAGCTTTTCGATGTGATAGCACCCAAAATGGGCGATCGCCCAGGTGGTTACCTTCGGATTATCAAGACGGGCACTCGCCAAGGTGATGCTGCGGATATGGCTATGATCGAGTTCGTAGATTTCAACGAAACCTATACGGCTAAAAAGGCATCTACCACGGGCAAATCACGCCGCCGTAGAGGAGGAGCTAAAAAAGGAGGTGCAGCAGCCCCTACTGCTGTTGCAACAACTGCGGCAACAGGTGCCGCTGCTGCTACTGCTTCCACGCAGGAAGAAGAGTAATTGGCCGCAAGAAAATATTGCGAAAGGGGGGCGATTGTTGGATTCCAGCAGTCGCCCCTTTTGTTTATGCTAGCGTCTAGTTGCCGTTTGGCTTGTCTGTTCCAAGGGCATCTAAGCCTATCCCCCCTAGAGACGAAATAGAGCCAGTTAGAACTATTGTTTGTACATTAGTGCCCTTAATCAATATTACTCATTCAAATGAACGCCATGCGTATTGAAGAAGCGATCACACAGCCAGAGTTTCCAAGTTCGAGGCATCGGGCGAACATCAACATTCTCTACACTGCTGGCTGGCTTAATCAACGAACCAACCAAGTACTGAAACCTTTTGAGATCAGTATTCAACAGTTTAATATTTTACGTATTTTAAGAGGCCTTAAAGGAGGCCCTGCTACTATTAAGTTGCTCACCCAACGAATGCTCGACAAAATGTCGAATGCCAGTCGTTTAGTGGATAAGCTGGATACGAAGGGCTTAGTGAGGCGAGAAACCTGTGGGCAGGATCGCCGTCGGGTAGATATTGTAATCACTGAAAAAGGGTTGGTGCTCTTACAGGAAGCTTCGGAAGCTATGGAGGATGAGATGGCAAGAACTTTCTCTAGCCTCACGGCCGCAGAGGCAGATCAGTTAAGCAACCTTTTAGATAAATTACGCAGTGGCGAACCATTCTAGTGTAAGTGGCAGATACGCTACCTCCTGTAGAGCCAAGTCGGGTCATAGACCTTGAAAAACTTAAAAGAAGACTTTGTTTTCTATCCATCCCAAATTATGTACCTTTGTGGTTTGAAAGTTGACATTTTTTGTCGTTAAACCAATAAATTATGCGCATAACAGTATTGATAATTTTAGTCGGCCTTTTAGTGGCCTGTGGAGGTAATAGCAATACGGAGGCAACTACTGCCGAAGGCTTTAGCCCCAGCGAGATGGCTGAACAAGCCAAAGCCTTCGAAGGTATGATGGGGGCACACGACCGAGTGATGCCGAAAATGAGCCAGATTGCTCAGTTACAAAAAGCGATTATGACCAAACTGGAAACAGAGAAAGTAGATGCCGAAACAGCTACCACGCTAAAGGAAACGTATTCTCTGTTAGAGAAGTCGTATGATGGAATGATGGAGTGGATGAAAAGTGTTAAAAGTTTAGACGATTTGCGTGCTAATCTTAGTCATGCAGATATCCAAGCTTTCATCGCAAAGAAAAACGGGCAAATGGAGGAAGTGGAAAGCCTGCTCGCCAAAGGTTTAGTGCTCGCCCAAGAGCAACTAGGCGATGCGATGCCAAGCGACAAAGCACACGATGGCCACGATCATGGCGATCATGAAGGGTACAATCACTAGGTTATTGTAGCGTCTGTTCGCATACTATCAGAACGATAGTGGGGAGGCGTGTTAGTAGTAGCTAGCACGCCTCTTCTCGTTCGCAGTATTTGAGATAAAATACTTACCTTCACCCTCCTAAAAAAGAGCTACATGATACGTCTGCTTTTCTTCCTGGCTGCTTCACTAATCATAAGGAGTATAGATGCCCAGTCGATTCCTAGTCCGGATGAGTTCCTGCCACATACTTTAGGGGAAAAATTTAGCCCTCATCACTTGTTAGTTGATTACTTTCGTACCGTAGCGGCGGCTAGCCCAAAGGTGCAGCTTGAGCAATATGGCCGAACGAATGAAGACCGACCGTTGCTATTGGCCTTTGTCTCTAGCCCTGCTAATATTGCACGTTTAGAGGCTATTCGGTTGAATAACCTCCGTCGAACGGGCCTGGCGGAAGGCTCGGTAGATGCTGCACTAGACGTAGCCATTGTGTGGCTGTCATACAGCGTTCACGGAAATGAAGCACCCGGTTCGGAGGCTAGTATGGGGGTCTTATATGATCTGACGAATCCGCAAAATGCAGAGACAGCCAAATGGCTGGAAAATACCCTTGTTATCATCGATCCTAGCCTTAACCCCGATGGTTATAACCGATACACCAACTGGTATCGGCAAACGGCTAATAAGGGCGTCGATCCACTTCCTAGTGTGCGAGAGCACCGCGAACCTTGGCCCGGTGGCCGGGTCAATCATTATTTATTCGATCTGAATCGCGACTGGGCCTGGCAGACGCAAGTAGAAAGCCAACAACGTATGGCTAAATATCAGCAATGGATGCCACATATCCATGCAGATGTACACGAGCAAGGTTACACGGAGCCTTACTACTTTGCCCCAGCTGCCGCGCCTTATCATGAATATATCACCGACTGGCAACGAAGCTTCCAAACGGAGATTGGAAAAAATCATGCGAAGTACTTCGATCAAGCCGGCTGGCTCTATTTCACGCGCGAGCGTTTCGATCTGCTTTACCCCAGCTATGGCGATACCTACCCCACCTTCAATGGGGCTATCGGTATGACTTACGAACAAGCAGGACATAGCCGCGCCGGCCGAGCCATCCATTTGCCAAATGGTGATACCCTCACCCTTGCCGATCGGGTGCTTCACCACCGAACTACATCACTGAGCACGGTAGAAATTGCTCATCTACAAAAAGATAGGCTCGTAAGTGAATTTGGTCGCTTCTTTACCGAAAGTCGGCAAAATCCCCCCGGTAAGTACAAAGCCTATGTAGTAAGCGGAAAAAATCCGCGTGGTCGCCTACGTGCGCTCCTCCATTTGTTGGATAAAAACGGCATCCAATACCAGCGAATAGAAACGGCCACCAATACGGCTGCCTACCACTACCATAACGGCCAAACGGCTGAAACTAAACTAGCAGCCGGTGATCTACTCATTAGCGCCTACCAGCCGCGCGGCTTACTAGCCCAAGTACTTTTCGATCCAGAAGCACGCCTAGAGGACTCGGTTACTTACGATATCACCGCTTGGTCTTTACCACATGCCTATGGTTTGGAAGCCTATGCCCTCCCTAAACTACTAGGAGCAGCTAGCAGTAATTATAAGCTGCCGGCCTATGAAAAACCGTTCGCCAAAGTGGATGTGGCCTCAGCTTATGCTTTTATCGTGCCCTGGACGGATTTCGGTAGTGCGCGTCTTTTAGCCACTTTATTGCGCCAAGGCGTACAAGTGCGAACTGCATCAGTAGCTGGAGCCATCAATGGCCAAGCTTTCCCCGCTGGCAGCCTTATTATCAATCGGGGGGATAACAGCAACCTAGCAAATTTCGCCGCGATCGTAGCTGCTGCTGTGGTAGAACACGAAGTGCCTGCTATTGCAGTTACCACAGGCTTTAGTAGCAGCGGCTTTGATTTAGGGAGCCCCAACTACAGCTTGCTTGGCCTTCCCAAGGTAGCCCTCCTCGCCGGTAAACAGTTTAGCGCCAACGAATTTGGGCAAGTATGGCACTTCTTCGAACAAGAACTAGACTATCCGCTCCATATCTACAACTTCGAAGATATGGATGCTGCTTTCGAGGATCGGATGGACGTACTCCTATTAGCCGAAGGCTATTTTAACCTGAGCGAAAGCCAGCAAAATAGCCTGCAAGAATGGATCCGTAAAGGCGGAAAACTCATCGCTATAGGCGAGGCAAACCGTGCCCTCGTTGGTAAAGCAGGCTTCGGGTTGACCTATAAAGAAAAAGAAGAGATCACTAAACCCTCAACGAACGACCTGCTCTTACCTTATGGCGGCGCAGAAAGACGCTACATCAGTAGCTATGTCCCTGGGGCTATTATAGCCACGGAAATGGACGACTCTTACCCCCTGAGCTTTGGCATCGGGAAAACGTATTTTTCCCTTAAAACCAGCGCTTCTGCCTATGCTTACCTAACAGAAGGAGTGAACGCAGCCCGGGTTAGAAATGGGGCTTTAAGCTTAGGATTTATAGGGGCTGAAGCCAAAAAAGAACTACAAGAAAGTCTCACCTTTGGCGTCGAAAACAAAGGACGCGGACAGGTAGTTTACCTCATTGATAATCCTCTCTTTCGGGGCTTTTGGGAACAAGGAAAGTTCTTATTATCCAATGCACTTTTTCAAGTAAACTAAAGACTTTTAAAACCAATCAATTATGACTATTTTATATACTATCCTACAACATGCCCACTCGGGGCTTCGCTATGTAGTGATCGCTCTTTTGCTACTGGCTATTCTCCGTGCTTTTCGCAAACGCAGCGGCGGTAGCTTATACGAAGGTAAAGACAAATTAGCCCTCTATGCTTTCATAGCTACGCATGTACAATTACTGCTAGGGCTAGTCCTTTATTTTGGCCTTTCGCCGCTTGTGCGCTTGGAAGGGGGCATGAAAGCCATTATGGGAGACAGCGTCACGCGCTTTTATACCGTGGAGCACCTCACTGGTATGCTTATCGCTATCGCCCTCATTACGATCGGCTACATCAAAGCCAAAAAACAAGTAGAACTCAACAAGGGGTGGAAAACTATTGGCGTTTTCTATAGCTTTGGTTTGCTGCTCATTATGTTGTCTATTCCATGGCCTTTCCGCAATTTAGGCGCCGGCTGGTTTTAATACCTACTGACATTCGCTACGCTTTCGCTCGGGGCTAGGACTAAGCAAATACGCCTGTTTTTGGGCTGCCGCTCCGCTCGCTGGGGCAAGGGTAGCCTTGTAGCGCAAGAGCCGCTTCGTAGCGCAAGAGCCGCTAATCCGCATGAGAGCCGCTAGTCGGCATGGGGGCGATGCAAAATCTCGTCTTTTTCTTGTACTTTCATGACCTTGGCCTTGTCGGTCTGTTGGAGTAAAAAGGAAATCAGTAAAAAAGCGAGTAGTAGCAACAAAAATATTTTGAAGTTAGTGGGTTTTTCTTTCTTATTGGGCGTAGTATTTTCCATTCGTTAAATTGGTTTAGCAAGTCTAATGATATTGACGGTGCCTATTCGAAGCCAGCTTCATTAGGCGACTACGTCTTGTTGGAGATGGGGATAAAGGTAAAGAAGAAAAACGGAACAAGCTGTTTCAGGAGCTAGCTTGTGGCTTTAAATACTTTGGCTTTCAGCTTGCGCTATCCGCCACGCTTGCGCTACCAAGCTACCCTTGCCCCTGCCATCAGGCCATATACATACCAAGCGATAGCTGTGAGGGGCGTGTAACGAAAGTTGAGGCTGCCTACTTTTCGGTAAGATAAGTGCCACAGTAGCCTACACCACTAGACATTTCTGTGTACTAGGTTGGAAAAACTAAAAAGTAAAGTTTTTTTAAAAAAAAGACACAAAAAGTTTTTATTCACAAGAAAACACCTTATCTTTGCATCCATGCAAGGAGCTTCCATTGAGCTTTAGTCTTTTTTACACCTAAACCACCCAAAGGAAGTAGGCCTATTAGCTTCCCTTAAACAGCGTAGCTAGCACGCTATTGGTATCACACCCAGCACTTTGCAACTCTCCCGAGTTGACTTAGGCACTAGTTTAGTGTTTAAGTTTAAAAGGGGAGTTGGCGGAAAGGCGGTAGGGTGGGTTTCCCTCCCTACTAATATTTCTTCTAGCATCTAAGGGCGGTTTTCGCTGGCCTCAAGCCTAGTGTAGTATTCGTTGCCTTCAGTATCAAAGTAATTAGTGCCGTGCTTTTTCTCCTATTCTGAAAAATGTTTAGTGTGTTACAGTGGCCTACAGTTCGCTTTGCGCGAATTGTTGTTTATGGAGTTGGCTAGTAGCACTTCCTTAGGAGTTGGCGAGCTATTAGCTCGTAGCCAGTTGGGTTGAAATGGATGCCATCTTCGCTATATTCTAGTAGTGCCTCGCCTGGCTTTTCAAGTAAATTGACGAAGCAGTAGCCTTTTTCAGCGGCCAGCTGTTCTAGGAAGTTGGTGAGTTCAGCGATACAGGTAGCGGCACCTTGGAACTCCTCATGGAGCTGTGCATCGGCTGCGGCAGGTGGAGGGGATAGCAACACGATACGGGGCAGGTCTTGGCCTCTTTCCTTGAAGAAAGTGTTGATTTCATCGCATAAACGGCGGAAATAGGTGTGGCGTTCAATGCTCAGGCTATTGTACTGTTGTTTACAATCGTTGGTGCCTAGGCCGATAATAATTTCGTCGATTCCACCCATTTCGGCGTAGCCCCTGCGGAGGTACTGGCTAAGTTGCTCAATGGTGTTAAGCTGTTTATTGTTCATGCCATCGAAGCCGACTGTATTGCCGCTGATGGCGGTATTCACCAAAGGGCCTCCTTTGCGCAGTTGCTGTAATTGGAATACCCAGCCTTTGTCGGCAGCGCCGTTACTATCGCCGATAACGAGTAGTTGTCGTTTTTTAAGGGGCTGGCCGCAAGTTGTAAGAAGCCCAAGCAAGAGCCAAAGAAGCAGCCAAGGAGCTGGGGTGAAATACCTGAATTCAGAATTTGGCATAGTAATATACTTAAAACAAAGTGGTTGCGCTTCGCGGCTGCCCGTGGCGGTGGGCGAAGCCCGAGCCGCCAACTATCCGTAGCGGTAGGCTTCGATAGTCTTTATATCCCCAAATACTTTGGTTTGGGTGTATTTTGGGTTAAAGATAGGGCGATTAGGAAAGAATATGCAAAGGTAGGCACAAAAAGTAATGCGCGGCTGAACTTTGATACCTATAGCAAAATGGTTTAGCTTCGGTGGTCGCTTTACTCAGACTTGGGCGTTTCTCACTTGTTCTGCCCACCTTTTTCTGCATCAAAAAGCCTCGCCGCCCGTACGGGTGCCTACGTTTTTTGACTTGGCAAAGACGCGGATAACAGCGCGATAATTTTCCCAAATCACATCGATTCAAGTATAGCTATACCTAAACAGAATTAGCTTATCTTTGGCTGTTGAAAAAAGGATTCTTTACTTCGTCAACTAAACCCGAAGCAACGGGTTATGGAGCTAAGGAGGGCTGCCTCTGTTTTGGAAACCGAAGCGGTTTAGTCGTCTGTTCAAAACGGTCAATTGGAGGCATCCAATTGACCGTTTTTCGTGCGCTAGCCTTTCCTACCGAACCTGCTCACGATTCGGAGTCACTATCGGAGTCACTACAGGCCCACTAGTGCTAAGTAGTGAGGGCTGCTATTGAGCCGAACAAAAAGGTGTGTAAGCTAGGGAAAAAAGCAGGAGATGCCTGCATCTGCATGTGGGGCAGCAGATTAAAAACATTTTTCAGGAGTCTATTTTTATTGCAACCTACTTCAATGTGCTTTGCAGATAGCTGTAGGAGAACAAAACAAAACAAAACAAATCTGCTATCATGGCAAAAAGAATTAAAATTGCATATACCTGCACGGCGGTGCCTAGCCAAGTAAATTGGAACACGGAACTGCCCGATACCTATACGCCGAGGATAGGTGATGTAGGTTTGTTTCGGGTATTAAACTGTGATGGGAAGTATATGAAAACACCCGATACGGGCAGTTGTTCCCTCTTTACAGACGATTTAATCATGGCGGCTTATGGGGCACGTTATGCCACCAACCAATACGAAGCCTATTTGCCCAGCTTTCCTACGCGGCAAGTTGAGCTAGTGGGGCGTGGTGGCGTAGTTGCTCAGGTCGCCAGCCAGAATCAGACGCACCTTGGCCAGGCCATTCCTTTAGAGCTTGTAGCATTTGCTACGAATGCGCAAGGAACCGTTGTAAATACGCTGCAAACCTTAGTCCCTTTCCGAGGCCAGACGCAAGGTGCCAAAGTGTTGCTTTCTGTGGGTTCTTCGATGGATAGCGGTAAAACGACCACGGCAGCTCATCTTTGTGGAGGCATTAGCAGCGCAGGCTATACTAGTGCCTATATTAAATTGACTGGCACGGCTTATCCCAAAGATACACTCTATTGCCGCGACCGAGGAGCAGACTATGTGACTGATTTTTCTCAGCGGGGCTTTACTTCTACTTTTCAGGTAGGTATCCCTACGCTACTTTCACTCTATCAGGATTTGATTGATGACTGTGCTCGCGAAGTGGCTCCGGATTACATTGTGGTAGAAATAGCGGACGGTATCTTGCAGCAGGAAACCCGTGAGTTATTACAGAATAGTGAATTTATGGATACCGTCTCAGGGGTAGTGATGTCGTGTGGTGATAGTTTGGGGGTTTTATCAGGCATTGAGGTACTTAAGAACTGGGGGATTCGCCCGATTTTTGTAAGTGGTTTATTTACAGCTAGCCAATTATTAATGGAAGAAGTGAGACCGCTAGTGAGCTATCCGGTTTTTACCATACAAGAGTTGCTTGCGGGGAAAATGATGCCGTTTTTAGACCAGCATTTTTCCCAAAAGCAAGCGACTGATGTTTTCGATTCAGCGAGCGATACGGCTCAGCCGCCTATAGCGGGGGTGAGTGTTTTGAGAGCCTAGCTTACTTTTTATATATGCTTTAGCGTTTACTTGCCGTTAGTGTTGGTGGGGCGCAGCAGTATGCTCAGGGATTGGCGGCTACTTCATAGTGGGGCTATGCTTGTTTTTGTTTGTTCAGGGCTCGCTAGGTGAGCACGGTTTGGCCACTAGTCTTCCGAAGCAGCTAATTTAAGGCTTTCTAAGTAGTTGTTGAGTCGTTCCATTGGTTTCACGATAGCGACGCGGCCGGAGCGGACAAACTCATAGATACCACCTACTTGTCGTAAGGCATTTAAGAGGGCTTCTGTTTCGTGTTCGTGGCCGGTTTTTTCGATCACGACGAACTCTTTTTCTATGAGCAGCACCCGAGCGTTATGGCGGCGGATGAGGCCTTCTACGGTGCTACCTTCGCTAAAAAAGCTGAAGGGCACTTTATAGAGTGCTACTTCCTGAAACACAATATCGGCATCGGTATAGTAGAAGGCTTTGAGCACATCTACTTGTTTATCGAGTTGTGCTACTAGTTTTTCCACCATTTCTTGTGTGCTGCGCAGGGAAATGGTGAAACGGTGGATGTTTGGATCACTAGAAGCCGATGTGGTGAGGCTATCAATATTCAGGTTGCGCCGGTTAAAAATACTGACTACTCGGCTAAGTAGGCCGGCTTGGTCTTCGGTAAAAACCGTGATGGTATAGGTTGTCATGTGTAAATGTATTAAAGGTCTTCTGGGCCTAGTGCTACTTCTTGGATACCTTTTCCAGAGGGAACCATGGGGAAAACATTATCTTCTTTCACCACTTTGACGTGTAGTAGGTAGGGGCCGGGATAAGCGAGCATCTCGGCGATAGCGTCGTCTAGTTGTTCGGTGTGCTCGATGGTTTTCCCTGCCACACCGAAGCCTTTGGCGATCGTGACGAAATCAGGATTGGTAAGCTCTACGGAGCTATATCGTTTTTGGTGGAAAAGCTGTTGCCATTGCCGAACCATCCCGAGGAAGTTGTTGTCGAGCAAGACGATCTTGACACCTACTTTCCACTGGGCGCAAAGGCCGAGCTCCTGAATTGTCATTTGAAAGCCTCCATCACCGATGAAGGCAACGACTTGGCGGCTAGGGTCGGCATATTTAGCACCGAAGGCAGCGGGCAGGCCAAAGCCCATCGTACCTGCGCCACCGGAGCTGACCCACTGGTCGTGGCCTTTATACTCGTAGTAGCGGGCGGCCATCATTTGGTGCTGGCCTACGTCGGTAGCCACAATGGCTTTGCCATCGGTTTGGTTGCTGACGGCTCGGATCACTTGCCCCATCCGCAGTTCGCCTTCGGGCGTAGGCTGTAAGGCTTCCACTAACACGCGCTTTTCTTCTTCTTTGGCGCAAGCATAGAAACGAGCTACCCAATCGGGGTAACTTTTTCGTTGTAGTAAGGGGAGGAGTGCTTCTAGTGCTTCTTTGGCATCGCCTAAGACAGCTACGGTAGTTTTGACGTTTTTATCAATTTCCGCCGGATCTACTTCGATATGAATGACTTTACTGTTGGGGAGGTAGCGATCTAACCGACCTGTGACACGATCATCGAAGCGCATACCGATGGCTATAATCACGTCCGCGTCATTTTGAAGGAAGTTAGGGCCATAATTGCCGTGCATTCCAAGCATACCCATGAAAAGAGCGTGGTTGTTGGGAATGGTAGAAAGCCCGTGGCAGGTAACACCAACGGGGATACCGGCTTTTTCTACGAGCTCCACGAAGACCTGTTGGGCTTTAGCGATATGGATGCCATGGCCAGCCAAAATCATGGGGCGTTCGGCAGCATTAATGAGTTCGGCAGCTGCTTGGATGGCCGCTGTTTTTACTTTATGATAAGGCTGGTAGGAGCGAATATCGAGTTTTTCAGGATAGACAAACTCAAAGCTAGCCAGCTGGGCATCTTTGGTAATGTCGATTAAGACAGGGCCGGGCCTTCCGCTATTAGCCACGAAGAAGGCTTTCTTGAAGACCCAAGGAATATCCTCTGGTTTGGTGATTTGATAATTCCACTTTGTTACGGGTAAGGTACAGTTGATTACATCTGTTTCTTGAAAGGCATCGCTACCTAGCAAGTGACTGGGCACCTGTCCTGTGATACAAACGAGGGGGATGGAATCGAGCTGGGCGTCGCAAATACCCGTTAGGAGGTTGGTGGCTCCTGGGCCAGAGGTAGCAATACAAACACCTGTTTTTCTATGGATCCTGGCATAGCCTTCCGCAGCGTGGATGGCTCCCTGTTCGTGACGAGCAAGGATGTGCTGAAGTTGGTCTTCGTAGTCCACTAAAGCATCATACACAGGCATAATGGCACCGCCTGGATAACCGAAGAGCGTATCGACGCCTTCGGCCAACAGACAGCGCAAAATGGCCTCAGCGCCGCTGATACGCGTAGCGGCGGGAATTACAGCCGGTTGATCGGACGCAGTAGAAGCTTGGCGGAGTGTGCTACTGGTTTTCATAGGAATAAATTTTATGGCTTGGAGAAGGCCGTGAATACAAAAAGCTGGCGAGGTGCTTGGCTTTGGCTGGCTGGCTCGAAGCCCGTAAGTTGGTTTATAGATCGGTTACGCAGCCTAAAGAGGCGGAGCTAACTGTTTGTGCATATTTTTTCAAGACGCCAAAAGTAGCAGCTAGGGGAGGTGCTTGCCAACGGGCGCGGCGCTCAGCGATGGTAGCTTCATCTAGTTCTACTTCTATTTTTTTGTTGGTAGCATCGATGGTGATCAAGTCGCCGTCTTTCAGCAAGGCAATGAGGCCGCCTACTTGGGCTTCTGGGCTGATGTGGCCCACGACGAAGCCGTGGGTGCCGCCGCTGAAGCGCCCATCGGTGATGAGGGCTACTTGTTTACCAAGGCCTTCGCCCATAATAGCAGAGGTGGGTTTGAGCATCTCAGGCATGCCAGGCCCGCCTTTGGGCCCGCAGTAACGAATCACGATTACTTCGCCAGCCTTGATTTGTTTGTTGCTGATGGCTCTATTGGCAGCTGCTTCCGAATCGAAAACCTTCGCAGGGCCAATGAATAATTCACCTTCTTTACCCGTGATCTTGGCCACAGCACCCTCTGTAGCTAGGTTGCCATAAAGAATTTGCAAATGGCCGGTGGCCTTGATGGGCTGTTCCCAAGGGGTGATGATGCTTTGACCAGCTAGCAGCGGACTAGCCTCGGCTAGGTTTTCAGCCACCGTTTTACCGGTTACCGTGAGGCAGTCGCCGTGGAGTACGCCTTTTTCTAATAATAATTTCATCACCGCTGGCACGCCGCCTACGTAATAGAGGTCTTCCATTACATATTTACCACTAGGCTTTAAATCGGCAATGAAGGGAATGCGGTCACTCAGGCGCTGGAAATCATCCATGCTGAGATCCACTTCCGCACTATGTGCGATAGCTAGCAAATGGAGTACTGCATTGGTGGAACCTCCTAATGCTAAAATTACTGTAATCGCATTTTCAAAGGCCTTCTTGGTGAGGATGTCGCGCGGCTTAATGTCTTTACGCAAGAGCTCCAGCAGATAAGCACCCACTCGCGCTGTATCAGCTTTTTTGTCAATATGATTGGCGGGAATAGAGCTGTTGTAGGGTAGGGCCATTCCCATCGCTTCGATAGCCGAGGACATGGTATTGGCGGTGTACATGCCACCGCATGCCCCGGCGCCTGGGCAAGCGTGCTGCACAACACCCTTGAAATCAGCTTCACTGATTTTACCAGCTATTTTCTCTCCTAAGGCTTCAAAAGCAGACACAATATCCAGCTTTTTCCGATCTTCATAGCAGCCCGGGCTGATAGTGCCCCCATACACTAAGATGGCCGGACGGTTCAAACGGCAGAGTGCAATCATTGCACCGGGCATGTTCTTGTCGCAACCTACCACCGTGGCTAGTGCATCATACCACTGAGCACCTGCTACTGTTTCTATACTATCGGCAATAATATCGCGGCTCGGAAGGCTATATCGCATCCCATCCGTGCCCATACTAATACCATCGCTTACCCCAATCGTATGGAAGATGAGGCCGAATAAGTCTTGCTGCGCATTTACCCCCACTTTTACTTCTTCTGCCAAACCATTGAGGTGCATATTGCAGGGGTTGCCTTCCCAGCCAGTAGATACGATACCTACTTGCGCCTTGTGCATATCCGCTTCGGTCATACCAATACCATAAAGCATGGCCTGTGCCGCCGGCTGGGTGGGGTCTTGGGTAATCGTTCGGCTGTATGTATTTAAGTTACTCATATTTTTTATCCTTTCTGAAAGATACTCGTTGTGCTATAGCTACAAAGCAAGGATTGGCGCAATCCTGTTTCGTAGTAGATTGGAAAAGGCTTCGCTTTTTTTGTGTACGCTATTAAAATGACTGATTTTACCCTACAAAAAAGCCGCTCCCCTGCGAAAAGGAAAGCGGCTTTGTAAGATACCTAGGTTTTCATACGGCTTTCCTTCGAGGGCTACCCGGAAGTAGCACCACGAGAACTAGTAAAGGCGTTAAGAAAACAATGAAAAGCATCTTCAAGAAATGGTTAAATCAAGTTTGCTCGCCACTCCATAAATATAGAGTGCTCGCTATCATCCCTCAAATGTAGTTGGTTTAAATCAACTCTACCAAAATAGATATGTGGCTATTTACAATGGCTAAATGATGGCCTCGGAAGCTTGAAGTACTCGTGCAAAATTAATTGCACCTTTTCATTCGGCATCTTTTGCGCCCAACCAGCGTTAAAAAGCCTCGTCTTAGCACCACTAAGCCTATGTTTTGCTTCGCAGCTAGTTCGCTTCGCAGCTAGTTCGCTTCGCAGCTAGTTCGCTTCGCAGCT
>DAINNZ010000083.1:0-16431 GCA_036735605.1 Lewinella sp. | reverse complement strand
CCCCTGCATTTATGCCCGCCTGCCCGTACTGGGTACTGGGCCTGGGCGAGAGCAACGAGTCTGTACGTATCCGTATGGATGGACACAGCCTGCCCGCTTTAAAGAAAAACAAAATTCTGCGCGCGCTCGTTCATGCTCTGTCGAGCTGGTCTTATGCCCAAGCGAGCTGGCTTGAGGCATTGGCCGCTATCGACTGAGTTGGTGTAAAAAGATATTGGCTAAAGCAGGGGCAAGGGTCAGCAGTTTAGTGTACTTGAACCGATGTGGTTTACCTTCGGTGATCGTTTCACTCAGAGTTGGGGAAATTATCGCGCTGTTATCGGCGTCTTTGGCAAGTCAAAAAACGCAGGCACCCGTACGGGCGGCGAGGCTTTTTGATGCAGCCAAAGGCGTGGATAACAAGTGAGAAATTCTCAAACCACATCGATTCAAGTATATAAGGCCGCCAAGAAAAGGGCATTTAAGTAAGGAAGGTTTCCATCTGCTGCACATCGTGTTGAATTTGTTGGGCGATGGTTTGGTAAGTGTGCTGAAAATCGGCTTGTGTGGCAGCTATTTTGGTGGCCGCATCGCTTAGCTCGTTGGTGAGCTGATCTTGTTGTTCTTGGATGGCTTGCATTCTGGCTTTGAGTTGTGCTATTTCGGCTTCTATGTGTGCCATTTCTTGCTCCAGCTGCTTTGCCTTTTCTTTACGACCCTGTATTTGTAGTTGCTCTTGTCCTTGAAGGGCTACTTGGAATTTACGGTCTTCTTCGCTCAAAACACTTAAGTAATGACGGGCCGACTGCACGAGCTGAGCCGAACTCACGTTCATACTCTGCGCCATGGCGTAGGCACTTTTGAATCGGGTGCTATCGTCCAGATTCATGGCTTTCAGGTTCTCTAATGCTTTTTTGAACTCCAAATAATCGAAACCGGGCTGGTTAGCGGCTTCCATTGCATCGAGCAATACGTCGGTGAAGCGCTCGCTGATTTTGCCGTTCTGAGCAGCGGTATGCTGCGCTGCGGCTGTTTGTTGGGTAGCCGGCTTGGTGCTGGCCGACTGTTGCTTTGGCGTTGTTGCTTTGGCGGGGGTATCTAGTTGGCTTGGCTCTTGCTTTGGGCGGGGCACTTCCTCGATGAACCACGATTTAAATTTCCTGAGATTGCTCATAATGAGTCTAATTTGGTAAGTTGCAAGGGCGAAGATAACATTTTTGTAGGGAAGGTGACTGCTTCGCGTTTTTTCCCTTTCCTTTGCAGTAGTTTTCTGCGGATAGGAGGTTGGCCACGAGGTGCCGATTCGGATGACGCAGCACCTTTATTATTTTCCACTCCGTAAATAAACACGTATGAGTAGTTATTTAGCCCATATCAATATTATGCCGCTACCGGAGGTAGCTGATCTCGCGGGCCAAACGGCCACCAAAGAGCTATTGGCCTTGGGGCTAAGCGGCATAGAAGATATCCGGATTGGTCGGCATTTGACCATACAGTTGTATGCCAAAACGATGCAAGAGGCTCACAAAAAAACAGAAACAGCCTGTGAGCAGTTACTTGCTAACACCATTGGGGAAACCTACGATTTTGTAATTGAAACGCTCGATTAATAACCCCATTTGAGGTAGAGGGCGCCCCAAGTAAAACCACCGCCGAAAGCGGTGAGAATTACATTGTCGCCTTTTTTGAGCTGATCTTCGTAGTTCCAAAGGCAGAGCGGTAGGGTAGCGGCAGTGGTGTTGCCGTATTGGTGAATATTGATCATCACGCGTTCGATCGGGAAATCGAGCATTCGGCTCACGGTTTCTATGATACGCATATTGGCTTGGTGGGGCACCAGCCAGGTTACGTCGTCGTTGGTGAGCTGGTTGCGCTGCATCACGCGCTTCACCATTTCGGTCATACCCGATACGGCAGCTTTGAAAACAGGGCGGCCGTTTTGGGTCACGAAGTGTTCGCGCGCCAACACACTATCGATGGTAGCTGGTTTCCTAGAGCCGCCGGCTGTAAGGTAGAGGTATTCAGCGCCGGCACCATCGCTGCGGTGCTCGTAGTCAAGGATACCTTGGTTTTCGTCTTCTGTGGGTTCCAACATAACAGCACCCGCGCCATCTCCAAATATGATGCAGGTGGTTCGGTCGGTATAATCAACGATCGACGACATTTTGTCGGCACCCACCACAATCACCTTTTTGTGCCGGCCACCTTCTACCATTTTAGCTCCTACGGTGAGGGCATAGAGGAAGCCGGAGCAAGCTGCATTAAGATCGAAGCAAAAGGCATTTTTGATACCAACGGCTTCTGCAATGATGTTGGCCGTGTCGGGGAAGATCATATCGCCGGTAACGGTTGCACAGATAACGATTTCTACGTCCTCGGGCTTAGTATTGGTTTTTTCTAGTAGCCCCCTTACGGCTTCGATGCCCATGACGGAGGTTCCTTTAGCGTCTCCTTTTAGGATACGCCGCTCTTTGATGCCGGTGCGGCTCGTGATCCACTCATCGTTGGTTTCCACGATGGTCTCCAATTCTGCATTGGTGAGGATATAGTCCGGCAGGTATCCCTGAACGCCGGTGATGGTGGCACGGGTGCTACTCATGATTGATACGTTTAAATTAGGCGGCGCAAAAGTACATAAAATCTACGTTTTGGTTACTCTTCTTTACTCAAAGACCATAGCGGTAGAGTTCTTTTAGGTAGTTTCGTCTATTTCGTTGGTGCTGAAATCGGAAAGTGCGAGTAAGCCGATAAAGGTCAATAGACCATTGAAAGCTAGAATGAGAAAGCCAAATTGAAAACCATTAAGCAATTCTACGCTATAAGTATTGACCAAAAACGAGATAATTGGCGATACTAAACAAACGAGCACTAGCACGGGTACTTGGAACTTACCGATGGGAATAAACTCCCGAACACGCAGGTTGGTAAACAAGCCGAAGCTGAATAAACCCAGCAAAGGGCCGTAGGTGTAGCCAGCGGCAGTGAATAGGCTGTTGATAACGGCTTTATCTTTAATAAGCTGGAAAGCTAGTATCACGAGGAATAATAGCAGGGAGAAACCAATATGGGTTATCCTTCTAGCTCGTTTGGCTTTATCTGCTTCCCAGCCTGCTTCTCTAACCCTCAAAAAATCTACACAAAAAGAAGTGGTTAGGGAGGTAAGGGCACTATCGGCAGAGGAGTAGGCGGCTGCAATAAGACCAATTATGAAGAACAAGCCAGCCATAGCCGGTAAGTGCAGCAGGGCAACGGTAGGATATAATTGATCGGTACTGTTAGGTATAGGTAACCCCACCTCGGCCGCGTAGATATATAGCAAGGCTCCCAGCCCGAGGAAGAGTATGTTGGCAATTACTAGCACAACACTGAACAGTGCCATGTTTTTTTGAGCATCCTTCAGATTGGAAATGCTCAGGTTTTTTTGCATCATGTCCTGATCGAGCCCTGTCATAACGATAGTTATCAATGCCCCACTGAAAAACTGCTTAAAAAAATTATTGGGATCAGTCCAACCGCCTTCAAAATAGAATAACTGGTTGTAGTTACTCTGTTGAATGCGGCGAATGGCTCCTCCAAGATTAATATCCATAGCTTGGGTTACATAGGAAATAGTTAAACCCACGGCCGCTAACATACAAACGGTTTGTAACACATCGGTATAAACGATCGTTTTTATACCGCCTTGGAAGGTATAGAGCCAAATAAGTAGAATGGTAATGCCGACGGTGCCCCAAAAAGGAAGCCCTAAAGGCCCTGTAACAAATTCTTGCAAGACTACCGCTACTAGAAATAGCCGAAAAGAAGCCCCTATTGTGCGAGAAAGTAAAAAGTAGAAGGCTCCCATTTGATAGGCCGATTTCCCTAGGCGCTGCCCCAAATACTCGTAGATACTAGTAAGGCGTAGTTTGTAATACAAGGGCAGCAAAAGGGTAGCGATTACGAGGTAGCCTACTAAATAACCAAAAACCACTTGCATGTAACTCATGCCTTTGTTTAAGCCTTCGCCGCCTACCGCCCCGGGAATACTAATGAAAGTTACGCCCGATAGGCTAGCGCCAATCATGCCGATGGCTACGAGTAGCCAAGGAGATTGCCTACTGCCAATGAAGAAATCATCGTTATCACTTCCCTTCCGATTGAGCCACCAGGAAAGGGCAATCAGTATGGAAAAGTAGGCGAAAATGATGCCTGAAATCGATAAGGGGCTGAGTTGTCCGACCATATTGAGGCCAAAGATAGCCTATGCAAATGGATTTTACCAAATCGATGTTCCCTATCGTATCTACCTCCAAGCTATCTACCAACCCAATTGTGCTTTGAGGGTGCCTAAACTTTGTACGCCAGTGGCTCGCCATTTCATTTCGCCATTTTGAAAGATCATCACGGTAGGCATACTTTGTACGCCTAGTTTTTGGCAGAGGGCAGGGTTGCGATCCACATCAATTTTCAAAATTTTCACTTTGTCGCCAGCCTCTTTCTTGAGCTGCTCCAAGATGGGCGTAAAGGCTCGGCAAGGGCCGCACCAAGTGGCAAAAAAATCAACAACTACGGGTGTTTCACCTTGGATCATCTCGCGGAAGGAGACGGAATTTTTACCGCTCATAATATGGTTGCTTTAATTTAAACAGGGCTCCTTTGGCTTATACCAACTAGAAGAAACCAGTAGGTATCCACCGGCTTTGTAGTGGCTGTTCGCCCTACTGTAATAACCCCTAGTAGGCAAAAAGGGTTGCCCACTACAATGAGAGGACAACCCTTTTGTGATCCGTATCACGCAGTCTGAGCGCTGCCAATATGGAGCAGTTGGATGCGTTTGACTTGCCGTTTGAGTTTTTTTTCGTTTACGGCTGTATTTTACTTGCGCTGCATCGCCTTTCTAGCGGCGGCTAGCACGTCTTTTGTGCCTAAGCCGTACTTCTCCATTAGTTCTTCCACGGGGCCAGATTCCCCGAAGGTATCTTTTGTGGCCACGTATTCTTGTGGTGTGGGGGCATGTTTACTTAGGCACTCTGCCACTGCTGAGCCTAAGCCACCATACATATTGTGCTCTTCACAAGTAACTACACAGCCTGTTTTCTTAGCGGATGCAATTACGGCGGCCTCATCTAATGGCTTAATCGTGTGGATGTTGATAAGATCTACCTGAATACCTTCTGCTGCTAAAATTTTAGCGGCTTCTACGGCGGGCCAAACGAGGTGGCCTGTAGCGATGATGCTCACGTCGCTACCTTCGTTCAATTGGAGTGCTTTACCGATTTCAAATGCCTGATTTTCAGGAATGAAGACAGGCCAGTTAGGGCGGCCAAAGCGCAGGTAAACCGGGCCCTCGTGTTCGGCAATAGCCAAGACCGCTGCTTTGGTTTGGTTATAGTCGCAGGGGTTGATGACGGTCATGCCTGGCAGCATACGCATCATGCCGATGTCTTCTAGGATTTGGTGCGTTGCACCATCTTCTCCTAGCGTTAGGCCAGCGTGGCTAGCACAAATCTTCACATTCTTGTGGCTGTAGGCAATACTTTGACGGATTTGGTCATATACGCGGCCGGTAGCAAAGTTGGCGAAGGTGGTTACCATAGGTATTTTACCAGCTGTGGCTAGGCCAGCCGCTACGCCCATCATATTGGCTTCTGAGATACCACACTGCACAAAACGATCAGGGTGGGCATTAATGAAGTTATCTGCCTTCATGGAGCCGCGTAGGTCAGCCGTTAACATGATAATATTATCGTGCAGTTCGCCGGCTGCCTGGATGCCGGCACCAAACCCGTCGCGGGTGGCCTTGCTGCCGGTAGATTGAATGTCGCTGAGAGTCATATTTTTTATGGTTTAGCTAGCCTAAGCTTAGGCTAGCTCGGTATTGAAATGAGTGGTGAATAAGACAGCGATGCTTACAAGCCCTCGGCGGGAAAGTCGCCTAAGGTTTCTTCTAATTGCATCAAAGCGGCTAGGGCCTGGTCTTTGTTAGGGGCTTTACCGTGCCAATGGTGGGTGCCTTCCATGAAGTCAACGCCTTTACCCATTGCCGTATCCATGATAATACAAACAGGCCGGCCTGCTTTTGGGCGAGCTACCACTTCTTGTAAGGTTTTTACCACTGCTGCCATGTCGTTGCCATTCATTCGTACAATATCCCAGCCGAAAGTTGCCCATTTAGCACCTAGGTCGCCCAGATACATCACCTCGTCCGTAGGCCCATCAATTTGCTGCCCATTGTTATCAATGATAACCACTAGATTATCCAATTGGTGATGGGGCGCAAAAAGCGCAGCTTCCCAAATTTGGCCTTCTTGCTGCTCGCCGTCGCCCGTAAGCACAAAGACCGTTCGGTCGTCCTTGTCCATCTTTTTAGCAAGGGCTAAACCCGCTGCTACACTCACTCCTTGGCCCAAAGAACCCGAAGCTATACGTACGCCGGGTAGATGCTCGTGTGTTGTTGGATGGCCTTGTAGCCTAGAGTTTAGTGCCCGAAAAGTCTTTAACTCTTCGATAGGAAAGTAGCCCGAACGCGCTAGAACACTGTACCAAACGGGTGAAATATGGCCGTTGCTCAGGAAGAATACATCTTCTCCTTTACCCTGCATCTGGAAAGCAGGCTTGTGATGCATGATCTCAAAGTATAATGCCACCAATAAATCTGTGCAACCTAAAGACCCGCCCGGGTGGCCGCTTTGGCAAAGGTAAACCTGCCGGATAATGTCTCTGCGTACTTGTGACGCGATTTTTTGAAGCTCTTGTATATCAGCCATAAAATAGATTGTGTATAGATGAAAATGATTTTCAGGAGGAGTGTCGTATCAACTCATAGCGTTGGATAGCCACTCATAGCTAGCACTTATGTTAACTATGTGTGAAGCCTATACCAAACTATGCAGCTAGCCAATAGCTTGAGCCGTAAAGGTACAAAAACTTAGGGGCTACCCGAAGTTTATCGAGTAGCCCCTATTCTATAGTTTTTGCCATCTTACGACGGAAAAGCCTAATTTAGTTGATGCTGTCGGTCAATTTCTTACCAGGCTTGAACTTGGCAACCGTCTTAGCAGCAATTGTTAGCACCTCACCCGTGCGTGGGTTTTTTCCTTGACGAGCTGGACGCTGGTTCACAGAAAAAGTGCCAAAGCCTACTAAGGAAACGCTGTCTCCTGATTGTAGTGCTGCGGTAATACCATCCAATACAGCCGTTAGTGCTGCATCAGCTTGTGCCTTAGTCAAATCAGCATCTGATTGAATTTTGGCTAAAAGATCTCCCTTATTCATTCTTAAGGATTTTGGTTAATGAATTAATTGCGGCGACAAAGTTAGTCGGAACAATAAGATTTACAAGCATTCCTTGCATAAATAAGCATAATTTAGTGCAAATACAGCACTTTTGTACCCTAAAACGGGCTTCTTTGTCGTTTTACTTAAAGGTTTCCCTACTTTTGGTGGGGCATTTTGTTAGTCTTCTACGATGGCCTAGCTGTCGAAAACATCATTTTTCTATGAAATCACTACGGTTGTACCTTCCGCTCTTCCTCTTTTGTGCGGTCATTTTTTGCCTCGCTACTAGTAGCTGCTCCCGAGGCAGTGGCTGCGATAACCTCAAAGGCTCGGAGGTGAAGCTGAAGAAAGACGGGATGCCGCAGAAAAAGTCCAGAACTGCGCTCTTTGATAAAAAAATGAGCCGCAAAGGCTAAAAGGATGAGATTGTACAGCTGCTTTCTGCTATCCATTCTGCTACTAGGCTGCAAGCCACAATCATCTGACGAAATGCCTACTGAAAATATGTCCTTACGATATCTTGCCTTAGGGGATAGTTACACCATCGGCGAAGGCGTCCTCGAACAGGAGCGCTGGCCGGTTCTACTAGCGGAGCGTATCAATGCGGAGCGTATCAATGCGGAACACGCTAACGCCCTGCTACCCCCCAATATAATAGCCCAAACAGGATGGACAACCGCCGAGCTGGAACAGGCATTGGACAACCGCTCAGATGTGGGAGGTGGCTACGACTTAGTGTCCTTACTCATTGGCGTGAATAACCAATATCGAGGCCAAGATATTGGGCGGTATGAGGAAGAACTCAATAGATTGCTAATCTTTGCTACGGCCTTGTCAAATAGAGGAACGGATGGTGTCTTTATGGTGGCTATCCCCGATTATGCGTTCACGCCTTTTGGCAGCGGCGATTCTGCTATTAGCAAAGGGATTGATGCCTTCAACGCCCTAGCCAGCGCACGCTGCCAAGCACTGGGGATCCCTTTTCTGAATATTACCCCCCTCTCAAGGTCGGCGCCTGACGATCCTGCGTGGTTAGCGGAAGATCGCCTTCATCCTAGTGGCCTGCAATACCGCAGCTGGGTGGAAGAAGTTATCTTGGCAGGCGTTACACCGCTGCTACCAAACTGAGGAGGCTAATTTTTCTGGGGCTATACCAGTAGGGGCATCGGCTGAAACGGAGTGGCCAAGTTGTGCTTGCGCTCCTATTCTTCTTACTATTGGCACGAAGTGCAGGGGCAAGACTTACTTTTTAGCGATTGGGTGGTATCTACACCTTTGCGCCCACCAACACCCTTGCCCCCGCGAGCCCGACAGGGCGGCAGCCAAACATTTATCGATCAAACGGGGAAAAGCTAGCGTGGGCAGATAAATCAACTACTGCCAACTTGGCACGTCTTATGCGCTGGCACTGTCCTTGATCTTCATTCGTTAAGAAGATAGTCGTTAAGAAGATAGTGCCTATCTTTGTTTTTTATTTGTCCACGCCGTAACGCATAAGCCAAAATAAGGAGCTAGTTTTTCCGTTTTTCATTCACTTGCACGTTACGTCTTTATATTATATTCCATGTTGTCTGCCTTTAAAAAACTTTTTGGTTCCAAGCAAGACCGCGACCTAAAGCGCTATTACCCGCTTGTGGACGAGATCAACGCCATTTTCGCTACTTTATCAGGCTTAACGCATGATGAATTACGGAATAAAAGTGTGGAGTTTCGTCAGCGTATTGCTGATTACCTCGCTGGCATCGATCAAGAGATCACGCGCCTGAAAGCAGAGGTAGAACAGTCTAACGACTTCGGTGAGCAAGAGCGGATGTTCAAGGAAATGGATGAATTACAAGCACAGCGCAATACCGAGTTGGAAGTGGTGCTCAATGATATCCTCCCCGAAGCCTTTGCGGTGGTGAAAGAGACAGCGCGCCGCTTTTCTACCAATAGTAGTATTCGTGTTACGGCTACCGATTTAGACCGAGAGCTAGCCGCCAAACCGAAGAAAACCTACCTTACGATTGAGGGAGATACCGCTATTTATAGTAATACCTGGACGGCAGCAGGCGGCGAAGTGACTTGGAATATGATCCACTACGACGTACAGCTCATCGGGGGGATGGTGTTGCACGATGGCAAGATTGCTGAAATGGCCACGGGTGAGGGTAAAACGCTGGTAGCTACGTTGCCAGCCTACCTCAATGGCCTTAGTGGGCGGGGGCTACACGTTATCACGGTCAACGACTATTTGGCGCGCCGAGATGCGGAATGGATTGGCCCTGTGATGGAGTTTTTGCAACTCACCATCGATTGCCTAGATCATTACCCTGCGAATAGTCCACAGCGCCGTAAAGCTTACCAAGCTGATATTACTTACGGCACTAACAATGAATTTGGCTTCGATTATCTGCGCGATAACATGGTGCGCTCGATAGAGGAAAAAGTACAAGGGCCTCATCATTTTGCGATGATTGACGAGGTGGACTCGGTTTTGATCGACGAGGCTCGTACGCCGCTCATCATCTCTGGGCCAGTGCCTTTTGGCCAAGATGAGCAAGAATACCAAGCGCTCAAAGTGCCCATTGAAGCCCTTGTAGAAGCGCAAAAAAAAGCTGCCAATAAATACCTCACGGAGGCTAAACGGCTATTCAAGGAAGGCTATGTTGGTGTGGAAGAGGGCGAGGCAGGCTTTGCTTTGTTCCGTGCTTATCGTGCGCTGCCAAAAAACAGGGCTTTGATCAAGTTCCTATCCGAAGAAGGGGTGCGTGTCTTGTTACAAAAGACAGAGAACACCTACATGGCCGAGAATAACAAACGGATGGGAGAAGTGGATGAAGAACTCTACTTCACCATTGATGAGAAGAACCGCACAGTGGATCTGACGGAAAGAGGAAACGTCTTTTTGGCAAAATTAAACGACGATCCGCAGTTCTTCATCATGACCGATATTGCCACCACGATGGCAAATTTGGATAATGACTCCAATATGGCGGCAGAAGAAAAGCGGCAAGCTAAAAACAAATTGGCGCAAGACTTCTCTGTTAAATCACGCCGCCTACACAGCATCAACCAATTATTGAAAGCCTACACGCTCTTTGAAAAAGACGAGGAATATGTGGTGATGGAAGGCGAGGTGAAGATCGTAGATGAGCAAACCGGCCGGATGATGGAAGGCCGCCGTTATAGCGATGGCCTCCATCAAGCATTGGAAGCGAAGGAAAACGTAAAAGTGGGGGAAATTACCCAAACCTACGCAACCATCACGCTGCAAAACTACTTCCGGATGTACCACAAGCTAGCAGGCATGACAGGTACAGCAGAGACTGAGGCAGGCGAGTTCTGGGAAATCTACAAGCTAGACGTGGTTGTGATCCCTACCAACCGCCCTATACAGCGGAACGACCAAAACGACCGTGTTTACAAAACCGAGCGGGAAAAAGTAAATGCTATTATTGAGGAAGTAGTGAGCCTCAGTCAAAGTGGCCGCCCCGTGCTAGTGGGTACGACCTCCGTAGAAAATAGTGACCGTCTTAGCAGAATGTTGAAGATGCGAGGCATCGATCATAACGTTTTGAATGCCAAGCAACACCAACGCGAGGCTGAAATTGTGGCAGAGGCTGGCGAGGCAGGCAAAGTAACTATTGCTACCAACATGGCCGGTAGAGGTACCGACATTAAGCTCAAACCAGCGGTGCTAGCGGCTGGCGGTCTAGCGATCATTGGTACGGAAAGGCACGATAGCCGCCGCGTTGACCGGCAGCTCCGAGGCAGGGCAGGCCGCCAAGGGGACCCCGGTAGTAGCCGCTTCTACGTCTCCTTAGAAGACCGTTTGATGCGCCATTTCAACAATGCCAACACGGCAAAATGGATGGACCGAGCCGGTCTCAAAGAAGGCGACGTTATCGAGGCAGGTATCGTAACCAGATCCATCGAGACGGCACAGAAAAAGGTCGAAGAAAATAACTTCGGCATCCGTAAGCGCTTGCTTGAGTATGATGACGTAATGAACATTCAGCGGGAGGCCATCTATCGGAAGCGAAACAACGCCCTCACCGGCGAGCGCATTCAAGTGGATTTGAACAATATGTTCGAAGCACTTATCGAGAGTATCGCCTACGACGCGAAGCAAGGGGGGCGCTACGAAAGTTTCCGCAGAGGCACCCTTTCTATCCTAGGCTTTGACCCAGAGGTAAGCGAGAACGACTTTTTAACGAAAGATGCCAACACCCTTGGCGCGGTTATTTTAACGCAGTTCCAACAGTTCTACCGCCACAAAATGAAGAGCCTCGTTGAGCTGCTAATGCCCCAGATTCGCCACGTGAGCGAAACGCAGCCACACTACAAACGCATCTTGCTACCTTTTACCGATGGTAGTACGCACCCGCTACCCATCACAGCCGATATCCAGAAGGCCGTGGCTACCGATGGCCAAAGTATCATCATGGATATTGAGCAGGCGGTTACCCTTTCTATTATCGACGACCGATGGAAAGACCACCTGCGCAGCATGGATGAGTTGAAAACCTCCACCTATGCGGCTTCTTTTGAACAAAAAGACCCCCTAGTGGTGTATAAAATGGAAGCCTATAACCTCTTTGAGGCACTAGTAATGGATGTTAATGAAGCCACTACTTCCTACTTATCTAAAGGAGGGATTGTTTTTAAAGAAGAACAAAGCCAACCTATCATCCGGCAAGCGCCTAGGCCCAGCAGTGAGCCGCAGAAGTTAAGCACTAACCGAGCCGAAGCCGAGCAACAGGCTGCTCGGCAAGCAGCCGCCCAAGCAGGCCAGGAAGTACAAAAAGTGGAAACTTTCGTACGCCAAGATAAGAAGGTTGGTCGCAACGACTTATGTCCTTGTGGATCAGGCAAAAAGTATAAGCACTGCCACGGAAAATAAAAATAATTAGCGCAAAATTAAATTTTAACACTTTTTCAGTAACAGCAGTTAGTCTTTTTAATACTATCTTGCAGCCCCATGCCGAGTGACAATCCCCAGTTTGCGCTCCCCGACTCGGCTAGGGTGATAGTTAGGTGCTCCTTTCGAGCACCTAATTAAGTAGTCTCATGATCAGACAGGGAAGTGCCGACACAAAGAATGGACATAAGAAAAACTATTGACCACACCTTGCTTAAGCCAGATACTAGTGCAGTAGAAGTGCAGCAGTTGTGTAGAGAAGCAAAGGAACAAGCTTTCTATGCGGTTTGTATTCCGCCTTACTTTGTGACTACTGCCAAGCAGGAGCTACAGGGCAGCGATGTAAAAATCGCCACCGTCATTGGCTTTCCTCATGGCTATGCCACAATGATGGCTAAGGTGGAGGAAATTAAGAGAGCCGTAGAGGAAAGTGTCGATGAGCTAGATGTGGTCATTAACCTCGGAGCGCTCAAATCGGGTAACTGGAATAACGTAAGTGCCGACATTGATCGCATGGTCACTTCCGTACGCTTACGAGGTAAGGTTATCAAAATCATTATTGAAACTTCTCTACTCAACCTAGCCGAATTAGAGCAAGTATGTAAGTTATGTAATAACGTACGCCCCGACTTTGTTAAAACATCCACTGGCTTCCAAGGTGGTGCTACGGAAGAAGCGGTGAAAACCTTGCGCCGTTTGTTGCTGCCCGAGATCAAGATCAAAGCTAGCGGGGGGATCCGAGATGCTGCTACCGCCCAGCGGATGCTAGCGGCTGGTGCGGATCGTATAGGTACTTCTAGCGGCTTAGCGATTGTGCGCCAATTGTAAGAAAAATTGCTTACTTTTGTGTAGTTTCTACAAAATTGTAGCCAATGATGAAGTCTTATTATTTATTAGAGTTGTTCGGCAAGCCATCAAACGGCTGCGAACGGCTAATTATGTTCTGTACTTCGTTGAAAAGCCTGGCCGCAGCACCACTGCGCCTATGTTTTTCGCCTCGTTCAGAACAAAATTCTGTACGCTCTCGCTCGTTCATGCCTCGGCGAACAACGCTATTGTTCCTCCTACTGCTGGCTAGCCTCACGGTGCAGGGGCAGTCTAGCATTGTGGTGCAAGCCGATCAGGAAGTAAGCAAGCTGTTAGACGCTTTTGTGCGTGTTAATACAAGCGAAACGAAAGTAACCGGCTGGCGTGTACAAATACTAGCTACCACAGACCGGCAACGCTTGGAAACTGTGGAAAGCAGCTTTAAGCTTAATTACCCCAGCATTCCCGTTGATTGGGTACATGCCAACCCCTATTACAAGCTTAGGGCGGGTGCTTTCCAAACGAAAGCCGAAGCGGAACGCCTAAAGAATACCTTGAGCCAGCAATTTGATGGCGTCTATTTGGTGAAAGACCAGGTGACCGAGTCGGAATTGCTAAGGATGTATTAAGCTTGTGATGAATTAAGCCTATGCCAGCTACCCCTCAACGTCTTGGCAATAAGGGTGCAGACGTATTTACGTTTTCAATTTATCTAGCCTTGATGTTAATCGGCTGGCTGATGATCTATTCCGTTGGGGCGGGGCCAGACGGATACGGTAGTTTGGCTTCTGCTACTTTCCTCTTTGAAACGGAAGCAGGTAAGCAGCTCATCTGGATAGGCATCAGCCTAGTGGCTTTTATGGGGGTCTTCTTTCTTTTCAACCACACTACTTGGTCGGTATTCGCCTATCCCATTTACCTTTTTACACTAACACTGCTTGTACTCGTCTTGGTTTTTGGAGCTAAAATTAACGGAGCCACCGCTTGGTTTCGGTTCGGTGGATTTACCTTCCAGCCCTCCGAATTAGCTAAATTTGGCACCTGCCTAGCGATGGCTGCCTACCTAAATGCTTGGTCGAACAGAATGGATAGTTTGCGGACGATCGCCGTGGGCTTCTCGCTTTGGCTGCTACCTCTTTTCCTGATTTTTCTCCAGCCGGATGCTGGTTCGGCACTCGTTTTTTTATCCTTTGTCTTGGTCATGTACCGAGAGGGCTTATACCCTATCTTATACATTCTAGGCTTCTTTGCAGCGTTCATGTTTGTATTGGGCATTCTCTTCACTCCGGTGGCACTAATAGCCAGCTTAGGAGGAGGAGGATTGCTGGTGTACGCGCTGCTAGCACCTAGGCAAAAAGTACTATACACCCTGGCTGTATTGGGTGCCTTAGTGTTATTTATCTTCTTTGCTGATAAGTTGGAAGGTACTTTACCGTTTTGGGTATTTTCTGCTATTGTTTTGGGTGTTTTTCTTGTAGTTAGTAGCTACCAGCTCATTCGCAGGCGCTTCCGCTTGGTCACGATAATGTTAGTAGCCGTTGGGTTGGGCATTAGTATCGCTAGCGGGGCGAACTATTTTTTCAATAATATTCTTCAGGCTCACCAGCAAGAGCGTTTAAACGTTTGGCTACGACCTAGTCTAGCCGATCCGCTGGGGCCGCGCTACAATGTAATGCAGTCGCAGCTGGCCATCGCAGCGGGTGGTTTCACTGGCAAAGGGCTTACACAAGGCACCATGACCAAATTTGGCTATGTGCCCGAGCAGCATACCGACTTTATTTTCTGTACGGTAGGGGAGGAACATGGCTTTGTTGGTACGGCTGCGGTTATTCTACTTTTCTTCGCCCTACTTTGGCGGCTCAGTATTTTGGCCGAGCGCCAAGTGCTTACTTTCAACCGAGCGTATATGTATGGCGTGGCAGGTATTTTGCTGGTTCACATGCTCGTTAACATTGGTATGACAATGGGGCTCTTGCCCGTTATCGGCATTCCATTACCGTTTCTCTCCAAAGGGGGCTCCTCTTTACTAGGCTTCACCATCATGCTGGCCGTAGCACTCAAATTAGACAAAGAGCGCGATCGGATGTAAGTAAGCTATTTTTTGTTTCGTCTCCTGTAACATCCTCTCGTATCAGGGCATAAAGCTGCAAGTAAACCGCCAAGTGCCAGTTGGCTGTTGCTGTTGTAATTTAGGGTGTTACCTATTCTTTGTCGCTTCTTTTAGGGGCAGCCCATCCTTAACCGATGAGTGCTGTGCTAGTATGTGAACAAGATTCTTCTTTGGCGGCCAACCGAACAAGCCTATTGAATTGTTGGCACGCCGTGCAGGGGCAAAGGCTTTCTTGGTAGCGCAAGAGCAAAGGATTATTCCCAGAGAAAAAAGAACAGCCCAAAGGAGTGAATTTTCTCAAATAAGCCTTCAACAGTAGCAGCTGAGTAAGTGGCCAAACCAAAGCTTTGCTTATGCTTCGTTTCTTATTGCCAACCAAAGGGTTCAGACCCCATCCAAGTCTATTTTCTATGGCTACTGCCAAACAGTGGGGCAATATTTGTTCCGGCATATTGCTAGTGAGCTTGTTGCTTGGGTGTTTTTCAAACCTAGCCGCACAAGAAGACTTCCCCGCTGAAACCATTGTTTGCCGCCAAGGACCCTTTACGCTGGAGAGCCCTGTGCCTGGCGTTTGGCACTATCAGTGGGAACGATCTTTCGATGGCGGCACGAGTTGGTTCCCTATTAGCGAAGCCACTAGTTCGAGTTTACTTATCAATGACCCTACCGCGGGCATTAGCTACCGGCTTCGCTACGCATTAAGTCCAGTTTGTCTCGCAGACCCAACTTGCGCCTCGCTTACTACGGCCACTCGGCTCTTGGTTCAAATTCCTATATTTTACCAAACCGCGCTTCTTTGTGAAGGGGATAGTCTCTTGGTTGGCACCGCTGTGCTCACTACGGGCGGTACTCATCTAACTCGCTTTGATCGCAATGGTTGCGATAGCCTTGTGAGCACTTTTGTGCTATTGCAGCCTCAATATAATCAGGTAGTAAGTGTTACGCTCTGCCCGGGAGAAGCCTTTGAAGGGGTAGTTTATACAGCCGCAACCAATTTCACACGCTTCCTCACAGCTAGTACGGGTTGCGATAGTACCGTTCATTATGAGATACAAACTAGTTTTCCTGCCGATCTAGCCATTCTAGGCCCCCGCAGTATCTGTGAAGGAGAAACCGCTACACTGAGCGTGCTGGGTATCTACCCCAGCATAGAATGGAGCAATGGTAGCAACGGCCGAAGCATTGAGGTGAGCCAAGCCGCTACCTATCAGCTTAGGCTGCAGAATAGCAGAGGCTGTACGCTCTTATTGACGCATTCGCTCGAAGTGGTTCGAGTAGAAGCGAGCGTCCTCAGCCAAGCTAGCAATTGCCCGGGCACAGCAACGGGCTCCTTACGCCTAGAAGCCAGTGGAGACGATGATCTTTTATATTCTTT
>DAINNZ010000082.1:0-16909 GCA_036735605.1 Lewinella sp. | reverse complement strand
TTAAAGCGTCGGAAAAAAGACAATTATCAGTTGTTAAGACGGTAGCTTGATATACTTGGGGCTGCTCAGGTCGAATCAGGATACTTCGGCTGCCTATTTCGGCTATGCCATCGGGTAGCCAGCGTAGGCTATCGAGCCAAGCGTCGGGTAAATTACTACTGATGCCTACTGAAAAGGGAATACCTAGCGTTGCGGCTGTGTCACCTCGTACAGACAATTGAAAACCGTAAGCGAGTGGATCAGTGAGCTGGAAGCTGGTATCCACACTACAGCCCGCAGCGTCTTCCATACGAAGTTGATAGCGCCCAGGGGCTAGGTCTATAAAGCTGCTATCGGCTACGAAAGCCCCCTCGTTAAGGCTAAAAAGTAGGGGAGGGCTTGCATTGGTTACGGTTAGAACCTGCACACTGCCTAGCACAAGACGGTTCATACTAGCACAAGTAGGGGTTCTTAGTTCGAAGGAAAGGCTAGGCAGGGTATTCAATTGACGTATAATTAAGGTATCCGAGCCTTCGCAACCATTTTGGCTATTGATCGCACGCAATACATACAGGCCAGGCGTATTTACCAGTAATTGGCTACCTTGGGTCAAAGGGATGCCGTCTCGACTCCAGGCGTAGCTATAGTTAGTTGCTGAACTAGCGAGGTTGCTAAGCAGGAAGTTACTATCGTCGCAGTTAAGGCTACGATCTTCGCCTAGGTTGACCGCTGGCAGGGTATCTACACGGAGCGTAAAGCTACTTAGATCGGCTGGGCAGTTTGTTGTTGCTGCTAGGGTATATTGAATCGTATAAGTGCCCACTGCGGCCGAAGGCCAAGTGATTTGCCCCGTAGGCGAGATACTAGCTGGCACTAGCCCGCCGCTAATCGACCAACTGCCGCCAGGGTCGCCATCGAAGCCGTTGTTGAGGTGTTCGTTAAAAGTGAGTAGGTCGGAACTACAAAGTGCAAAGTTATCATCTGGTTGGCTACCATAACTACCTGCGCTGCGGGCGGCTTCCACCAGGATGGTAACGGATTGTGTAGTAGCACAAGGTGCTTGCCCTAGGGTATAGGTGAGTAGGTAGCTACCGGCAGTAAGTTGTGCTGGCCGTAACCAATCATCTTGTAGGGATATTCCATTTAAGGTGAATTGGCCACTGGTATCGCCTTCTGCCACCAAACTAGCTAGCGGTATCGAATCGCTGCTACTACAAAAAGTGGGAGCATCCACTAGGTTGAAAACGGGGCTTTCGGAAGGGCTTGCCGTGATACTCGCACTACTAAGGCAGGTGCGGCGGAAACTAATGTCATCAATGGCAAAGTCATTGCCGCTTTGAGCCGTGTTTTGGTTATTGATGCAAACCTGAGCAGTGGTATTAGCACCGCTTTCCCAAAGAGCGAAGAAGTTGGCCCATGAACAGTTGACCGCTGGTGCCGTGAAGTTATTACCAATTAGCTGCCCATTGACACGGAAGCGTAAGATCGCTGGGTTTTGAGCTACTACGGAGGTAATAGCTGCCGAGAAGGCATAGGTTTCATTAGGTAGTACATTGATTGTTTGGCACCATATATTTACGGGGGTGCTGGCTGCGTTGACCACCATCATGTCGCCACCGCCGCTATTGTCTTGGCAGTTAGCAAAGCCACTATGAATACTTTGCGGATTGTTGGTAATACGATAGCGGCCTTCACTCATATTTCCGCTACCTGTCCAATTCGTATAAGCGCTCGTAAACCCGCTGTTACCGGCTTCAAAATTACCATTAAGCACTAACTGCGGCCCACTAAGGCTCCGTACATTTACCTGATAAGTGGTAGGGGTAGTAGGGGATACGGTAGCGGAAAGCTGATTGGGAGCTATTGCTAACGCCGCTGCTGGCAGCCAGTCAATGGTCAAAACATCTTCCGTAAAAGCAGGTAGTTGAAGCTGAAGGCTCATACCTCCACATAGGGTAGTGTCGTTCCCTAAGCTAAAGGGAATAGGACAGTTCTGCGCTTGTAAAAGCGGTAGCCAATGTAAAAGCAGTAGCCAAATTGAAAATAAGCAAGAACGAATAACTAACTTCATCTTAAATATACTTAGTATGGATGAAAAATAAAGCACCACCTGCTTGTTAGACAGGTATAGCAAGGGAAAGCCTTTGCGCGGCAAAAGCAAACTAGGCAAGCGTAGTTATCGTCTTTATTGTGGGAAAGGGAACTCGCAGCTCCCTAAGATAGTAATAGATAGTGATGCAAAGATAAGCGTTTTTTTTGAAAGGAGCAACTACCGCTTGATCCACTTTTCTCGACCTACTAGGAGGCCGTCGGCCAGTAGGCTCACTACATAATAACCCGCTGCTACAGGAGGGTAGAAGCTGCCGCTGAGTGCTGTGCCGGCTAAATTGGCACGAAATATTTCCTGCCCATTTAGATTGTGCACTCGGAGTTCGTAGGCATCCACTGGCTGGCCTTCCGGTAATAGGAGGTGCAGGCCCGCATCAGAGGGATTTGGGAAGATGTGTAGTAGGGCTGCTGCTGTCTGCTCAAAGCCTTGGGTAGGCGTTAGAAAGGCGAACCCCTCGTCGAGCCATTCCATCCGGTCGGTGATCCAGTTCTTTAGGTAGATGATTTCTTCTTCGTAGGTGTTGCCTACGAAGGCGTTTGGCCACACGTATTCCCCCAGCACGGGCCATCGCTTAAAGTTGCGCTGTGGTGCCTCGCCCATTTCAGTCACCAAGGAATCGATGCGCTGATGGATTTGCGGGGTGCTCAATAGACCGGCGCGAAGGCTTGTCCAGCGTTCAGCCAATAGTTCGCGGAAAGCATAATCCTCGCGCAAGCGACGCCACCAAAAAGGAATGGCCCAGAAATCTTCTGCGCAAACGAAATTGAAATTGAAGCTCCAGCCTGTTGTCGTCCAGCTATTGCAATAGTCGGCATTGCCAAAGGCGATGTTAAAATCCCACACAGGCCCCATCTGGATTTTACCACCTCGGCTATCTCTTTCTTTCGAGAAGTAGGAGCTTAGTCGATAGCCATCCACATTTTTGCTAATTTCATTTAGAATCAGGAAGTCAACAAATGAAAGTAGCTCTACGTATGGGCGGTAGCCTAGCACTGGATCCGCAAAGTTGGGGCCAGCAAGGGCAGCCTCGAAGGCGTGCAAATAGTTTTCGATATAGTCGCGCTGCTCCGGTAGTATATCCTCCGGCTTGGGCACGTGGTAAATGATTCGTATCGGTTGTTGTGCTGGCGTTTCGGCGGTGAAGTTTGATTCAAACCCAAGGGGAATGCCCTCGGGGTCGGCGGTGGTTTTATCAAACTTAAGAAGGTAACCGCCCGTGAGTTGGTTGCCGCTGGTGTGGGTTTCGCGCAGGTTGGCAATATTCACGCGGTTATTGTCGCGCTTGACGCGTTCGGTGAAAAGGTAAACGCCTTGGTAGTCGTCGTTAATAAACACTTCCACAAGCCTGACTCTTGGTGCGTAGGCCATCATTTGGCCAGCGAGGTCGTAGAGTAGGGTGTTGCGAATGAGGCTCTTATCGCTATATGGCCCATGCAGTACCCAGTCTTCTTCTTCCGGAAAGCCGAGTAGTGCTACATCGATTCCCTCCCCATCGGCTTCTCTAGTTTCGAGGCCGTAACCTACTTTGGGAAAGCTTTGAGAGGTGGAGCCTCTTCGCTCTATCCCAATCCAGCCATCATAGTGGTTGAACGGATCGCTAAGTTGATTGATCTGGCCGCTACCGTTGTCGATAACCCCCATTCTAGCCATAATTTTAGGCTCGTCGGGGATTTCCTGTCCTTCCGTGTTGATGAGTAACAGCGGCAGGGTAGAGCCTGGAAAGTCTTGGCTGAAAAGCTGACTGAAGAAACAAAAGAAAAGCAAACTAGTAAAGATAGATCGCATAAGCAAGATTTAGGCACGCAAGATAAGACCTAATTTTGATTCGTCCACTAAGTGGCACTTCGTTTACACTTATACGGATAAATAGCTATTCGCTGGCTGTCGCTTCGCTCGCAGGGGCAAGACTTTTTCTTTTAGCGCAAAGGGGGAATTGGCTTTAAATAAAAGTGGCTGAAAAATGGCTAGCGGCCTCACTAGTCTCCCTTTTTTTACACTAAGATTACAAAGTAAAGCGGTGTCAACCGCCTAAAAAAGCTATTTTTGCCATTTAAATTTTATCATTTGCGCTTTATGGAAACACTTGCCCCTGCATTTGTGCCCAAACGTGAGTGAATTTGGAGGAGAGTGAATAACTAAGCTTAATTTTTAGAATGAACAAAAAACATATTTTTTCGTCCTTAAACAACGACATACCCGCTAGTATAGTGGTATTCTTCGTTGCACTGCCCTTGTGTTTGGGTATAGCGCTGGCTAGTGGAGCACCGCTATTTTCTGGCGTTATCGCCGGCATTATTGGCGGTATTGTAGTGGGATCTATCAGTGGTTCTACGATTGGGGTAAGCGGCCCTGCGGCCGGATTAGCGGCTATTGTTTTAACCGCTATCACCACCTTAGGCAGCTATGAAGCTTTTTTGGTTGCTGTGGTATTGGGGGGGGCTATCCAAATCCTTTTCGGCTTGATGCGGATGGGGGTTATTGCCTATTACTTCCCTTCGGCGGTTATCAAGGGTATGCTAGCAGGCATTGGTATTATCATTATTTTGAAGCAAATTCCGCACTTTTTTGGCTACGATAAAGATCCGGAAGGCGAGATGTCGTTCATTCAGCCCGATGGCGAAAATACTTTTTCAGAGCTGCTCAATATTTTTGATAGCGTGATTCTCGGTTCAGCGCTGGTTGGTTTACTGGGGCTTGGCTTAATTCTTTTTTGGGACAAAATTTTGTCGAAGAAGGCTAAAATATTCACCATTATTCAAGGCCCTATCGTAGCCGTAGTATTGGGTATTGTGTATGTTGTATTGACCGAAGACCATCCTACGCTTTCGATTGCTTCCAGCCATTTGGTGAGTGTACCAATTCCAGCAACCCTATCTGCTTTTTTAGGGGAGTTCAGTTTTCCTGATTTCAGCCAAATCGGTAATCGGGAGATATGGGTAGTAGCCTTCACCCTTGCCTTAGTGGCTAGTTTAGAGACTTTACTTTCGGTAGAAGCCACCGATAAGCTAGACCCTGCAAAGAATTTGACGCCTACCAACCGAGAGCTTTTTGCACAAGGGATTGGCAATATGATGTCGGGTGCCATTGGTGGTTTGCCTGTAACACAAGTAATTGTGCGCAGCTCCGCCAATGTGCAGTCGAATGGTAAGACCAAAATGTCAACTATTTTGCATGGCTTTTTGCTGCTTATTTCGGTGGTTACGATCCCGAAACTGCTGAATTTGATTCCCTTGTCGGTGCTAGCTGCCATCCTTTTAGTGGTGGGCTATAAGCTAGCCAACCCAGCCACTTTCAAAAAGGTATATGCGCTGGGGTGGAAGCAATTTGTGCCCTTTATGATAACCGTAATCGGGATTGTTTTCACGGATCTTTTAATAGGGATTGCGCTGGGTCTTATTGCTGCGATAGTAATCATCCTGCTGAAAAGCTATCAGAACTCCCACTTCTTAAACAAGGAAGAACTAGAAGCCGGAGGGCAGCGCATTAGAATGATCTTAGCAGAGGAAGTGACTTTTTTCAACAAAGCAGCGATCCGGAAAGAGTTGGATCTGTTACCGGAGGGTAGTCATCTCACTTTAGATGTCCGGAAAACACGTTATTTAGATACAGATGTACTAGAGATACTCGACGAATTTGGCGGGAAAGCCAAACAGCGTAATATCCAAGTACAACTCATTTCAGAGCGGGGTACGGTGGACAATCCGGAAAATTATATCGACTTTTTCCTACTGCGGCCGAAGCAGTATTTGTTTGATATGCTAAAGGCGCCTGATCACGGGTAGGGCTATACGAGGGCGACTGCGGTATTTTTGCAGTCGCCCTTGTTATTTTGCTTTATTATTTATTCTCATCAACGCTAGCGGCAATTTTTGATTTAGCAGCTACGAGTCGCTCGTTCATTTCAGCAACGATCTGCTGGTGCTTTTCGCGCAGTTGTGCTCGTTCTGCTAGGAGGGTAGCGACTTCGGCTTCTAGTTCAGCGTGCGCAGTGGCGATTGCTTGGGCAGCTTGTGAGCGGCTTTCTTTCACTTGCTGGAGGCTAGCTTCCCTTTCGGCTTGTAGCTGTAGGACGTTTTCAGCTCTAGCTTTCGTGAGGGCTTCACTGAGCTGAGCTTGTTCGGTTTCCCACTGTTTGTGCATTTTTTCACGGGCGTAGGCAATTTGCTGCTTTTCCTTTTCCCACTCGGCTAATAACTGATCTCTTTCTGTGGCACGTTTAGCCTGAAGGCTTGCAATTTGTTCTGCTTCTTCTGCTTGAATGGCCTGTAATTTAGCCGTTTTAAGTGCCTCCCTTTCGGCAATAGCGGCTTCTAGTTCAGCTATTTTTTGCTGTTCTAGCGCTTGGAGTACGCCTAGGCGTTGTTTGAGGTTATTTTCTCTTTCTGCTAGTAAATGAATAGCTTGCTCGTGCTGCTGTTGAATTTGTTCAGCAGATTTGGCTTCTGCCTCTCGGATAGCGGCGATGGCCTGTTCGCGAGCTTTCTTCACATCGTTTTGTAGGCTTGTGAGCGCATCAGTGGCGGCTTGGCGTTCGTTGCTAAGCTGTGCGATGATTTGATTTTTTGCCTGTGTGAGCTGCTCTTTTTCTGCGGCGAGTTGCTGTCGCGCTGTTTCCACGGCTGCTTGTTCGTGGTGGAGGCTCACGTTCTGTTGTGCTTTGGCAAGGGTCGTGTTCGAGCTGTTATCCTCTTCGAAGGAGGAAGGGCTAGGCTTATGCGCCATCGCCATACGAGCTTCCCCTGGGTACTTCAGCACCTGTGCGTTACTGCTGCGGTCATTAATCAGTTCTGCTTGCAGGGTTTGTTTGAAGCAACGGATCATCTCCGTGAAGTCGCTCTGCCGCTGCGGGTCTAAGGTGTATTTGCGCAATTGATCTTGGTTGGCGGCTAGCCGAATGTAAAGCGTGCTAATGGAGTGGCTATTTAACCACTGTAAGCTTTCTTGGTCGAGTTGAAGGCTATTGATGCTCACCGTATTTTCTCCTACCTTGCTTTCTTCTGCTATGTTTTCAAAAGCAATATTTAGGAAATCACCTGCGCTGCTGCCAAAGATGAGCTCATCACCAGCATCTAGTCGGGTACTGCCCTTAGAGAAAACTTTGAGCTGTAGGCCCGATTTGTCGCAAACGAATTGGGTGCTGTAAGCATCTACCCCGCGCATCACCAATATTTTAACTTGGCTGCGAACCAACTGCGCTTGGCCGAGTTGGTGGGCATCTTTGATGGAAGAAGAACAATCCTGTGCGTAGGCCGTAGTAAAACAGAAAAAGGACAGCACCACGCACAGCAAATTATAGTAATGAAGCTGCATAATCGAATAGTTTGTAGTGGGCTAATCCACTAGGTGATGTCAGTTGATAGGCTAAATTACAATATATTTATGATATAGGCAACTTTTTATCGAATTCTTATTTCAACTCTTCGATTAGCGGCCTGTTCTTGTTCTGTTTTGGGTTGAGGAAATCGCATTTCGTGGTTGGAATAGCCTATTGCGATGAGCCGTTCTGCTGCAATGCCTTTTGTGATTAAGTAGTCTTTTACCATATTAGCACGGGCGTTTGCGAGGCTCCACTCAAAGGTGCCTTCGCCCTTTTTGGGTAAGGGATGATTGACATGGCCGGCAATTTCAACGCTTAGGTCGGGATTCATTTGTAGGAAAGTAAGGACTCTAGGGAGCGAGGGCTTGGATTGCTCGAGTAGCACAGCTTGGTTACCGACGAAGAAAAGATCGGGGATATCCATCTTGGCTCCTTGTACAGCTGCTTGCAGGCTTATTTTGAAATCGCTGGGTTTACTACCATCTACTTTAAAATACTGGCTAAAAAAAAGGTAGTTGGGGGCGTAAATATCTAAGCCGATTACTTGCCCTACGGGTAGCCAGAGTTTGAAGTAGCCATTTTCGTCGGCTTGTGTAGTATCGCGTAGATAACGACCGTGTGCAATCAAACCGGCAGGCAGTGGATTACCCAGCGAGTCGGTCACTTGGCCTCTAAAGAGTTTGTATTTGTGTGGGATACCCGTACGTAAGAATACGCGGCGATTGCGCTCCTCCTTGTCTTGGGTGGCGATGAGTAGCCTTTGCTTCCCAAATGCTCTAGTCTGAATATGCTGGGCAGGCCAACCTTGCTGTATCATATATTGAGCTACGACATTTGCTCGCTTATCTGATAGCACCTGGTTGAGTGCTTGCGAGCCCACGGCATCGGTGTGGCCTTCGAGGTAGAGTTCGTAGGGCGGTTGGTAGTAGGCCCAAAGATCATCCAGCACCCTTGCGGCAGCGGGCGAAATAGCCGCACTACCGAAAGAAAAGTAAATGGTATCGGTTCGCTGTACCTCCACCGAATCTTTAAAAAGTGGAGTCTGCGCTTTTAAATGGCCGCTGATTAACCCCGCTATGGTTAGTAACAATGCTAGCAAATACTTCATACGAACAACTTTATTCCTCCTAGCCCTAAGCCTCGCTACTTTCCCCACCAAGCTAGGAAATCCTTCAGCTCCAAGCAGTTGATACAGTCAGCAGCGGTGAGCCCTCCCTTTTGAGCGGCTAAAACACCGTAGCGTAGATCTTGCAGCCCGCCGATGGCGTGCGCATCTGGATTGATACAAATCGGTACTTTTTGCTCGATGGCGTAAGGTATCCAAGACCAGTCCATGTCTAAACGCATCGGATTAGCATTGAGCTCGATGGCCACGCGATTTTCAGCGCAGGCGTCAATGATCCGTTGGTGATGGATAGGGTAGCCACTTCTGCTGAGTAATAAACGGCCGGTCGGGTGGCCTAGTATGTGGGTATAGGGGTTTCGGATGGCTGCTAGCAACCGTTGGGTAGCTTTTTCTTCATCCATCTTCAAATGGCTATGGACGGAGGCAATTACGAGATCAAAGCCGGCGAGCAGCTCCTCAGGGTAGTCTAGGCTACCATCCATCAGAATATCGCTTTCGATTCCTTTGAGGATACGAAAAGGAGCCATTTTTTCATTCAAGGCGTCGATCTCGCGCCATTGTTGTTCGACTCTATTGGCTTTCAAACCATTGGCATACACAGCGGATTGGGAGTGATCCGTAACGAGTAAGTAGCCATACGCCTGATCGCGTGCTGTTTCGGCCATTTGGGCTAGGCTGTGTATCCCATCTGAATAGGTGGTATGACAGTGCAAAATACCTCGAAGATCACTTAGTTGAATCAATGTCGGGCGCTGGCCGTTACTCAGGAAACGATCGTCTTCCCGAAGCGGCGCCGCTAAAAAGGGAATTCCTGCTCGCTCGAAAACTAGCTGCTCTTCTGCTAAAGCCGTAAAGTTTTGTTGTGGGAAACGCTCTACAAAAGCCGCTAAAAAGGCTGGGTTACCGCTGTGTTTGAATTGCTTGCTGCCCCAATTGCTAGCCTCGCAATGATGAATTTCAATAGGGTAGCCTTGAAACAAGGCACTGCTTTGAGTAGCCGTAGCGGTATGGATGCTCAGTTCGGTTAACTGACTGAGTTCGGCTGCCGTAGCGGTGGTAAGGAGGCTAATATGAGAAAGGGTTGTGGCTTGGCGGCGGAGGGCACCACTTTCTTCCCAACGGCAGTTGGCTAGCTGTTTTCGGGCATAGGCAAGCAATGCTTGCGCTGGTTTTTCTAGGGTACGGTAAAGGTAGTGGCCGCTACTTTTCTGAAAAAAAGCAATTTTTTCTTGTAGTTCTTCCTGCGTTTTTTCCCCGAAGCCTTTTAGTTCTAGCAAGCGGTTTTCATTGAGGGCATACTGTAGCTCTCCGATACTTTCAACGCCTAATTCTTTCCAGATGCTCCGTATTTTCTTCGGACCAAAGCCGTTGATTTGTAGCATTTCTACTACACCTGCTGGGGTTTTTGCTTGGTAAGTTTGTAGGGCTTCTAGCTCGCCAGTATGCAGTAGTTCCTGTATCTTGGCCGTGATAGCGGCGCCAACACCTGGTAATTGTGCTATCTCGTCGGCACTTAGTGTAGCCAAGGGCTCGTCTAGCTTGCGCAACTTCAGGTAGGCGTTCTCATAGGATCGAATCTTGTAGGGATTCTCCTGATGCAGTTCCATCAACTGCGCCAGCTCTTGAAAAGCTTTGGCAATATCCTTGTTTGTCATCATGCCCGTAAAGGTAGGCTATTGTTTGAATTTGCTTATCTTTACCGCCTAAATACACCCAAAATAGTAAACTATGCGATTGGCACTTGCTTCTTTATGTTGTAGCTTCAGCTTATTTGGCTTGTTGGCTCAGCTTCCTGTTACTAAGGTTTTTGCCTTCGATTTTCAGCAACGCGATACGGCTTTCAGCTTTTCCAATCCGCGCTATCTCAGCGCTTTCAATCCCTATGGTTACAATAATCAGCCTGCTTTTGTAGATGATAATACGCTGCTCATGGCGGTGCAGTACCCTGATATGCCACAACCCGATTTATTTTCCTTCGACCTAAAGAACCGATCGCAAACCCGCGTGACGCGCACGCTGAGTGGGGAATATTCACCAGCTCCCATCGGCGACGGCAGCCATTTTTCAGCTGTTCGCCAAGAATATGTGGGTAAAGATACCGTCATACGGCTCTGGCGCTTCCCTGCTAACCGGATTGATAATGGAGAGCCCATCTTTCCCTATCTCAACGGCTTGGCTTATTACGAATGGCTCTCTAGCCGGCAACTGGCCGTCTTTCTGACGGGTGCTGTGAGCAAATTGGCCATTATTTCCTTGGGCAGCACCTCCGCTATCCCGGTTCAAGAAAATATCGGCCGCACCTTTCGCCGCCTTCCCAATGGGAACTTGCTATTCGTTCGCAAAGAAGTACAAGCCGGTGGCGGCTGGGCTTTGATGGAACTGAACTTGTATCGCCTCACCGACCCGCCTCGCTTAGTCGGCAGTACCCTCGTAGGGCAAGAAGATTTTACCGTGCTTCGCGATGGCAGTTTACTCGCAGGGGCAGGCTCTAAGTTATACCATTTCGACCCTATCCGCAACCCTAGTTGGCGTGAAGTAGTTGACTTTCGCTTCTATGGACTAAAGAAAATTAGCCGCCTTACTACCAACCAAAGAGGTACTTTGGTTTTAGTTGCTGAATAGATCGCTTTTTTGGTTTTTTTTATAAAATTGGTGCATCTTTGTGCCGCTTTAATGACCCATGCTAACTGCCACGCTAACTGCCACGCTAGCAGCCACTAAAGCCGACTAACCAAATTATAAAAACCAAAAATAAGCGGCAGATGATTGTAGGATGTCCGAAAGAAATTAAAAACAACGAGAACCGCGTTGGTCTTACCCCCGCTGGTGTAATTGAGCTCAGCAAACGCGGTCATCGCGTATTGGTGCAAGCCACTGCCGGCGAAGGCTCTGGCTATAGTGATGCGGCCTACCAAGCCGCAGGTGCTACCATGCTAGCCACGATTGAAGAGGTGTACGCTCAAGCAGAAATGATTGTGAAGGTAAAGGAGCCGATCGAGCTAGAGTATAGCTTGATCCGTGAAAATCAATTACTCTTCACCTATTTCCATTTTGCTAGCTACGAACCGCTCACGCATGCCATGATCGAGCGCAAGGCGGTTTGCTTAGCCTACGAAACAGTAGAACTGACGGATCGCAGCCTTCCCTTGCTCGTGCCGATGAGCGAAGTAGCAGGCCGGATGGCTATCCAGGAAGGTGCTAAATACCTTGAAAAGCCATCGGGTGGCAAAGGTATTCTCTTAGGGGGTGTTCCCGGTACACGCAGAGCGAAAGTACTGATTTTAGGCGGGGGCGTGGTAGGTTCCAATGCCGCTATCATGGCTGCCGGCCTTGGGGCAGACGTTACCATTATGGATATCAGCCTTAATCGTCTGCGTTACCTCAGTGAGATTATGCCGGCTAACGTAACCACGATTTACAGCAACGAATACAACATTCGCCAGCATATCAAGACGGCCGACCTTATTGTAGGTGCCGTGCTCATCCCGGGTGCTAAGGCTCCTCACTTAATCACTCGCGATATGCTACAAGAAATGGAGCCGAAAACGGTTCTGGTGGATGTGGCAGTAGATCAAGGTGGCTGTATCGAAACTTGCAAGCCAACTACCCATGAAGACCCAACCTATGAAGTGGATGGTATCGTACACTATTGTGTAGCCAATATGCCTGGCGCGGTGCCTTTTACCAGCACCGTAGCGCTCACCAACGCCACTACACCTTACGTGATTCAGCTAGCCGATAAAGGCTGGGAAAAAGCTTGCGCCGATAATGCCAGCCTCGCTAAAGGCCTCAATATCGTGAGAGGAAAGGTGATTTACCCGGGCGTGGCGGAAGCCTTCGGGCTGCCTTTAGACACGCTCGACTAGTAGTCAGCACCTGGTGGGGCAATCTGCCAGAATGGCACTGCTTTAGGATAGATTTTTATAGCTTAAGTACTCGGACATATTAAAGGATATGTAAACGGATTTTGTATTTGCGCGCGCACAGCGTGCGTGCGCGTACAAAATTGGCTCACATATCCTCTATTTAATGCAACTTTTCAATCTGGTAGATTTTGCTTTCAGCCGAGGCAAAAAACGTAGGCTTAGTGGTGCTAAGACGAGGCTTTTTAACGCTGGCTGGGAGCAAAAGATGCCGAGTGAAAAGGTGTAATTAATTTTGTCCGAGTACTTAAATGTTGGCTAACGCGGGGGCAAGGCTTTACCTTGTAGCGCAGTGCTGACCTATACGGCAGTAGGCAGCTACTTCTTGCAAGGGTCTTGCGCCACCAAGCAGCAGCTGCCCCTGCGAGCGAAGCGGCAGCCAAACATTACCCCTAGAGCAAGGAGAACAGCTGTATGGAGGCGAAAGACCTTCTTAAATAGATCGGAGTTTAAAGTATATGGAACTTACGCAAATAGGACGAATCGGGAAGCCACACGGAACAGCGGGTGAGCTCAAAGCCATTGTTGAGGAGCATTTCGAAGATGATTTGTTAGCAGCTAAGGTGTTGTTTGTGGGCACGCCCGCTTTTCCGCATTTTATTGAGCAAATTAGAATGGGGGGGATGGTGCTATTAAAACTGGAAGACATTGACCGGCGGGAAATGGCGAGCCTGCTGAGCAACCAGCCTATTTTCTTACCAACTGAGCATATCACCGCCGAGGCACCGCCTGACGACCATCCTTACACTCACTTGATAGGCTGGTATATCGCAGCGGAGGGCTATGAACAGCTAGGCCCCATAGTGGATGTTTTGGATATGCCCGAGCACTACTTGGCACTGTTGGAAGTGGCGGGTAAAGATGTCTTTATCCCACTACACGATGACTTGGTAATAGCCGAAGACCCCGAGCAGCAGCTCATTCGGATGGAATTGCCGCTTGGTTTGTTGGACGTAGATCAGTTGCCGAATGACGAAGCGTAAAGGAGCGCGTTCCATACAAGCGATACCCCCGGAAGTATTGGCGCAGCTCCAACTGGGTAGCCTAGAAACCGCCAACCTAATGGAATGGCTAGCCATTGACGTCAGGAAGTTACTACAGCATGTATTGCAACAGCAGAGCCGCTCGCACTACTATGCGCCAGTGATCGACCGATTAGATGCGTTGGTGAAGCAAACCGTCAATACTAAAAATGAGGCAATCGGGCAGGCACTTTTCGATTGGGCAAGTGCAGCGAAGGATATCGATTGGCTACAAGGGCTAGCGAAGCATCCTTCCGATATAGTTCGCTGTTGGAGTGCTTATGCGACGGCCAGCGACGTAGCTTTAGACCTGCCCTCGCTCTTAAAGGCCATCTATCCCTTTGCTGCCGATGCCCATTTTGGGGTGCGGGAAATAGCTTGGCTAGCCGTTCGCCCCCGCATAGCGAAAGAAATAGAAGCTAGCCTTACCGTGCTATCGCAGTGGGCATACAGCGAGGACGCGAACATACGCCGTTTTGCCAGTGAAGCGACACGGCCTAGAGGCGTTTGGTGCGCTCACCTAGAAGTGCTGAAAACCGAGCCAGCAAAAGGGCTTCCGATCCTAGAGCCATTAGCCTCCGACCCTTCGCTATATGTTCAAAATAGTGTTGGCAATTGGCTCAACGACGCAGCCAAAACACAGCCAAGCTTCGTACGGGCGGTTTGTGATCGTTGGCTAGCAGCCCACCCGACCAAGGCAACCGCTTACATCGTAAAAAAAGCCCTTCGGAGCTTACCCCACTAGTTTTGTAGCCCCTCTTTCTTTTTACTGTTTTGTAGGGAAACCCATACGCCAGCCGCTAGGGATAGGCTTATGAATAAGAGCGAGAACCATTCTGGAATCTCTACCCACATCGCTGTCATCAATTTAATGGATACGAAGATCAGGATGGCAAAAACGCTGTACTTGAGGAAGTGGAATTTCTCCAGCATATTAGCCAAAAAGAAGTAAAGCGATCGCAGGCCCATAATCGCAAAAATATTGGAACTAAAGACGATGAAAGGATCTGTGGTGATAGCAAAAATGGCCGGTATGCTATCTAAAGCGAAGAGTAGGTCGGTGAACTCAATCGTTAGTAATGCGCCAAACATGCCCGTGAAGACCCATTTGCCATCCTTGCGGGTTCTATACTTTGCGCCATCCAATTCTTTGCTAATGGAAAAGAACTGGATGATACCTTTAGGTTGGTGTGCTTCCTTATTTTCTTCCTCTTCTTTTTCCTCCCGCAGCATATTGAAGGCGGTGTAGAGCAAGAAAAGGCCGAACACAATGGTAATACTTTCTATCTTGTGTACGAGCACCAGGCCAATACTAATTAGGATAGCCCGAAAGATAATGGCCCCTAAAATCCCTAGAAAGAGCAGGCCGTGTTGATAGGCGAGCGGAATCTTGTAATTGGTAAAAATAAGCGCGATCACGAAGAGGTTATCGACACTTAGCGATAGCTCAATGGCATAGCCTGTAAGGTACTTAATCACCGCCTCGGAGGCCTGAAGACCTTGACTATTTTCTACGTAGTCATGTTGAAAAAGCACATAAAGAATTCCTGCGAAGAGCAAGGCATTGACCACAAAAAAAGCGCTTTCACCTAAGGCCTTCTTGCTAGTTGGAACTGTATTTTTTTTGTGAAGAACGAAGAAATCAATTCCTAGTAAAAGTGCTACATGGAGCAGCAAAATCACCCACGGAAAGTAGGTAAGCATAAGATGAAATATTAAGTTTGAATAACGCCGACATTGTAGGGTTCCATAGGGGCGTTAGCGGCTGCTTCGATACCGTTGCTGATCCATTGGCGGGTTGCCCTCGGATCGATGATGGCATCTACCCAGAGGCGGGCCGCTGCGTAGTAGGGGGAGGTTTGGTCGCTGTAGCGTTTTTCTATTTTTTCGAGCAGGGCTTTTTCGTCTCTGGCTGAAACGGTTTCTCCTTTTGCTTTTTGGCTACTTACCTGTATTTGTAGCAGCACTTTAGCGGCTTGGGTTCCCCCCATTACAGCGATATTAGCCGTTGGCCAAGCCAGCATGAAGCGCGGGTCGTAGGCGCGGCCACACATGGCATAATTGCCAGCACCGTAGCTGTTGCCTACTACTACGGTAAACTTGGGCACTACGCTATTAGCCATCGCGCTCACCATTTTTGCACCGTCTTTGATGATCCCACCTTGTTCTGATTTGGAGCCTACCATGAAACCTGTTACGTCGTGTAGGAAAACAAGTGGAATCTTCTTTTGGTTACAATTCATGATGAAGCGAGCTGCTTTATCTGCTGAATCGCTGTAAATAACGCCTCCGAACTGCATTTCCCCCTTTTTGTTCTTAATGATCGACCGATTGTTGGCCACAATCCCTACCGACCAGCCATCGATGCGGGCGTAGGCGCACAAGATTGTTTTGCCGTAGCCCTCTTTGTATTCCGTAAATTTCCCCTCATCGACCAAGGCGGCGACGAGCTTTTTGCTGTCGTAGGGCTTGGTGGGGTCATCGGGGAGTACGCGCAGGATGGCGTCGGCGTCGCCGGCAGCCGGTTGTGCGGCTATCCGATCGAAGGTTGGAGTAGGAGCGTGGCCTAAATGGCTTACTAGCTCGCGGATAGTAGCAATGGCTGTCTGGTCATCCGGCACTTTGTAGTCGGTAACGCCACTAATTTCGGAGTGGGTACTTGCACCGCCTAGGGTTTCGCTATCCACTTCCTCCCCGATGGCTGCTTTTACTAAGTAGGGGCCAGCCAGGTAGATGCTGCCTGTACCTTCTACGATGAGCGCTTCATCACTCATGATCGGTAAATACGCGCCGCCAGCGACACAACTGCCCATCACGGCGGAAATTTGTGGGATGCCCATACTGCTCATGCGGGCATTGTTGCGGAAAATACGGCCGAAGTGATCTTTATCGGCAAAAATTTCATCTTGTAGTGGCAGATAGATGCCAGCACTATCCACTAAGTAGATGATCGGCAAGCGATTTTCCATAGCGATCTCTTGAGCGCGAAGGTTCTTTTTGCCGGTGATCGGGAACCAAGCGCCTGCTTTCACGGTCGCATCGTTGGCTACAATTATGCATTGGCGGCCGTGGATGCGCCCCAAACCAACAATTACGCCGCCTGCGGGGCAACCACCGTGTTCGGCATACATCTCCCAGCCCGTAAAGGCACCGATCTCGAGGAAGTCGGTAGCAGGGTCAATTAGCAAGTCAACTCGTTCACGAGCCGTTAATTTACCTTGTTCATGTTGCTTAGCGATGCGTTTTTGGCCACCGCCTTCGGCTACCTTTGCGAAGCGGTGTTGCAGGCGAGAGAGTAACAACTTCATGTTATCCTCGTAAGCGGCGGCGGTCAATTCTTCTTTGGTCATTGGTTAAAAGCTTAGTTGAAAAATCCATATAAGTACTCGGACAAAATTAATTACACCTTTTCACTCGGCATCTTTTGCTCCC
>DAINNZ010000081.1:0-17104 GCA_036735605.1 Lewinella sp. | reverse complement strand
AAGACGAGGCTTTTTAACGCTGGCTGGGAGCAAAAGATGCCGAGTGAAAAGGTGCAATTAATTTGGTCCGAGTACTTAAGTGCGTTTTTTGCGGTAAGCCACGGCTCCTCTATACACTAGGCCTGAAAAAACAGCCACGCCTAGCAATAAATAGCCGTAGTTCAATTGTCCAGCCTTGCCGAAAACAGCTATAAAGGAAATCGATACGAGGAAAAAAGTAGGCACTTCATTCCAAAGCCGTAGTTGCCAAGTGCTAAAAGGCCGTTCGCCTAGTGCCATTGGGCGCATGATCCGCCGATGGGTGTAGAGCTGGTAGGCCAGTAGCAAGAGCAGCAGTGTCAGCTTTAAGTGCATCCAGCCCGGCGTGCCGGTACTGAAATAGGCCATGCTATGCCAGCCAAAAGCAAGCATCAGTAGCCCCGCAGCCCAAGTGATTAGCATCGCCGGTTGGGTGATGATACTATAGACCCGTTGGGCTGCCCCTACGTATTCCCGTGTCAAAATAGGCTGCTCAACGGGCGGCCGCTGGTCGCTCTCGGCATGGTTCACCAAAATGCGACCCAAGTAAAACAAACCTGCAAACCAACTAATGAAGCCTACCACATGTAAGGCTTTGAAAAAGAGAATATAAGCCATGGAGGAGCAAATTTTACTGCAAAGATATGGATTTTCGGCCTTCTTGAAATTCAATTGATTGATTCATCCTGAACGAGCGAAAGCTTTGAGAGCGTTCTAGTGGGCACGCTGTGTCCATCCATACGGATACGTACAGACTCGTTGCTCTCGCCCAGAGGCGGGCACGGCGTGCAGGGGCAAGGGTTTGCTTTACAGCGCAAGTGTAGCCTAAAGTAAACCAAAGTGCCTTAGGCTAAGCCGGCTAAGTAGCTTGTAATAACAAGAGACCGCTGCCCCTGCATTCTTGCCAAAAACGAGGTCTTGCGAAGCGGTGTAAGTCGTTAAGAGCGCAAAGGCCTATTTTCAAACCAAGTTTGTTGTAGCGGAATTAGCTTTTTTCGGTCGATGCAAAGCAGCACATCTATGGCATTGTTGAAGGACGTATCCACATTAAAGCCCAGTACCTTTGCTTCTTGTAGTAAATATTTTTTGATTAAAATCGGGATTTGCAGCCCAAGCGGCTCAATTTCCTGTATGATTTTATCCACGGCAGCTACATCGCGCGGCCCTAGTCCGTGTAGTTGCCGGAGGTCTTGTTGCTTGAGCACCGACCGAAAGGCCCGCTTGGGACGCAACTGCCCAAAGATATGCGGATCGGCATGGGCTTGCGCTAAGTAAGCCAGCATGACAGACTGGCTGTAAGGGCTATACATGCTACTAATGCTAGCGGCGCCTAGTAGGTATTGCTGGGTGGGGTAGCGCTCCAGCACCTGCCCAATTCCGCGCCATAGTAAAAAGAGCGGGGTGGCTTTCTTTTGGTAGGGAATCGTTACTAAGGCACGCCCCATTTCTATTCCTTGCTCAAACAGATAGTGGGTGGCGGCTGGAAAGGTGAAGGATTCGCTCAAATAAAAACCTTGGATACCTCCTTGGGTATAAAGCTGCTTCCCGATACCCAAGCGGTAGGCACCCGCTAGCTGTTCTTGCTTACTATCCCAAAGTATCAAATGATGGTAGCTAGTATCGTAGGCATCTATATCTAATGCTTTGTTGCTACCTTCGCCTACCGCACGAAAGGTACGCTCCCGCCAATGGCCCAATTCGTGCAGAATCGGAGAAGTGGCTGCCAATTGGGTGAAGAAAACCTGAAATTTGCCGCTGCTAAAGAGCAAAGTGTCTTCTGTGTCTAGGGCTTGTATAGCTGCAAGGAGGGCTTCTCTAGGGGCTGCCGTGCCAATGGCTGCGCTGCCTTTTTTGAGTCGGAAGGGGCGTAAGGTAAGCGGCTGGCGTTTCGGGTAGGCATAGCCTAACTGGAAGGTTTTCTTGCGAAGATACTCGGTGTAATCGGCTAGATCTGGAAATTGCTGTTGCTCCGCTACGCAAATCGGAAGACCAATGCGAATGGGAACGACTTTATTCCGGGCTTTTACCACTTCAGCGGCTAAACTAGCTGTACGTAAATCCTGATGAATGCCCGAAAGGAAGTAAAATAAATCGCTATTCCGTGCTTTGAAAAATAAAGGAACTACGGGCACTTTAGCTTTTTGAATCAGCCGCAGGGCACTTTCCGACCAAGCTTTATCGTCGATAGGGCCTACCCAGCCTTTTTTACGACTGGCCACTTCTCCCGCTGGGAAAATGGCAAGGGGATGACCCGATTGCAACTGCCGCAACGCAGCACGAAGGCCAGCGCTACTACTAAAAGCCGCTTTGCGACCTTCGAATGGGTTCACTTGACACAGATGAGGAGCCAATGGCTCAATCTTCCCGAGCAAAAAATTAGCCATCACTTTCGTCTCCGGATTGTGCTTTAACAACAGCTTCAACAATAGCAAACCATCGATGCCCCCAAGCGGATGATTAGCCACAACCACAAAGGGGCCGTTTTTGGGGAGGCGCGCAAGATCCGCAGCCGAAATATCTGCCTTGACCTGCAAATGATCCAGCACAGCATCGATAAAAGCCAAGCCTTCCAAATGGCTTAAACGATCGTATAAAGTGTTGAGCTGCTTGATGCGCAACCAATTCATAAGACCTCTCGAAATACTCAGTCCGTTAGCGCCTAATTTGTGTAATCCTAGGCTTTGGGCTACTTCCCATTCTTGAACAATCGGCATGTGAGGAAATTTAGAGCAAAGTTCTAGCCTTCGTTTTAACGGCATATTACCCGTGTTTTAAATCATGCTCTTGATAGGTTAATTTATTGCTCACCTCGAAAGACTATAAAACTACCAGATCGCTACCCAGCTGTTTATTTCAGAGAAATTGCTGTATCTTTGCTCACCTTAATCATGCAATTTAAATATGTTACAACGAATTAGCTTCCTCCTCTTGTTAGCTTGCCTACTAGCTTGTGGAAACAATACGCCATCAAGCGACGCCAATACTGCCCAGGCAGCTGAACCAAGGTCGGAGGAGACAATGGTGGAGAAGATCGTAGTTCGCTATCGCTCGGATGGCTTCTACCCAGGTATGGCCAGCGAATGGCTAGAGGTTACCTACAATGCCGATTTTAGACTACTACAAATCGATTACTGGAACACAGCGGACGAAACTAAACAAACACTCAGCATTCTCGAACAAAGCTTTGAAACGGGTGAGATCAGTGGCTACGTCGGCAAATTAGCCTTTCCTGGGCAAGCTCCTATCGCTTTCGGGAGCATCGAGGATCGCTTCAACCTTATCCACGATGGCGATCGCTTCCAAGAGTTTGAGCTAGAGGAGGAGGAATAGCGCCCCCTCTCTTAGCGGAAATAAGGCGAAACAACCACGCCTTCGTCTGGCGGGAGCCAAGCGTATAGGGTTGCGATATTACCCACCCGCTCATTGTGCTGTGCAAAAAGTAGAAAATAGTGAAATACGTCCTTCTTGTTTTTTTATTAGTGCTCGTGGCAGCTTGTAAACGGGCGGAGCCAACCGTAAACCCAAATACACAGCCGATCTGGAACGGGCAGACCCTCTTCGAGCCCCTATCGGCTGAGGCCACCGGCATTGATTTTGCCAATACGCTGTCATTCGACAAAGACTTCAATATTTATACCTATCGGAACTACTACAACGGTGGCGGCGTCGCCATTGGGGATGTCAATAACGATGGTTTACCTGATCTGTATTTTACTGGCAACCTAGCCCCCAACCGCCTCTACCTCAACCGTGGGAATATGCAGTTCGAAGATGTTACAACTGCCGCAGGCGTAGCAGGCAAAGGCGCCTGGAGCACTGGCGTTTCCATGGCTGATGTAAATGGCGACGGCTGGCTGGATATCTACGTCTGTAATTCCGGTGAAGTAAGTGGCGACAACAAAAAGAATGAGCTTTTTATCAACCAGCAAGACGGTACCTTCTTAGAAATGGCGGAACAGTATGGCATTGCCGACCCAGGCTACGGCACCCACGGCGTTTTCTTCGACTACGACAAGGATGGCGATCTAGATCTCTACCTGCTGAATAATTCCTACCAAGCTATTGGTAGCTTCAACCTACAGAAAAATGAGCGACCTAAACGCGACCCTGTGGGGGGCGATAAGCTCTTTCGCAACCAACTTATCCCTGCTAGCCCCGATCAGCCTAGCCAGCTGCGCTTCGAAGACGTAAGCGAGGCCGCCGGTATCTATGGTTCCGTAATCGGTTTCGGCTTAGGTGTTACCGTAGGGGATATCGATAACGATGGTTGGCAGGACATCTACGTCTCCAACGACTTCTTCGAGCGCGATTATCTCTATATTAATCAACAAAACGGTACTTTTAAAGAGGTGCTCACCGAGCGAATGCAAAGCATCAGCGCAGCCAGTATGGGAGCTGATATGGCCGATATCAACAACGATGGCTACCCCGATATCTTCGTCACAGAAATGCTGCCTAGAACCAACCACCGCATCAAAACGGCTACTACCTTCGAAAACTGGAATCGCTATCAGTATAATCTCGAAAACGATTATTTCCACCAGTTCACCCGCAATATGTTGCAACGAAACAACGGCGACGGCACCTTCAGTGAAATAGGCCGCTTGAGTGGGGTAGAGGCTACCGACTGGAGCTGGGGGGCGCTTATCTTCGACATGGATAACGATGGCTACAAAGACCTATTTGTTGCCAACGGCATCTACCAAGACCTAACCAACCGCGACTTCCTAGACTATATCGCCGACGACGAAGTAAAGCGCAGTATCATCACCAAGGAAGGGGTCGATTTCAAAAGCCTAGTGGATGCAATTCCCTCTAACCCCGTACCTAACTACGCCTTTCGCAACACCGGCCCTGGCGGCGACTACCGCTTCGAGGAGCAAAGTGCGGCCCTTGGCTTAGCTTATCTGGGCTTTAGCAATGGCGCTGCTTATGCCGATTTAGACAATGACGGCGACCTCGACTTGGTGGTCAATAATGTCAACGCCAAGGCGCTAGTCTATCGCAATCATGCCAGCCAACAACTGCCAGCGCGGCGATGGCTACAACTCAGCTTTAAAGGTACGGCTGCTAATACCTTTGCTATCGGTACTAAAGCGACCGCCTATGCTGCCAACCAACAGTTCATGATGGAACACATGCCCATGCGCGGCTTTCAATCAACCGTTGATGCGCGTTTGCATTTCGGCCTAGGCCAGCACCAAACACTCGATAGCCTTATCATTCGTTGGCCCGATGGCAGCCAAAGCCACTATGCCCAAGTAGCCACTAATCAGCATCTTATACTTGACCAAGCAAAGGAAGCTACCCGAAATACTGCAACTATCGCCCTAGCGCCTCCTAGGCCCTTGTTAGAGGCTTTAGAGCCGACCGACTGGGGTATCGGTTTCCAACACAAAGAAAATCGACATAGCGACTTCGATAACGATCCCCTTCTATTCCACATGCTCAGTGCCGAAGGCCCCGCTTTATGCAGCGGCGATTTCAACGGCGATGGCTTCACCGATTTCTACATTGGGGGAGCCAAAGGCCAAGCCGGTCAAGTCTATCTCTACCAAGCTGGTGGGTACCGAGCGGTTGTAGGGCCCGATGGACAATCGCCCATGGCGGCCGATGCGGCTAGCGAAGACGTAAGTTGCACCTGCTTCGATGCCAATGGCGATGGCCTTACAGATATTTACGTAGCGAGTGGTGGAAGCGAGTTTAGCAGTACCGATTTTTCCCTCATAGATCGCCTTTATATCAATCAGGGAAATGGCCAAAAGTGGCAAAAAGGCTCACAACCACTACCGAGCAGCAGCCGGCCCGTCAACAGCAGCCGTGTAGTAGCCCACGACGTAGATGGCGATGGCGACCTCGATCTGTTTGTGGGGGGGCGTATGCGTCCGGGGCTATATGGCGCACCCGCCACTAGCTTTTTGCTCCTCAACGACGGTAAAGGCCAATTTACCCCTGCCGCCGAAGCTGCCCTGAAAGACATTGGTATGGTCACGGCCGCCGGCTGGGCAAAAATCGCCCAAGGCGTAGAAGCCCTCGTAATCGTTGGTGAATGGATGGCACCGCAGCTACTCCAATGGCAAGGCGGTGAACTGAAAAATATCAGCGATCAATACCTGCCCAGCAAGCTATCCGGCTGGTACAATAGTCTGCTAATCGCTGATTTTAACCAAGACGGCTACGATGACCTAGTGCTAGGTAACCACGGCCTAAATTCGCGTTTCCGCGCTAGTGCTGAACAGCCCATACAACTCTACCTCAACGACTTTGATCAAAACGGCAAGGCCGAGCAAATTCTCACCAGCTGGGAAGGAGAAAAGGCTTACCCCTTTGCTTTGCTCCATGATCTAAATAAACAAATGCCCGGCTTACGCAAGCAATACATCCGCTACGAAGAGTTTGGCGACCAAACCATGGCAGATATCTTTGAGCCGGAAAACCTCCAGCGCTCCTTGGTGCTGGAGGCGCAAGAGCTTCGGTCGATCCTACTCCTTAGCAGCCCGAATGCTTATCAGCTACAGCCTTTGCCCATCGTAGCGCAGCAAAGCCCTATCTTCGCATTCACGGCCTTTGATGCCAACGGAGATGGCCATCTCGATCTCATCACCGGCGGCAATTTCAACTACGCCAAACCCGAAGTAGGCCGCTATGCCGCCGATCGAGGCAACCTACTCCTGAACGACGGAAAAGGCAACCTACGCTCAAGCCCCTCTGCCTATCAAGGCCTGCAATGGATGGGCGAAGTACGCAATATGTGCTGGCTTGAAAGCCCCCAAGGCCGTCGCTTACTAGTGGCTCGAAATAATGATAGCCCGCTGCTACTACAAGCCGCTGCTACTACAAGCCGCCGCCGCCAGCCGATAAATTAACCACTTATGCCTTTTTTCATCCCTGCTGGGTGGCGGCCTTTCGCTTATGTTAGTATGGGGCTCCTCTTGCTCCTCCAATTCGCCCATTGCCCCCGCGTTAGCCAAACAAAAAATACACTGTTTGAACAGATGAGGCAAAGCGGAGTAAACAGTGAAAACAGCCTACAACCTACCGAGGAATTGAATATTATCACCTACCTCTATTACTACAACGGCGGGGGGGTGGCAGCTACCGACATCAACGGCGACGGCTTGGCCGACCTCTTTTTTACCAACAACCAACAGCCCAATCGTTACTACATCAACCTAGGAAATTGGCAGTTTGAGGATAGAACCGATATCGCAGGCGTGGCGGGCAGCGGGCAGTGGTCAACCGGTGTGAGCGTGGTGGATGTGAACGGCGATGGATTGCCCGATATCTACGTTTGTCAAGTGGCTGGCTACCAAGGCCTACAAGGTGGTAATGAGCTTTTCATACAGCAAAAAGACGGCAGCTTTAAAGAAGAAGCGGCTAAATATGGTCTTGATTTTCAAGGCTTTGCTACCCAAGCTTATTGGTTTGATTACGACGGCGACGGCGATCTGGATATGTATCTGCTCTGCCACAGCGTTCACAATGATGCCACCTTCGGGCCAGCTAGTTGGCGGAAAACCCCCGATCCGGTGGCTGGCGACCGGCTTTACGAAAACCTACAAGATCCACAAGGACAAATCTTCTTCCGCTTGGTAAATGAAATCACTAGCAGTGGACAGATCCGCCAATCTTTTGAAGAAGAGGTGGCGAAACGCAGGGGCAAGGCTACACCTTTTAGCGCAAAGCTCGCAGCACAAGCTAGCTCCCAGCCGCTGCCTCAATCCTTGACCGAAACCCGCTTTGAACAGGGGCTATATGCCTCCAAAATAGGCTACGGCCTCAGTGCTGCCGTGGCCGACTTGACGGGCAATGGCCGCCCCGATCTCTACGTCTGCAATGATTTCTCCGAAAACGACTACCTCTACTTCAACCAGCCTAATCCAAGCGGGCATTTCCACGAAAGCATCCGCCAAGCAATGGGGCATACTTCCAATTTCAGTATGGGCAGTGATGTAGGGGATATTGATAACGATGGGCAGCTCGATCTATTTACCTTGGATATGCGGCCAGCAGATGACCGAACCCTCAAGCATACAGTGAGTGCCGAGCCTTATAATGTGTATAGCATCAAACGGGAATTTGGCTACCATCATCAATATCCCCGCAATTGCCTGCAATGGAATCGGGGTCAAGGCCAATTTAGCGAAATAGGACAAATGGCCGGCGTGGCCGCTAGCGACTGGAGCTGGTCAGCCTTATTCGCCGATTACGACCTGGATGGGCACACGGATATTTTCGTAACCAATGGCATCTGGCAGCGGCCGAATGACCTGGATTACCTGAAATTTACCAGTAATGAGCAAGCGACGAGCCAAGTGAGTAATTTGGAACTAGCCAACCAAATGCCACCGGGTCTAGTGGCGAATGTAGCTTTTAAGAATTTGGGAAATAAGCAGTTTACTAATGTAGCAGCGGCTTGGGGCTTGGCGGAGCTAGGCGCTTCTGCTGGAGCGGCCTATGCTGATTTCGACCAAGACGGCTACTTGGATTTAGTGGTCAATAACCTCAATGCCCCCGCTAGCTTATATCGAAATACAAGCGGCGATGGGGTGGAAGTGGCGGCTTTGGTAGGCAGCTTCACGGATAGCCTCTATGCCTGCCGTATGTATGCCGATGGTCGTTTGGAGTTGCGTTGGTCTTCGCAACTATCGGGCCATCCGATTCGCCTGCTACTTTCGGATGGCACCTACCGTAGTATCGCTACTACGGCGCAGCGGGGCTTTCAGTCGCAGTCGGAAAATCGATGGGTGGGCCGCCTAGCAGCGGGTGTGGAGGTGCATGAACTTAGCGTAGGGGCAGCCACTGTCACGAACGAAGCCCCAGTCTTACCGCTACATTATCTAAGCGTGATAGAAAATAGCTATACTGATTTTGATGCGGAGCCACTACAGCCTTGGGCACGCAGCGATGAAGGCCCTGCTTTTGCCCATGCCCACCAAGGGAAGGAAGTACGCACCTTTATAGGGGCTGCCCACGGACGGCGAGCGGGGCAGTTAGTTTGGGGCAGCGACGGAGTGGCTCGTATGAAAGCCTTTCCTGCTACGAGTCCGATTGGGCAGGACTCACTTTTTGAAGATGTGGCTGCTGTGTTTTTCGATGCCAATGCCGATGGACTACTCGACCTCTACGTGGTATCGGGTGGCGGGCAGAGCAACTCACCACAAGCCTTCTTTACCGATCGGCTGTATCTCGCTAGCCCCAATGGCTGGCAACGCTGTGAAGACTGCTTACCTAAAGACTTCCTAGCCAACGGCAGCTGTGTGCTTAGTGCTGATTTTAATCAGGACGGCTACCCTGATTTGTTTGTAGGCGGACGAGGCCAGGCTGGCTATTATGGGCAGCCAGGCGAAAGCCAAGTACTTCTAAACGATGGCCAAGGGCATTTTATAAAAGATCCCAACTGGCAGTTTTCCACACTAGGGCAAGTAACCGCCGCTGCCTACTTACCCGCTTCGGCCACCTTGGTGGTAGTAGGGGAGTGGATGCCCGTAAGCCTACTACAAAGAGGTAGCCAACAATGGAAAAAAGAAGAGATACCTTATAGCGAAGGCATGTGGCGCTGCTTGCTTCCTACCAGCGAGCATAGCTTCCTGGCAGGGAATTGGGGATGGAATTCGGCGCTAGGGAAACCGAGTGCTACGGAGCCATTGCGGCTCTACACCCAAGATATAGACCAAAACGGAAAGCCGGATCCCATCCTGACGTATCAAGTGGCTGGTCAAGAATATACCTTAGCCGATAAAGACGAGCTCAGTGCCCAGCTACCTACTTTACGCAAAAACAACTTAAGTTATGCTAATTTTGCTGCTCGAACTTTTGCAGAGAATTTTCCGATGCTGAGGGATGCTAAGCCCCAGCGAGTACATACCCTGAGCCATACGCAGTTCAGCCGAAACAAGGAAGGAAAATGGGAAGCTCGGGCTTTGGCGGATGATTTACAACTCACCGCACTGAACGACCTCATTGCGCTAGGTGATTCGGCTTACCTCTTAGCCGGCGGGGAAGCCCAAGTCTTGCCTCGCATTGGTCGGCAAGATGCGGCCGCCTTGCAATATATTCGTGCGGCGGAGCTACTAGAAAGCACACAGGGGCAGCCAGCTCAGCTCCTTAAACGGCCTCCTGGAATAGAGCTTATTCGCCGTATGCAGCACTTAGGGGATGGGCGTGTTGTGGCCATCGGTTATTGAAGGATTAGCCGCTAGCAGCATGTCGCGGGAAAGGCAGATAGCTGCTGAAAAGGCAGATAGCTGCTGAAAAGGCAGATAGCTGCTGAAAAGCTTAGCTTCCCGTCTGCTGGGCTTAGTCAAAATGAGACGATTAGTCCAGCTACTTATCAACGTAAAGTTTATTAAAATTTAGAATCATGCAAAAAATAATTTTACTCATTCAGCTTTTTCTGGGGTCTATTTTATGTGTTTTCTCCATGAAAGGGGACTTAAAAGCCCAGCAGTTACCCCAAAAGGCTTCGGAGGATAAGGCCGCTTGGACGCTACGCGCGGATGCGATTGATGCTACGAATTATTACGGCATCACGGTAGCCAATGGGATGGTCGGTTTGGTTAGCAGTCCGTTGCCGATGGAGGTACAAGACGTGGTATTGAACGGGGTGTATGATTATTACCAGCGAGGGCGGGTATCGAACATCCTCAAGACCTTCAACCATTTGAATATCCGTTTGGATGTGGATGGTAGGCGGATTGGTGGAAAGGACATAAGCGGATTCACGCAGTCTTTAGATATGCGGCAGGCTACCTTGGTGACCACTTTTGATATTGATGATCGTTTGCGCATTGAGCATCGACTTTTGTCATTACGGCACTTACCTTTTACTGCTATGGCCACGGTGAAGGTGACTGCGAAGAAAGATGTAACGATCACGCCAATGAGTGTGATTGAAGCACCGAATCATTTGCGCGAGGTACGCAATTTTTATACAGAGATTGACCGTCCGCACGTCTTACTGCCTTTGCTTAGTTCGGTGGCAGAAAGCCCTAGTGGAAAGCATAAGGTAGCCGCCTCTACAAGTTTTATCTTTGAGGAAGGCCACGGTCGGGAGCCGAAGATCATCCATGAGGATTGGGATTACAATATGCACTTAGCGAAGTTCCATAAGCCATTGCGAGCGGGGCAGGAATATACTTTCACGGTAGTGGGCTCTACGATCGCAAGTGAGCACGCAAAAGACCCGCATAATGAAGCGGAGCGACTCACGATTTTTGCGCGACTAGAGGGCACGAAGCGCTTACTAGCGCGGCATCAGGCGGCTTGGGATGAGCTTTGGAAAAGTGATATTATTATTGAGGGAAATTTGCGGGATCAGTTGGCGGTTCGTTCGGCGCTTTACCATTTGTATAGTTTTGCGCGAGCGGGGCAGGCTTATAGTTTATCGCCTATGGGTTTGAGTGGTTTAGGATATAATGGGCATGTTTTTTGGGATACGGAAATTTGGATGTACCCTGCCTTATTGGCTATGCAGCCTGCTATGGGCGAAAGTCTGATGGCTTACCGCTATGAACGATTAGAAGCAGCAAAGCAAAATGCTTTTTCTCATGGCTACGCAGGGGCAATGTACCCTTGGGAGAGTAGTGCCGACGGAAGTGAAGATACGCCAGTTTGGGCATTAACGGGCCCCTTTCAGCATCATATCAGCGGCGATGTGGCTTGGGCGATGTGGAAATACTATCAAGTGAGTCGAGATACTGCGTGGTTGCGGCAAAAAGGCTATCCGGTGATGAAAGCCGTAGCCGATTTTTGGACCGATCGGGTAGAGCGAGAAGGCCCTGGCCGCTATAGCATTCGCAATGTGATTGGTGCCAATGAATGGGAGGAAAATATCGACAATAATGCCTATACGAATGGTATGGCGATCACCGTGCTGCGTTTTGCTACGCAAGCAGCTAGTGTGCTGGGGGAAACCCCCGATCCGGCTTGGCAAGAAGTGGCTGATAATATTCCGATTTTACGCTTTCCCGATGGCACCACGAAAGAAAACGAAACCTATGCTGGACAGCCCATCAAACAAGCAGATGTTAACCTGTTAGCTTATCCGATGGCTATCATTCGCGATCCCGCAGCTATTCGCCGCGATCTGGCCTATTACGAACCGCGACTGAGTCCCGAAGGGCCAGCCATGGGGGCGGCTATTCTGTCGGTGCTTTATAGCCGGTTAGGAGAGATGGAAAAGGCTTATGCACACTTCGAGGCCAGCTACCAACCCAATGAAGTACCGCCTTTTGGCGTCTTAGCCGAAACAGCCGGGGGCACGAATCCCTATTTTGCTACGGGCGCTGGTGGTATGCTACAAGCCGTGCTTTTTGGCTTCGGTGGCTTGGAGATTACGGATGAAGGTATCGTGCAAAAGAAAGGTAGGCTACCCAAAGCCTGGCAGTCGTTGACGATAACAGGCGTAGGTAAGGCAGGGCAGACTTTCAAGGTGGAGTGATGGGGGCGGTGTTTTGCGCCTACTTTATCCTCGCCAACAACTCCACACGGGTATGCACACCAAATTTATCGAATAGGTTCTTGAGGTGATATTTCACAGTATTAGCACTCACGAACAAGGCTTTTGCCGTAGCAGCGGTATCCATCCCTTTGTAGAGGCATTCTAAGACTTCGATTTCCCTGGGGGAGAGTTCCTCCACGATCTGCTTTTGTATCGCTGCCAAATTAAAGGATAAGCGACGGCCTTCCTGCTGTTTTTCCCATGCGATTTCTATGGTGGAATACACCTGCTCTTTATTAAAAGGCTTTACGATGAACCCAAGCGGATCCAAGGCGCGAACATTGGCCAAGGTGGTGCTATCGGCATAAGCTGTGATAAATATAAAAGGAATGAGATGATTTTTCTTTACATAAGCTGCCAATTCCAAACCGCTCAAGCCATCCCCTAGGTTGATGTCTAAGAGCAATAAATTGGGCTGGCAATCATCTAAAATGGGAAAGGCCTGACGGCCATTAAAGGCAGTTCCGCATAGCTCATAGCCATATCCTCGGCAGATATCGGCCAAGTCTTCGGCAATCAGGGGTTCATCTTCTACGATGAGTATTTTGGGTATGGGCTTCATCTTCTTTGGGGGATTTTTAGAAGGATCTCTATTTGCGTACCGTTTTCGATTGTAATAGTTTGCTCGGCCTCCAGCTTGCGCAGGAAAGTGGTGATGAGGCGAGAGCCAAATCCTTCCTTCGCACTTTCATCCATAGGCTTCCCTACGCCGTCATCCTTCACCTGAATGGCCAGTGCTCCCGCTTGAGGGCTGCTAAACCGTACTAGAATATGTCCTTCGGAGCGACCCACAAAAGCATATTTATAGGCGTTGGTAATCAGCTCATTTAGAATTAAGCCCAGGGGGACCATCGTATTCACATCTAGGTAAAGCGGCTCTACCTCTTTGCTTATCTCCACTTGCAGCGAAGGGCTATTGAAAGAAGCTGCCAGGTGGTGGCAAAGATCGTCGATATAGTTTTGTACATTTACCTGCGAGAGATGATCAGCTTGGGTATAGAGATGGTGGTGAATAATAGCCATCGAATTTACCCTAGCCTCCCCTTCGTTGAGGGCTTGCACCGCATCGGCCTCCGTCATATACCTCGATTGTAAGCGCAGCAAGCTGGAGATAATCTGCAAATTGTTCTTTACCCGATGGTGTATTTCTTGCAAGAGGTTCTCGCGGTCTTGCAAGGCAATCGCCAAGGCTTCCTTTTGCAGGCGGTATTTGCGATAGAGCCAGTATAGAAAACTACTCAGTGCCGCTAGCAGCAAAAAACCGATGGCACCTATCCAAATGGTTCTATTTTTCTGTTGAATAACCGCTGTGGAGGCTTCGTTCTTGGCATTAAGTAAGGCAATTTCGCTTTCCTTTTTCTCGGTTTCGAAGCGAACGGAAAGGCTTTGTATATTCTTGCGGCTATCTATTCCTACTAGGCTATCGTTTAACATTTTCAGCCGCTCTAAATGCGTAAAGGCTTCCTTGTAATTTCCTTGCACTTGATAGGCTTCTACAAAGGAAGCCTCTAGGTCGCGCTGGTCTCTAAGTCCGATTTGCTCGTAGTATTGCGCTTTGGTTTGCTGCAGTATTCGGAGGGCTTCTGCGGTTTGCCCTTGCGCCAACAGCACATTGGCTAGTATGGCCTTGCTAGCACTAGATAAACCTGGGGTGCTGAGGGAATCGGCTAAATTGCTGGCAGCTAACGCAAAAGGGGCGGCGGCCTCCGTTTGCTTTTGTAGCATATAAATGTTGGCCAAATTGAAGCGGTTCAGCACTTTTTGGTAGGTATTATCAGTACCTTCCCCTAGTTCGTACGCTTTTTGATAGTAGCGCCTAGCGATGTCATAGTCTTTTTGGCCTTCATACACCAAGGCGATGTTGGTGTTAGAAATAATTTCTTCGCTTACATTTTTCGCCGCCTGTGCCAGCGATAAAGCCTTTTGATGATAGCGCAAGGCTTCTTCCCAATTGCCTATTTCGTTGAGTAAGTACCCCATTTTATTGCTCGCCGTCAAGATGCCGCTGGTATCTGCCTGGCTGCTATACAAAGCCAAGGCGCGGGTGCTTGCTTCCATACTTTTCGAGAAATTACCTTGGTCGGAATATAGATTGGCTTTCACCATGCTCACGGCCGCCATGCGCATCGTATCGCCTAGCTGAATTTGCTTTTCCTCAAATTGATTAAAGTAGGCTTCGCTTTGGCTAAATTCCCCCAGGTTTTTATAGAATACACCGTAGTAATACAGCACCACCCCTTCCTTATATCGCTCGCCTTCCGAAGGATAGAGCGCTTCTATGGCGCGTAAGTTCTCCAAACTTTGGGCCGTATTCGTACGAGCCGTTTTCCAAGCCGTTTGCAGCAAGGAATCAATCGTACGAATATGCGTGCTATCCGTTTGCGCTAGTAGCCCACAGGGCCAAGCAAGGATCAACAATAGCCAATAAGCGTAGTTCGCATTCATCTTCTTTTGATATTGATTTTTTTGGCTGTCGCTTCGCTCGCAGGGGCAGGGCCTCCTAATAGGAGCAAGGCTGTTAGCGGAAGCAAGATAGTGCTTTCTTTGAAAAAGGTGGGTTTTTTCAGGGGAAATAGCTAGCGCAACCGCAACAAGATACCCGTAAAGTTACTGCCAAGACGCATGCCTGAGACGCTTGCAGTTGTCGGCCAAATCAAAGTTGTCCGACAACTGCAACTAAGCGCCTAGCTAGCCGCCGCCACCAGCTGTGCTCCTGCTGCCAAAGGGCCAAAGGGTAGGGGTCGTGTGTTTGTGAAGCATCTTCTGCTAGCCTTTCGTCTAGTTCGTGTAGGTTACGTAGGCTGAGTTGTAGTAAAAAATCGGTGTAAGTAGGTTGCTGATCTGTCATTGGTACTGGTTTATTTGTTGGGTGCTGCTAGGGCTGCCAGCTGCTTGTGGGGGAATAGTCTGATTTTCGGCCATCTTTGAAAAGGAGCCGGTAGCGATACTGGTAGGTATTGCCGGGCTGATAGTCCGCGTCGCTGATTTGCAGGCTCAGGGCTGGATTTTGGCGTGAAAAGCGTTGGAAAGCTTGGCTGTTGATCGCTTTGTATATCCAGATTTCAGCTACTTCCTCGGTGGCATAGCCGGGGCGTAGGGCGAGGGTTAGGGGGCCGTTTTCGCTGGCTTGAATTGCTATTTCGGGTAATTCGCCTGGTTTTTTTGGTAAGGAGTTGACTTGCAGGGTGTTCACGATGGGAGAATAGAGCCCGGCATCGTCTAGGGCGCGGATGCGGTATTCGTAGGCGGTAGCTGGGGCGACGCTTTGGTCGAGGTAGCTGGTTTCTAGGCTTTGGAAGCTTTGTAGGCGTTCCCAGTTGCTGTTGAGGCTACGGCGCTCTAGTTGGTGGCTGACGACATCGCGGCTATTGCTATTGACCCAAGCCAGATAAATGCCTGTATCTTCTGCGCGATAGTTGTTGAAGATCGCGGGGGTAGGCGCTATGGTGTCTGGCTTGGCTAGGCGAATATAATCGGAAAAAGTAGAGACATTGGCGCTTCTATCCACGGCAGCGATGCGGTAGTAAATCTCTTCGGTGAGGGTATTTAGCGGCAGGGTATCTTGCCAAGTGGTATCCTGAACGACGGTTTTATTCAGGCGTTGGAAGGGCTGCTTGGGGTCGTTAGCGGTATAGACATGGTAGCCACGCAGATCGGGCGCAGTGCTCAGTGGCCATTGAAGATGCACAATGCCGAGGGTATCGATAAAGCCCCGTAAGCCTGTGGGGGTAGGCGGCGGCCTTTGGTCCTTGATAAAGCCGTAGGCGGGGGCACTACAGCCTTCATTACCACTGCGGTCAATGGCGCAAATTTGGTAGTAATTATCGGAGATCGTGCTGGGTGCGCGGTCTTCAAATTGCCGCGTGCTGCTGGGTAATAGCTCGGAAATAGGGAGGAATAAACCATCGAAGGTGCGGCTGCGCTTGATGCGGTAGCCTGTCATGTCTTCGGAAGTTTGGACTTGTTCCCACTTAATTTGCATACTTTTGTTATCGAGTAGTTCTGCTTCTGGGCGGATGGGCGGGATGGGTGGTATCAGGTCTTTCGCGGTCAGCAATACACTAGCGCTGGCTTCACTTTCTTGGCCAAAGGCGTCGATACCGATGATGCGGTAGTAGTAGGGCTGTTCATTTTCGGCATCGGCCAAATAGGTGATGGGGGGTATGCCAAACGCCTGTTTTTCATCCACGGCATTGATATACGGCTGCTTGTTGAGGCGCTCGAAGCGAATATTGTCGGCCGATCGTTCGATGTGGTAGGCGGTGAAATGCTGTTCGTGGCTCGTCCGATCCCAAGTGAGGCGCACGTAGCCATCGGCGGCTTCTGCATCGTCGATATGGGGGGTGGCAACTAGATCAAAATTAGGATTGTAGAGGGCTGTGGTGCGGTATTGCTGCCCTTGTGCGCCGAAGATAGTGAGGCGATAGAGGAGGTATTGCCCTTTGGGAACTTGGCTGTCTTTGTAGAAGAGCCCCATGGCTTCGGCGGCTTGGGTATTCATATCGGCAATGAAAAGAGCCGTGCTGTACTTGTGGTTCAGCTCCTCGCGCCGCGCTAGGATGGTGGCCATATCGAGTGCTTTGG